>JAUMDU010000139.1:0-27742 GCA_032121425.1 Ilumatobacteraceae bacterium | reverse complement strand
ACCGCACAGGACGGAAAGACAAAAGTATCGCTGTCAGTGCTGCGCCAATTCCGCCGGCAGCGCGCAACCAGCCATAGGCAACATCGCCCACATTGAGTTGTTCTTCAGCGATCACTGGCAACAATGCCACCGCACCACCTGCCAACACAGCAAACAGATCTAATGAGATTGCTGCAAGAAGTACTGGAGTGCGACGAATAAAAACTAAACCCTGGATGGCGTCGCGAATAGTGGGTCGCGGACCCCCGGGTGTTTGTGTTGATGCCACGTGAATTCGCGACATCAAAGAGATTGCAATCCCAATCAATACGGCTGCTGCACCATAAGCCGTAGCGGGATGTACTGAATACAAAAAACCCGCAAGCGCTGGCCCAAAAATGGCCGCTCCTGTCCAGGTCGCGCCATATAAAGCGATCACTCGAGGCAAACCGCCGTCGGGGGCAATCATTGCGGCAATCGGACGCATTGCAGGTGCAAGAAAACCACGAAAGACTCCAAACAACACAACAATGCCAAAGATTGGCAAAGTCGATGTTGGTTCAGTCAATGCATAGAGCATTAACAACAACGAACAGAACATCTCCCCACTTTGGGCAAGCATGGACACGATGCGGCGATTAAATCGATCGGCAACTGTTCCGGTGATTAATACCAAAAGTGCAGCAGGAACAAATTCGGCAAGACCTAGCCAGCCAATATCTAATTCAGATCCTGTGATATCAAAAACGTTCTTTCCCAACGCGGTGGCTTGCAACAACACGCCGGTGTACAGCACCGTGCTTGCCGCCATCAGAGGTTTTACTCCCGGTGATGCAAGAACCTCACGCGCGCTCAACGCACCAGGCTGTTGAGTCATCGAGCGGTCCAACCACCATCAACAACCACTTCTTGACCAGTCATAAATGTGGATGCATCACTTGCCATAAAGAGCAAAGCGCCGTCGAGTTCGTGTTCGTGTCCCATGCGAGGAATGGGTGAGTTCTGCGCGATGAGTTTCTTTGCGCCTTCATCTGACTCCATTCCAGAGGTCATCTCCGTGAGGAACCAACCGGGGCACAGCGAGTTCACACGCACACCCTTGCGCGCCCACTGCAAACCCAACTCTTTTGTGATTCCAATCACTGCGTGCTTGCTTGCCACATAGTTCGCTTGCTTGATGGGTGTAGAGCCCACAAGGCCCAACACACTGGCTACATTGATGACCGATCCAGAACCTTGGGCCACCATGTGTTGTCCACAGAGCTTGGCCAGGTGCCACACCGCTGTGGTGTTCACTTGCAACACACTTTCGAAATCTTCCAATGACTCGCGCTCCACTGGTGTCACGATTCCTATTCCTGCGTTATTCACCAAAACATCAATGCGACCAAACTCACGCATCACATCGGCCACTAAGTTCTCGCGTTGTTCAGCTTCTGACACATCACACGCAATAGGGAAAGAACGAGGTAGTTGTCGAGAGAGATCTTGGAGTCGATCAAGGCGCCGTGCTGTGATCACTACGGTTGCGCCGGCAGCGTGAAGAACCCGTGCAAACCTGGCACCAAGCCCAGATGATGCACCTGTCACTATTGCCACTTTTCCGTCGAGGCGAAACTGAGCAATGGGATCGAAATCAGCAGAAATAGACATACGCCGAGGCTAGAGCGTGAGACCATCTGTGACAGCATGGGAAAGTGAAAGTGCGCATTGGTTTTGGCCTCGGAGTGAGAACACAACTCAACGACTCAGTCTTCCTTGACGTAGTTGACACCCTAGAGGCTCTTCATTTCGACAGTTTGTGGCTCAGCGAACGCATCAGCGGATCTGCCCCAGACCCAGTAGTGGCTATGTCAATGGCTGCTGCACGCACAAAGAAGTTGAAGATTGGCATGAGTGTGATGGTGTTGCCTGGTCGCAACCCCATTCTTCTTGCCAAAGAACTTGCAACTCTGGACCGCATGTCGCAAGGGCGCCTATTGCCCGCATTTGGCCTTGGTGTTGCAGATCCTCACGAACAACAAGCTTTCGGTGTGGAAAGAAGCACGCGCGCAAAGATCTTCAATGAAGCGTTGGAAATAATGCGAGCATGTTGGATGGATGAGACTGTGACTTTCCACGGTGAACACTTCCATTACGACAATGTCACCGTGTTGCCCAAGCCAATTCAACAACCACCTGAAGTGTGGTTAGGGGGAATTGCCGATAGCGAACTGCGTCGTGTCGGTCGACTGGCTGATGGATGGTTACCTTCTTTTGTGACACCAGATGATGCTGCACAAGGTTGGCAGACCGTGACACGCATTGCAGAGGAACACAACAGAGAAATAGACCCAGAACATTTTGGGGTATTGCTTCCCTACACACCAGGTCCAACTTCCCCACATCTACTCGCTGGACTCAAAGCACGTCGTCCAGATCTTGATGATGTGTCTGTGCTGGTCCCATCTGGCTGGGATGCACTACGTGCATCTATTGAGAATTTCGTCTCTAAAGGTGCATCGAAGTTTGTGATTGTTCCATTTACGGAACCACAATCTCTACAGGAATGGAATGATCACCTCGGTTCTGCAGCTGAACATCTCATGGCGCTGCAGAATTAGAAGGTTTATTTACTTCTTTTTTGTTGCTGCTGGCTTTTTGAACTGTGCACAGAAATCAATCAGCAAACGTGTTCCGTAGGCAGTCGCACCGCGGTTGAGCCAGCCATCATCTCCATCTGCTTCCATCGGACCAGCAATATCGAGGTGTGCCCATGGAATATCAGCGACGAATTCTGAAAGGAAAAGCGCAGCGGTCGTGGCGCCAGCCAATGGTCCACCAATGTTGCGCATGTCGGCCACATTCGAATCAAGAAGCCTGCGGTAATCGGCAAACAAAGGAAGTTCCCAAACAAGTTCATCAGTACGAGCACTCGCTTGTTTGATTTGGTCCACCACGCCACTGTTGTTACCAAAAACGCCAGCCATCTTTTTGCCCAAGGCGCCCATACATGCACCGGTCAGGGTCGCGATGTCAATCATGGCATCGGGCTTCAATTGTGTTCCCAAACTCAAACCATCTGCGAGAACCAAACGACCTTCTGCGTCAGTGTTGTGAATTTCTACGGTCTTGCCATTGTGCATTGTGAGAACGTCGCCAAGTTTCATTGCACTGCCACTTGGAAGGTTGTCGGTGCACATCAAAAATGCGGTGACCTTGGTCTTAACTTTAAGTGCGCGTAATGCACCCATCGTGGAAAGAACTGCGGCTGCGCCACTCATATCCATTTTCATAGATGCATGGCTCGCATCGCTGGGCTTCAATGAGATACCACCTGAGTCGTACATCACGCCTTTACCCACCAACACCACGTGGCCGCGCGCGCCCGTGGGGCGATATTCCAATTTCACCATGCGCGGTGGCTCAACACTTCCCGCATTCACACCTACAAGACCGCCACATCCCATTGCAATAAGTTGGTCACGGTTATAGACCGTGGACTTCAATCCGCTCTTGCGCGCAATTTCTTCTGCATGGACTGCAAATTGCGAGGCTGTCAAATGTGATGGTGGAGTGTTTGCAAAATCTCGTGCGGTACACACTGCAGTTGCTGTTGCAATACCGTTTGCCATCCCTGTCTTCACCTGTGCGCCAGATGCACGTGCAACCAACACCACAGAGGTCAATGTCGGCAATGAGCTTTTGTCGTTCTTAAGATCCACATAACGGTGCAACGCCAACGCCATTCCTTCAACTACAGACTGTGCATTGTCTTTGGCATTTCCTCGTGCATCTGATACCAAAGTGGTTGCCACTTTTGCATAACGAGTACTTGCACGAGCTGCCGCTGCGGCTACCAGACGCAAGGTGTTCGCATTGAGAGCATTCATCTCACCAAGACCGACTAAAACTCGCACTGGAGATTTTGTACTGGCTGGAATAACCGTGGTTTGACAACAACGACCGTCGAAGCCAATTGCCGACAACTCGGCGCGGGTGTATCCAAGACCTGCCGGGAGCGCACCCGAAGATGCAATACCTACTACTAGGGCATCAATCTTGGCGGGCAGTGTCGTGACAGAAGTAAACGAAGTACGCATATCCCTACTCTAAGGGAGGTGAGTGAACCTTGTTTGAGCCAGACGGCTTAGAGGCTCTTGACTGGCCGTGAGACGCCCTCTTGCCAACGAGCCATCGTCCACAGCAAGTCACTCAAGCGATTGAGATAGGGCACAACATAAGAAGGTGGAGGTGCTGCTCCAAACGCCTGACGTTCCGCACGGCGCACAGTTGTGCGAGCGAAATCTAACCACGCAGAAACGGGGTGTTCACCGGGAACAACAAACTCAGTGGGTGGTTCAAACTTGGTATCTAGATCATCAATAATCGCCTCGAGGCGATCCACCATCTCAGAGGTCACACTGCTTAAGCCAGGGGTGAGCTTGTGTCGGTTGTCAGGCAAAGTGGCCAACTCGGCCATCAACACATAGAGATCCTTCATGATGGGGACCACAATGGCATCAACGTCTGAGCCATGACCTGCTGCCGTACGCACTAAACCAATCACGGCTTGCGCTTCATCGACTGCGCCATATGCACGAGGCAACTCACTGTCTTTAGGAACACGACCCCCGTAAAACAGACCTGTTGTGCCGTCATCACCTTCACGGGTGTAAATCTTCTCGCGCGCCATATTACGACTCTAAAGCCCCAAGCCCAGATGTTGTGCATTTGCGCATGTGTCATCTGGCGATAAACCCCATGGCACACTGCTTATCGGCCTCTTAGCCAACTAGCGTATAAGTCGTCATGACGCGCCAGCCATATTTAGATGCCATTCGGGATCGAGTAATTGTTTTTGACGGGGCCTTTGGCACCTTTGTCCAAGATCTTGATTTAGGTCCCCAAGACTTTGGTGGGGAATCGCTCGAGGGGTGCAACGAGATGTTGTGCCTCTCGCGCCCTGATGTCATTGAAGCAATGCATGCGGCATTCCTTGATGCAGGAGTTGATGCCATTGAAACTGCAAGCTTCGGAAGCTTCTCCACTGTCCTGACTGAATACGACATTCCTGAGCGTGCCTATGAACTCAATGTCGCCGCTGCTGAAATCGCGCGGCGTGTCGCTGATACCTATGAACGGGACGGTCGCCCTCGTTATGTTGCTGGCTCTATGGGTCCTGGAACAAAGTTGCCCAGTCTTGGCCATATTGGTTTTGCGGAATTACGCGATGCCTACGCCGAACAAGCACGCGGACTCCTCGATGGTGGCGTAGATCTTTTCCTCATCGAAACATGTATGGATTTGCTGCAGATCAAAGCAGCAATGCAAGGATGTCGCCAAGCAATGAAAGACTGTGGTCGCGAAGTTCCTATTCAGGTACAAGTCACCATGGAAACCACGGGGCGCATGTTGGTGGGCACCGAGATTGGTGCCGCATATTCAGCATTGGCCGCAATGAAACCCGACGTCATCGGCATCAACTGTGCAACGGGCCCCGCTGAGATGCAGGAACATCTTCGCTATCTCAGTGAACATTCATTACTCCCCATCAGTGTTCTTCCCAACGCAGGACTGCCCTCGGTAGTAGATGGCAAAACCCATTACGACCTCACCCCGGAGCAACTCGCTGAGTTTCATCGTCATCACGTAGCCGATCTCGGCATTGGCGTAGTGGGTGGCTGCTGTGGAACAACTCCAGAACACATGCGCCAAGTGTGCGAGGCCGTACGCGCCGTTGAGCGTAAACCACGAATGCCAGAATCAGAGCCAAGCGTGACATCGCTGTACTCCCCTGTCACTCTGGAACAAGACAACAGTTTCCTCATTATTGGTGAACGCACGAATGCAAACGGCTCCAAAGCGTTCCGCGATGCAATGTTGCGCGAAGACTGGGATACATGTCTCAAGATGGCCACCGAACAGATTCGTGAAGGGTCACATGTTCTTGACGTCTGCGTGGATTATGTGGGTCGAGATGGACGAGTCGATATGCACGAAATTGCTTCTCGCTTCGCATCCCAAGCAAGTGTTCCGTTAGTTCTGGACTCCACTGAACCAGAAGTCATGGAAGCAGGTCTCCTACATACAGGCGGTCGCTGTATTTTGAACTCCGCCAACCTTGAAGATGGCGAAGAACCTGGTAGTCGACTTGATCGAGTATTTGGATTGGCGCGCGATTATGGCGCTGCGGTGATTTGTCTGTTGATTGATGAACGCGGTCAAGCACGTGACCTTGAGTGGAAAATGGAAGTTGCTCATCGACTCCACGACATCGCCACCACCCGCTACGGTCTCTCAGCTAGCGATTTAATTTTTGATGCATTAACTTTCCCTATTGGCACTGGCGACGAGGATCTTCGCCGTGACGGTATGGAGACTCTCGATGCCATCGCGCGCATCAAGAAAGAGATCCCTGGCTGTTACACCACATTGGGTCTGTCAAATGTGAGCTTCGGGCTAAGTCCTGCAACACGCCAAGTACTCAACAGCGTCTTTCTCCATGAAGCACGCGAACATGGTCTTGACTCTGCAATTGTGCATGCATCCAAGATTCTTCCTCTGGCGCGTATCCCGGAGGAACAAATCAAGGTCTGCCAGGACCTCATATATGACCGTCGTAGCCCTGGCTATGACCCGCTCACCACCTTGCTGGAAATCTTTGCTGGAGTTTCCTCTGTTGCTGCAGTAACCGTGGATAAAACCGACTGGACCATTGAACAGATTCTTCGTCAGCGGATCATTGATGGTGACCGCGAGGGACTGATTGAAGACCTTGATGCCGCACGCGCACAAGACATTGCACCACTCGACATCATCAATAATTTTCTCCTAGATGGCATGCGCGAGGTGGGAGAGCTTTTTGGTTCTGGACGCATGCAGTTGCCTTTCGTGTTGCAAAGCGCAGAAACCATGAAAATGGCTGTTGCGCACTTAGAGCAATTCATGGAAACCACAGGTGAAAGCAGTGCCAAAGGAAAACTTGTGCTTGCCACAGTGAAAGGCGATGTGCACGACATTGGTAAAAACTTGGTGGACATCATCTGTACCAACAATGGCTACGAGGTGCACAACATTGGCATCAAGATTGGCATTCAAGAGATGATTGAAAAGGTCAAGGAAGTCAATGCTGATGCACTCGGTATGAGTGGCTTGCTAGTGAAATCCACCATCATCATGCGCGAGAATCTCGAGGAACTCAACAGCCAAGAACTCAGCGATATACCCGTGCTACTTGGAGGCGCTGCTCTCACGCGCAGTTACGTAGAACAAGATCTTCGCAAGGTGTACAACGGCAGAGTCTTCTACGGCAAAGATGCCTTTGAAGGGCTTTCCACTCTCGACAAATTAATGACCATCAAATCAGGCGAAGTCGTTGATCCTGACTACGGCAGAAAACTTGGCACTCGCCTCATTGAACGCGCACCCAAAGAAAAAGTGGACCCTTCCACTTTGCCTTCACGTTCTCCGTCAGTTGTCACCGACAACGAATTGTTTACTCCACCGTTTCTTGGCACAAAAGTGGTCAAGGGAATTGGTCTCGATGAGATTGCTGAATACATCAACGAGACAGCCTTGTTTAGAAACCAGTGGCAGTACAGACCCAATGAGGGTGAAAATGACGAGCAATTCAAAGATCGCATTCGCCCCATCCTTCGTGAACTACTCGCAGCCGCCAAGGCCGGTGGCTACCTCGTGCCACAAGTGGTGTATGGCTATTTTGCGGTGAACTCAGATGGCAACGATCTCATTGTGTGGACAGATGACACACGCACGGTGGAACAGACACGCTTTTCCTACCCTCGCCAATCAGTAGAGCCATACATGTGTATCGCCGACTTCTTTCGCTCAGTGGACAGCGGCGAAAAAGATTACGCAGCCTTCCACATCGCAACCATGGGTCACCCAGTTAGCGATAAAGCAGCAGAACTTTTCGCTGCCAACAAATACCAGGAGTACCTGGAACTTCATGGCATTGGTGTAGAGATGGCCGAAGCATTAGCTGAGTACTGGCACCATCGCATTCGCACCGAGTGGGGTTTTGTGCACGATGATGGCCCTTCTTTGGCAGGGCTATTCCGTCAGCAGTACCGTGGCGGGCGATACAGCTGGGGTTATCCAGCATGCCCAGACTTAGAAGACAATGCGAAAGTAGCAATGCTGCTTGAAGCGGGTCGCTTAGGAATCAAAGTGAGTGAAGAGACCGGTTGGCAGTATCAGCCTGAACAGACAACTTCGGCCATTATTTGTCACCATCCTCAAGCGAAATACTTCGTCGCGCGCGACTGAACTATTTCGTCATTGATTTCTAGCTCCTCATTGATGAGGCTGAGTCTTATTCCATGTGGAGGCAAGAAGCGCGTAGTGGCCATCTAGGGCAACAAGCTCATCATGTGAACCCATCTCTGTAATGCGCGAATCAGCAACAACAGCAATCACATCTGCACGCTGCACAGTAGACAATCGATGCGCCACAACAATCACACTTCGGCCCACCATTAAACGCTCTAACGCGGCTTCCACAAGCATCTCAGTGCCTGGGTCCAGGTTTGATGTTGCTTCATCGAGTACCAACACTGCAGGGTCAACCAAGGCTGCTCGCGCCAAAGCGACCAACTGACGCTCGCCGGCAGACAATCGTGAACCACGTTCACGCACCTGAGTCTCAAGTCCCTCAGGTAAAGATTCAAACCGTTCACGCAGCCCAATTTTGTTCAGCGCATTGATGAGTTCTTCCTCGGTGGCCTCAGGTTTGGCAATCAATAAGTTGTCGCGCACTGTGCCGTCGAACAAGAAACCTTCTTGTGGAATCACCACGATGCGGCGTCGTAGATCATCCAACGACGCTGATCGAAGATCTACTCCCCCAAACGACACAGTTCCCACTTCGGGGTCATACAGGCGTGCCATCAGTTTTGCCAAAGTGGATTTTCCAGCTCCAGTGGGACCCACCAGTGCCAAACGTGTTCCCGCCTTTAGTGTCACATTCACATCAGTGAGCGCAGCACGATGTGCACCTGCATAGGAAAATGTCACCGCGTTCACTACAACATCACCCGACACTGGAAGCGTGATGGGATTGTCGCTTTCTGCCACATCGGGCTGAGCATCCAAGATGCCAAACAGTTTGTGCAATGCAGCAGCAGCCGATTGCAATGTGTTGTACAACTGGGAGAGTTGCTGCACAGGGTCAAACAAACTGGCCAATAACAATACGAAAGCTACAACTGTTCCCAGTGAGACCGAACCGCGATGTACCAACCATCCACCGATACCGATGATCAGTGCCGAAGAGGCGATGCCAGCAAATTCAATAACACCGAAATACCATGTAGTGACTTTGATGCTGTGCAGATGGCTGCGAAACAAAGCACGATTAGATTCTTCAAACCGACGAATCTGTTCGTCTTCGCGCGCATAGGCCTGAATGACGCGTACGCCTGCAATTCCTTCTTGCAAGGCTGACAAGTTAGCTCCAACTTTCTCGCGCACTTCGAGATATGCCTTGTTGGAATCTCTTTGAAACTTCACTGAGGCAATGATGAGAAACGGAAAAACGAGAAGTGAGATGAGCGTTAACTGCCATGAAAGCGATAGCAACAAGAACAGCGCAAAGAACAACAACAAAAATGACGCGAGGAACTGCATGAGACCCCACTGCACGAGTTCTGCCATCGATTCAATATCGGCTGTCATTCGCGCAACAAGAACTCCGGCTTTCTCGCGGTCAAAAAAAGCCATGGATTGGCGTTGCATCTGACCAAACACACGGATGCGCAACAAACGCAAGAACCCTTCGCCTGCTGAGTTCAATACGACATATTGCATACGTCCAATGACATAGGCAATTGCGACAACCACCAAATACAACACCACAGTGATATTGAGTACATCAGCATTACTCTTACGAATGCCTGAGTCGATTCCGTGGCGCACAAGAACCGGCCCAGCCAACGTACACAACACCGAAATGGTGACAAGCACTAATGCCCATGCCCCTTGTCGACGGAACTCGCCTGCCATGCGAATACTGCGCATAAGCACAACCCTTGTTTGAGTACGTCCGAGTTTTTGGTCTTCTTCAATTCCGCCACGATTAGCCCACATGACTACTCCCCGACCTTTTCTTCACTCCACGCAGCGAGCACTTCGCGATACTTGGCATTTGTGGCAAGTAACTCGTGATGCGAGCCACTTGCTGCAATCACACCGTTATCTAGCAACACAGCACGGTCAGCTAATTCAATGGTGGCAGGACGATGGGCAATCACCAAAGTTGTTCTGCCACGCATCACTGTGGCAAGCGCATCACGAATCTCGTGTTCCTTTGTGGGATCCACTGCAGATGTCGCATCATCGAGCACCAAAACACGAGGGTCAGCAACTATTGCGCGTGCAATAGCCACGCGCTGACGTTGGCCGCCAGATAGCGAATAACCGCGTTCACCAAGAGGAGTGTTGTATCCATCGGGCAACTCCAAGATGAAGTCATGAGCACCGGCCAACTTTGCAGCGCGCTGCACTACCGATGCATCAATACCTGGCTTTGCAAAGGCAATATTTGCCGACACAGTGTCATGGAATAGCAACGTATCTTCAAACACCACACCAACAGAACGACGCAAATCCGACAAACTCAGCTCGCGCAAATCAATACCATCTAGGAAAATCCCACCCGCTTGAGGATCATAAAAACGTAAGAGCAACCGTGTAATGGTGGACTTACCAGAACCAGTGGCACCCACAATGGCAACCGACTCACCAGGTTCGACCGTGAGCGACAGTCCCTCCAAGACACGTACATCGGTATGGCCAATGTCGTAGCCAAATCGCACATTGTCAAAACGAATTGCACCTACTGGCTGAGCCAAGCCGGCCACAGGAAGAGACTTGGGGTGAGTAGGGTCTGCAATTGCCGGGACTTCAGAGAGAATTTCATTCACGCGCAACAACGCAGCCGCGGCACGCTGAGCGAAGGCGATGGTCATCCCAATGTTGCGCATTGGCCAAATCAACATGGTGAGGTACGTATTGAAAGCAACAAGGCCGCCCACACTCATGTCGCCATTAATCACCCGGTGACCACCAAGCCCTAGTACTGCCACAAGACCTAACGAAGGCAAAAGATCGATGGCTGGAAGGAAACGGCTTCGAATGTAGGCCGCCTTCATGGATTCTCGGCGAATGTCATCGGCTTCCACCAAAAGCTTTGCCTGTTGCACGCGTTCGGCACCAAAGCCTTTAATGACGCGAATACCCGAGACAGATTCTTCAACAATGTTGGCCAATTGAGCTTGTTCTTGTTGAACTGCCAATACTGCGGGGTGAATCTTGTGCGAAAAACTTCGCGCAGAGATATTGATAAATGGCAATGGCGCTAGCGACACTGCGGCAAGAAGTGGATCAGAGATAAACAAGATCACCACCACGCCAATCACCATGGTGATTTGTGAGACAAAAATGGGAATGTTGACGACAAATCCTTGTACTTGTTGCAAGTCACTCGATGCGCGACTCATCAACTGTCCGGTTTGTGCTTTGTCGTGGAAACCCACATGGAGACCTTGAATCTGCGCAAACAACCTCTCTCGCAACATTGTTTCAGTCAAGCGACTCTCGCGAAATGCGATATAGCGACGCCACCCTGCAAATACTCCTGCAACAGTTGCTGCTCCCAAAATCAACATCGTCCACAACAACAATGAACCGTTTTTTTCAATACCTCTATCGATAGCCAAACGTGTGAGTTGCGGAACAGACACTTTGCCCAAAGTCCACATCAAACCAATCGAAGCGCCCATGAGCAGTGCACGTTGTTGCAAACGAAGAGTTGCAAAAAGAAGGGCCCATCCTTCTCGAGTGACGCCTTTGGACTCAGACATTGGTTACTTATGTGCCGATGGCGACAGAGAACGCACTGCGTCCCAATAATTCAATTCGGGGTCAAAGGGCATAATTGCCAATGATGAGGTAGTCACACCATTATCGAAATACTGACGAATACGGTCGCGACAGTATTCAGGTGAGCCGTGCACAATCAGTTGATCGACAACTTCATCGGGAATTGCAGCAAGTGCAGCTTTACGGTCTCCTGCTTTCCAGTTCTCCCACATTCCTTCAAATGCTTCTGCGCGACCCAGCCAGCGATGAAAGTCGGCATACACCGGCACGTTCATGTACGCCGCAATAGCAAAACGTGCAGCCGCGCGCACAACGTCGGTATTTGTAGATGGACACACAAAAATGCGCGCCACGATTTCTTTGGGCACACCACCTGCTGCTGCATGGACAACGTCGGCAACAGTGCGCACGTCTTCTGGGCTTAACCAGTTAATGATTGCACCATCTGCTTCACGAGCAGCAAGTTTCAACATTCCTTCACGAAGAGCTGCAACAAGAATCGCTGGCTTTACTTCTGGGCGAATACCAAGACGAAAACCATCGACGGTGAATGTGTCGTATGTGTGAGCAACTTTTTCACCCGACAGTGCATCGTTGAGAAAACGCACCACATCACGCACTTTTTTATACGGCTCTACAAACGGGATGCCATTCCACTTCTGCACAATTACATTGCTCGACGACCCAATGCCAATAGCGAATCTTCCTGGGGCTGCATCGGCCAAGGTTGCTACTGATTGCGCAAAACATGCTGGGCTTCTTGTGTACGCCGGCACAATTGCAGTGCCTAAGCGTAAACGTGGCTCCCAGGCAGCTGCCATGGCAAGTGGAGTAAATGCATCGGCTCCATCGGATTCAGCCGACCAGATATCGGTGTACCCCATCTCGGCAAGTTCAATCAGTTTTTCTCGATGAGTATGCAGATGCCCAGGCAAAGGCACCGTCATTCCTGGTCGTACTGGTTGTCCCCCATGTGATTGTGCCCCGTATGCATTCATAACTACCCCTTATGTATTCGTGCGATACAACTTTGACTGGCTGTTGCCATAAGCGTTCCATCTTCGGCAAACATATGCACTAACCCGTGCCCAAAGCCCCTTGCGACACCGTGAATACGTATGTCGAGCAACACCCACGTAGTGGGCACCAAGTTCATCACCCTCAACGTGTTGTCCAAAGAGTTTCCTCCGCCTCGTATGCCTAAGGCCTGCCCAACACCGCGTGGAACAAAATCACCCAGCACTCCCAGTGTGGCTGCATCAACGCCCTCAATCACTTGCGGCAGACGCGCCCACATCACCGTTTGGCCGTCACCTAATGAGCCATCAAGTTCTGCTTCTGTGCGTGACTTCACTACTCGTTCTTCCATGAAGTCATGAATGGTGCCCTTGTGCAGATGACGATGCTGCCATTCGGGATACGACATCGGTGGGCCCACATCCGGTGCCTTCTCGTACTGACCTGAATACTCAAAATCACGGTCACCAAGAGCAGCATTCACTGTGATGATTTCACGCTCACCCACATGGCCGATCACACGAGCCTGGGTGATGGCATTCCCTGCAACAGGGACAATGACGTCAATGTCCATCACTTCACCTGGGCGGGCGTAACTGAGGTACTGGGCAGTGGTCCACACCACATTGCGTCCCGTTGCGCCTTCAAGGGCAGAAATAGCTGCTCCGAGAGCACTGCCGCCATACAAAAAGTTGCCCCCCGTGCACAATTTCTTCTCCACTGGCAAATACCAGCGAAAAGGATTGTGGGTTTGTCCTAAACCCAGGAATGTACGACTATCCATGGCATATTGACCCTACTCCCCGAGGCGTTTTTCCAACGGATTGAAAACCGAAGCCGTGATGTAGGTTGCCTTCATGACTATGACTCCATGGCTAGGCGATGCATGTTCACTTGTTGATGAATTTCGTGCAGGTCGGCGTTCTCCAAAAGAAGAAATGCAGGCAACTCTTGATGCCATTGCAGTGAGCAACCTCAATGCTGTGTCGTTTATCGATCCCGAAGGCGCACTCACACGCGCCGAAGCCGCCGATGTTTCGCTTCCCTTTGGTGGAGTGCCCCTCGGTATTAAAGAACTTGATTCCGTCAAAGGTTGGCCAGAGACCGAAGCCTCGGTCCCACTGTCGGACCGCATAGCGACCTACACCAGCATTCATGCCGAGCGCATCACCGCACAGGGTGGAACTATTCCCTTTGGACTCACCACGGCCAGTGAGTTTGGTGGAGTAAATCTCACACGCACAGTTCTCAATGGCGCCACACATAATCCGTGGGATCTTTCCCGCACACCAGGTGGTTCATCTGGCGGTAGCGCATCTGTAGTTGCAGGTGGACTCTGCACACTTGCCACAGCCGGTGATGGTGGCGGCTCTATTCGTATTCCTGCAGGTTTCACTGGTCTCGTCGGGCTCAAGGCCACCTATGGTCGAATTCCTCGCGGACCACATAGTCAATATGGAAATCTCACAGTCAATGTGGGTTGCGTGTCTCGCAGCGTGCGTGACACTGCTCGATGGTTTGATGTCTGCAACGGACACGACGCGCGTGATCCATTGTCGCTACCTCGCGTTGAAGGATGGGAAGCAGGACTTGGCTCCATCGATGTTGCCGGTTTACGCGTCGCCATTGTCCCTGATTGGGGCGGCGCCGTAGTGTCACCACAGATGTGGTCGGTGTTGTTAGAGACAGCCGAACATCTCGTGTCTTCTGCACGACTCACTCGAGTTGATGGCATCGATACAACTGTTCCACGCATGGGAGCGGCGTGGTCAATTAGCGGCATGATTGAAATTGCAGCAGCGCTTGCCGACAAGTGGCCTGAATGTGCAGATGTGTTAACTCCCGAGATGCGCATGGGTCTTGAATTCACCGCAGGAAGATATTCAGCAGAAGCCCGTGCACGCATTGAAGAGCGACGCGCAGCACTCAACATGAAGATGGCAGAAATTTTTGATTCTGTAGATCTCATCATCACAGCCACAAATCCAGATGTAGCTTTCGACGCCGAAGGTCCACTGCCCGGCACATTCGGAGGCATCAAAGCCGGAGCGGGCAACAATGGACTGCTCACCTTCCCCTGCAATCTCTACGGAAACCCTGCGGTTTCTGTTCCCGGTGGTTTTGTCGATGGTTTGCCTGTGGGATTGCAAATTGTGGGTCGACACTTCTCAGAGCAGATTCTTTTAGAACTCGCCCACATCATCGAAAAAGAACGACCCTGGCCACTGACGGCTCCTTCATCGCCGAGTTGATACCCATGAGTGCACTGTCGATGACACAAGCCGAGCGAGAGCAATTCCTCGCTGATCTACACGTTGGGATTTTGGGCATTGAACGCGCCGATGGCCCACCATTGACGGTGCCGATTTGGTACATCTATGAACCTGGTGGCGAATTGTGGTTTCTCACGGAACCCGATTCAGTAAAGGGTCGCTTGTTGAGCAAGAGCATGCGTTTCAGTCTGTGTGCACAATCAGAATCACTTCCCTACAAGTACGTATCAGTAGAGGGAACTGCCACGATTTCTGCAGCAGATAGAGAACTGCACAGTCGACCCATGGCGCATCGTTATCTCGGGGTGAAAGAAGGCGACAAATACACCGATAGGGGTTCGGACTCTAATTCGGTTCGCGTGTCTACTATCCCTGAGCGCTGGTTGACGGTCGACTACTCGAAGTTTTAGGCGAGTACAGCGCGCGCGACCAAGTCGGTGCCAAATGCTGTGAGAATTGCCAAATACAAAAGACCTGTAGCGGCCATCACCGCTGAGTAACTGGGCTCTTTGAGTGCAGCACGAGTGACTTCGGTAAGCGCAACGGTGGTGACGGCACACGCAATCCAAAACCAGCCCAACATTCCACCCCAGCCATCATCAATAGAGCCATTGATGATGCTGATCATTCCCGTGGGAAGCAACATCACCACAATTTCAATGGGTGTGACCACTCGTAACACCGTCACCAGTTCGCCCAAGATGGAACGCGGCAAACCCGGCTGCACTAAGTACCAGTGCCCCAACAACATTGCGTCGCTCACAGCACCTAGAAAGATTGTGCCCACTGCAATGCGGGCCAAGTTCACCGCAGTATCTCCCGGCCCCACGGCTGAATCAAATGCAGCAACCACAAGTCCCACTGCACCCACAGCCGGTGCAACCAAATCCCATCGTGGATTCTTTCGTCGCAATGTGGCAAGCGAGATGACCACAACAGCAATTGCTGAAACATCCCGCACCGCAACAAAGTCCACAAAGATTCCCGCAGCAGCAGCGCCTGCGGCCAATGTTGCAAAAGAACCACGTAGTAACCAGCCATAACCCGCGCCAATGTCATGGTGTCGCGTGGTGTACCACAAAAAGAAAAGTCCACCTACAGACCATTGCAAGAGAACTGTCGCCGCGTCTAAAGAAATCATTGGGTGCCTAACAATCAACGATTGCAAGATTGTGGTCTGCGTTATTCATTGACACAGGACCATCGTGAGTGGCAACCACAATGTCTTCAAGACGCATACCCCATTTGCCAGGAACATAAATTCCTGGTTCCACACTGTACGCATGGCCATGCACAATTGCAGTTGTATTGCCGGCAACCATATAGGGGTCTTCGTGTTCTTCCATGCCAATGCCATGACCTGTGCGATGCACAAAGTATTCGCCGTATCCCGCATCATCAATAATGGATCGAGTCACTGCATCAACGTGTTCACAAGGCATGCCTAAAACACCGGCTGCAACACCAGCAGATTGAGCCCGCATTAACACTTCATAAGCATCCATGACTTCTTGTGTGGGTTCACCCACAAACACACAACGAGTGATGTCGCTGCAATAACCATTCATGGTGCCACCAAAATCACACAGAACGATCTCGCCACGCTGAATCACGCGACTACCTGGATGATGGTGAGGACTTGCGGCGTTCTCTCCCGCTGCCACAATGGCAAAGTTCACTTTTTGATGTCCTTCAGCAATCAGGCGAGCAGATAAATCTGCAGATACTTCTGCTTCAGTGCGGCCAGCCAATGGAATTTTTCCTGATTGCAGTTGAGCAGCTACTCGATCTGCCGCTTGTCCCGCTGCGCGTAATGCAGCAATCTCGGCATCATCTTTGCGCGAGCGTAATGCTTCCATCACCACTACCGAACGCACATAGTGAGCTTGAGGACGAAACGATAATAGATCCACCAAGAAACGCGACCACATTTGATCGCCCACTGCAATGGTTCCTGCATTGCCCAAAAGATCATGAGTGATCTGCACAGGATCATCGGTTTCATTCCATGGAATAGTGCGAAACACATCTGGCATCTCATGTACTCGAGGCGCTTCAAGGCGAGGAATCACCAAGGTGACCGCGCCTTGTTGAGGTACTACCAACATCGTCAAACGCTCAAGAGGCATAGCGTGGTACCCCATGAGATAGGGCATGTCATGACCGACCGACAAAAGAAGTGCATCCACTTGATGACGTGTCATTTCCTCACGTACACGCTCGATGCGAGACAGATACACGGAAGCGTCGGCAGTTTTCATCGTGTCCCAATTCTGACAGGTACGGCATGCTCAGCCGATTCCCGAGCGTGATAACTCGACCGAGTGAGTGGACTTGATTCCACGTGGCCAATTCCTAGTGACTCGCCCACTTCTTTATACATGTCAAAGATTGCAGGCTCTACCCAGCGTGCGACAGGAAGGTGATGAGTTGTCGGGCGCAGATATTGGCCGATTGTGACAATGTTGACACCTACTGCAGCCATGTCTGTGAGAACACCAATAATCTCGTCATCTGTTTCCCCCATCCCCACAATGAGTCCCGACTTCACCGTGAGACCCGCCGCTTTTGCCCGCGACAACACAGACAAACTTCGTGCATAACCCGCAGACGGACGCACTGCACGCTGCAGACGGGGCACAGTTTCTACATTGTGATTCAACACATCGGGTCGTGCTTCAAGAACAACGTCGAGTGCACCACTGCCACGCGCATCAGAAATCAAAGTTTCGATTTGTATGGACGGGTCTTGAGCACGAATTGCACGAATGCAATCGGCAACATGGCCCATTCCTTCGTCATCAAGGTCATCTCTGGCCACCATTGTGAGTACTGCGAAACGAAGCCCCATGCGTGACACAGCTTCAGCGATTCGAGCCGGCTCTTGCGCATCGGGCATCAATGGCTTTTGGGTATCCACCAAACAAAAACCACAAGCCCGGGTGCACCGCTCACCCAACACCATGAATGTTGCGGTGCCATCATTCCAACATTCCGAAAGGTTGGGGCAGCCAGCTTCCTCGCACACTGTCACTAGATTCAAATCACGCAATGTGCGCTTTACAGCCAATACTTCTGGGCCATGTTGCACGTGTGGACGCAACCAATCTGGCTTGCGTTCCGAGAGCGAAATTGAATCTTCGACTCCTGCTCGCGCAAGCCGACCCAACATACGCACTGGTTGACCTGGGCCTTCGCCTCGAGAAAATGCCGAGAGATCCTCGGGTGTCTGTTTCCATGCCACATCTTGACGTTCAATTTGGGCACCACCCCATGCCCGAGCACTGTGATACGCAATCACATCTACAAAGTCAGCCATCGACATCTCAATGCCTTCTGCATGCAGCGAGGTCACAGGAAAATCTGCAATGCCACACGGAACAATGTGCGTGGACATGTATTCCAGATCCGTAGAGACATTGATGGCAAACCCATGCATCGTTCGTCGTCGCGCAACTCGCACACCAATCGCACAGATCTTGCGTGGTCGGTCGGTGTGCACGTCAACCCACACACCTGGGTACCCCTCAAAACGCCCGGCGCTCACAAGGCCCACTTCGTGTAGTGCGTCGATAACAACCTGTTCCACCGTGTGGACATAGTGCACGCTGTCAGCCGGTCCATCGCCGCCGTGTTTAGAGGAAAGATTGATCACTGGGTAACCCACGAGTTGTCCAGGTCCGTGATAGGTGATATCCCCACCACGCTTCACATGAACAAAATCAGCACCCACCTCTTCAGGTACGCAACGCAGATTGTTCTCCAAATCAGCCGATGGTCCATATGTGAATACATGTGGATGTTCCAGCAGTAACAACTGATTGGTTGTGCCATGACGGAACATGGCATCTTGAACGGCTAAAGCCTCACGGTATGGCACTCGGCCTAACCAGCGAACATGTAATGCACCCGAGTCACTCATCAGATTTTGAGCACTCATTTTTGCATCATCCTTTACAGCTCTGATGACCAGTCGCGTGTTTCTAGAATTTGTTTCACACGAACTAAGAAACCTGCTGCGTAGGCACCATCAAATGCACGATGATCCCATGCCATTGCAAGGTTTCCTACAGGGTGAATTGCAATGCTTTCACCACCACCTGGAACTTCAATCACCACGGGCTTTTTCACGATGGCATCAGTAGACAAAATCGCCACCTGCGGCTGATTGATAATCGGCATCGTCAACACAGAACCGGCAGAACCATTATTCGTGATGGTAAACGTTCCACCTGAAATTTCATCAGGAGTCACACGACGAGTACGTGCACGATTTGCAAGGTCATATATTTCGCGAGCGATTGCACGGAGACGTTTTGTTTCTGCATCGCGCACTACGGGCACTAACAAACCTTGATAATCAAGATCAACTGCAACTCCAAGGTCGATGAAACGATGCACAACTAAATCGGTCTCAGTGACAGAGGCATTCATATGTGGGAACTCACCCAATGCATCAACTACTGCACGAGTAATAAATGGCAAATACGTAAGTGAGAAACCTTCGGATGTTTTGAATTCGTCTTTTGCACGCAAACGTGTGATGTCGACATTGGCGAAATCAACTTCCACCACACTAAATGCATGAGGACTTACTGATTTGCTCGCAATCATGTGAGACCCCGTGGACTGACGAATCTTTGACAGGGCAACAACTTCGTCACGAGCACCAGCAACAGCGCGTGGTGCAGACACTCGAGGAGCCCCAGCAGGTGCAGCACTTGGTGCAGCAGCTGCAGTTGGTGCCGCGGTGCGACCACTACCGCTTTCAATCATTGCCACGACATCGTCACGAGTGATACGTCCACCAGGTCCGGTACCGGTAATGCGCGAGACATCGAGACCGTTTTCTGAGATCAACTTGCGCACCACCGGTGAGAGCACTTGACCTTGCGCAGCAGCGGTTGCAACAACAGGCACTGGTGCGGCTGCAGGAGCTGGAACTGGTGCTGAAGCAGCCACAGGAGCCGGTGCTGGAGCGGGTGTTGGCGCTGGAGCAGGTGCTGGTGCTGGAGCAGCCGCAGGTGCGGCGGCGGGTGCTGCCGCGGGTGCCGGAGCAGAACCTGCATCACCCACCACTGCAATCACAGTTCCTACCGCAACAGTGTCACCTTCTTGTACACGAATCTCCGTCAACACTCCTGCAATTGGAGATGGAACTTCAGTGTCGACTTTGTCGGTAGACACTTCAAACAGCGGTTCGTCTGCTGCAACTTGTTCACCAATTTTTTTGAACCATCGCGTGATGGTTCCTTCGGTCACTGTTTCACCAAGTTGAGGGAGTGTGATATCAGCCATGAGTTGTTTTCCTTCTGGAACGAATTCTTATGCGTTAATGCTTCGGCCGGTCAAAGACATTGCGGTTTCCCCGAAAAGTTCTGAGAGGCTTGGATGCGGCTGCAAGAAGTGAGCAATCTCTTCAACATTTGCTTCCCAGTTCACAGCTAAGTATCCACCAGAGAGTTGCTCGGTGACCCACGGGCCCACCATGTGCACACCCAGCACTTGTCCCGCTGTGCCATCTGGATTCTTCTTTGCAATGATCTTGACAAGACCATCGGTCTCACCCAAAATCTGCGCACGACTATTTGCACGGAACTGGTGTTTTGCAACTACAACGTCGTAGCCAGCAGCACGCGCCGCTTCTTCCCCAGGGCCTGCCCAAGCAACTTCAGGACTGCAATAGATAGCCCATGGCACGCGGTCGTAATCCACTGGAATAACTGTTTCACCAAGGGCTTGTTTGACTGCCACGATGGCTTCGGCGTAGGCCACGTGTGCAAGTTGTGGCGTATTAATAAGGTCACCGATGGCGAATACTTGTGGCACCGACGTGCGGCAGTACTCGTCTACTTCAACAAATCCGCGATCACTCACTGCCACCGATGTCTGTGCGAGACCTAATTGATCGGCAAATGGTCGACGACCAATCGACACAATGACTGCATCAACTTCCAAAGACTCGCCGTCGCCGAATTGCACCACTGTGGAACCGGATCCTGTTGGGGTGTGCCCCGTCACAGCAACACCGGTTTTGATATCAATCTTCTTTTTCTGAAATGAACGCACTACAACATTGGCAAGGTCAGCATCAAGGCCCGGAAGAATCTTGGGAAGACCTTCAAGGATGGTCACCTGTGCACCGAGATCTGCAAACGTCGATGCAAATTCACAACCAATTGCTCCGCCGCCAATCACGGCGATACGTGCAGGAATGCGATCAAGCATCAACACTTCATCAGAGGTCATGATTGGCCCGCCAGGTTCAAATCCCGGAATCACGCGAGGCACGCTTCCTGCTGCCAAAATCACACTGCGACCCGCCACTTTTGTAGTTGTGCCATCGTCGCCTACCACCGTGACCGAATTGTCGGAGTTCAATGAACCCACGCCCAACATGTAGGTCACTTTTTTTGCTTTAGTAAGACCAGTGAGACCCTTCACCAACCCGTCCACAATTTTCTGCTTACGCGCTTGGGCAACTGCAAAGTCTGTGGTGCCGACAGTGACCGCAATGCCAAAATCAGGGGCGTGCTCTGCGTGACGACGTGCAGCCGCCGTCTCCAAGAATGCTTTGGCGGGAATACAACCACGGTTGAGACAGGTACCACCGATGGTGTCTTTTTCGATGAGTGCCACATTGAGTCCGGCAGAAGCCCCGTAGAAGGCGGCGGCATAGCCACCAGGGCCACCACCAACAATGACGAGATCAAACTGGTCAGCCATGGGGTTTTCTCCAATCACATCGGCCACGACGCTGTGTCCAACCCTTACACGGTAGCCGTTAGAACTATGGAGCCCACTGAGATTGGGTGCTCGCACGGCTATAGGCCACCGTGACCGAACCCTCACTGGGGGGAAATTCAACGACACACGACCGTGTTTCCACAACATCTGTGGCGCGACACGTCTCGGATTGCGGACTGAGTGGGAGCACGAGTTCACCACCTGCAAAAAGACGCCAACCTTCAACTGGGTCTGCGTCTTGTACACCTCGCGCCGAAATTGTGACAGCAGTCATCGTCGCGTTTTGCTCCACTTTCAAGACGGCCACCGTCATATCCGACAAGGTCTGCTCCACACCCAATGGGTGTACAACCACTTCGGTGTCATCATTAGCCACCTGAAGTAGTTTGATACCGCCCGCCAACATGATGGCTAAACCACAGATAAGTGCGGTGAAAATGAGTTTTCTGGTGCTCATGCGTTGCTCAGGCTAGGCGATGAATCTCTCGCTCCTCCTCATGTGGACGAGCGTCACCTCACTCTGTGGAACAAGTTGAGCCCCTCTAGTGTTGACAGTGATATGAAAATTCTCATTACTGGCGCCTCTGGTCTGATTGGTCGCGCATTGACAACAGAACTCAAGGCGCAAGGTCACACAGTTGTCGCCGCAGTACGTCGCGAGGCTCGTCGAAATGACGAGGTGCAATGGGATCCCGCAGGTGGTGTTCTCTCGCCGTCGGCATTCGATGGCGTGGATGCCGTTGTGCATCTTGCAGGTGCAGGCATCGGCGACAAACGCTGGACCGATAGCTACAAGAAAGAAATTCTTGAAAGCCGCACTTTAAGCACCTCTTTGCTTGCGCGCACCATGGCCGCACTCGACAAAAAACCAAGTGTGTTTTTATCCGGTTCTGCAATCGGCTATTACGGCGCGATGCAGGATGAAAAACTTGATGAGACTTCTGCATTAGGTGAGGGCTTTTTGGCCGACATCTGTGCCCAGTGGGAACAGGCTTCACAACCTGCAATTGATGCGGGCATTCGCACCGTGTATTTACGTACAGGAATAGTTCTCTCTCCCCAAGGTGGTGCATTAAAGAAGCAGCTGCCTCTTTTCAAACTTGGCGTGGGTGGCCGTTTCGGAAATGGCAAGCAATGGCAAAGTTGGATCAGCATCACCGATGAAGTCAATGCAATCATTCATCTGCTTACGTCATCACTGTCTGGCCCCGTAAATCTCACAGCACCAGAGCCAGTAACTAATGCAGATTTCACTCGCACGCTCGCATCTGTTCTCTCACGGCCCGCAGTATTGCCCATCCCCTCATTTGGTCCCAAACTTCTTTTGGGAGGAGAACTTGCAGATGCTTTGCTGTTCACCGGTCAACGAGTGATTCCTTCAGCACTCACTCGTGATGGATTCGTCTTTGCACATCAAACACTTGATGCGGCATTACGCGCGCTACTGAAAAAGTGACGACACACCAGATACCTTCTCATGCACCCGTTGTCATTGTGGGTGCCGGACTTGCGGGCTTAACCGCAGCACGGGTTCTCAATCAACGCGGAATAGACACACTCATTCTTGAGTCATCTGATGACGTCGGAGGACGGGTACGCAGTGACAATGTCGATGGCTTCATCTTGGATCGCGGCTTTCAAGTTCTCCTCACTGCATATCCTGAGATTCATCGACACCTAAATCTCGATGCACTCAACCTGCAGTTTTTTGAACCAGGTGCCATCGTGTGGAAAGGTGGTCGCGGCCACATTGTGAGCGATCCATTTCGCAGACCCGGAACATTTGCCTCTACTGCATTAGCGCCGATTGGCACACTGGGCGACAAATTGCGTATCGCAAAAATGCGTGCCACTTTGAAATCTGCAAGCCCGCAGGACTTACTGCGCGCTGAAGACATTCCCACAGTCGATGCACTTCGCAATATGGGTTTTTCCGATGTCATGGTGAAATCTTTTTTTACCTCCCTTGTGGGCGGCATCCAACTCGATCCAAAGCTTCAGACATCACGTCGAATGTTCGACATGATTTTCCGCACTCTTGCAACAGGTGATACTGCAGTACCTGCGTTAGGAATGGGACAAATCACACAACAGCTGCTCTCTTCGCTCACGCGTTCACAGTTACATCTCAACACTGCAGTGCAAAAGATCTCTGCACACGAAGTACATCTTGCAGATGGCCAGCACATTGAAGCCGACACCATCATTGTGGCGACCCAAGGCCCTGTCGCATCGAAGTTACTTGGACTTCCCGAGGTGCCTTCACGAGCTGCAGGGTGTGTGTACTTTTCTGCACCCGTTGCACCGATCAATGGTTCCTACATTGTTCTCGACGGCAAAGGCGAGGGACCAGTTCTCAATGTGGCTGTGATGTCTCATATCTCATCGCACTATGCCCCACCAGGCTCACATCTCATTGCAGCCGCAATGCCCGGCAAAGCCGAAGGCGACCTTGAATCACTTGCGCGTACTCAGTTACGTGGTTGGTGGGGCGCACAAGTGGACCAGTGGACGCACCTGCGTTCTTACAGCATTGCTCATGGCCAACCGGGACAAAATCCACCGTTTTCCCCGAAAAAGAAACTGTCGCTGGGCGATGGGCTCTTTGTGTGTGGCGACCATCGAGACACGGGCTCCATTCAAGGCGCAATGTTTTCTGGACGCAGATGTGCCGAAATGGTGTCCGAGCAAGTCACACTGTCAGCATGACAAAAAACGATCCTCGCAAAATTGTGTCGCACTCAATTTTCGTACCTGCACCCGCACAAGACATCTTCAATCTTTTGGCCGACCCACGTCGCCATAGCGAAATTGATGGCTCCGGATCTGTCAAAGATGCACAGATCGATGCCCCTGCTCGATTGTCATTACACGCAAAGTTCGGCATGAAAATGCAGATTGCTGTCCCCTACAAAATGACGAACACCGTTGTTGAATTCGAGGAAAATTCACGCATTGGTTGGCGCCATGTAGGCGGTCACATTTGGCGGTACATCTTGGAACCCACCGAAGGCGGCACACACGTGACTGAGCAATTCGATTGGAACACAGCCAAGTCGCCATTGATGATGACAATCATGCGTGCACCACACAACAACGGCAAATCAATTGAGAAGACTCTCAAGAATCTTGCTGCCGTGTTTACGCAGAAGTAACTTCAGCGAATGTGCGACGACACTTCGCGTCGCACATAACGACCTCGCGACGCACGACCCACAAACTGTCCGTTGTCCACAATGACATCACCTCGTGACATCACAGTGCGCACTGCACCAGCAAGAGTCATTCCTTCATAGGCCGAGTAATCCATATTCATATGATGCGTTGCCGCGCTGATCACAGTGGTTGCAGCAGGATCGTAAATCACCACATCTGCATCCATCTCGACAGCAATGCTGCCTTTTTGGGGAACTCCAAACAATCGTGCGGGCGCTGTTGCGCACACTTCCACCCAACGCTCAAGAGATATGTGACCAGCCACCACGCCTTGATACATCAAATCAAGACGATGCTCTACGCCGCCAATTCCATTGGGCACAAGTTGAAATGATTCACCGAAACCAAGTTTTTGTTCTCGCAAACAAAACGGGCAATGGTCAGTACTCACTACTGCAAGTTGGTCAAATCGCAAACCATCCCACAAATCTGCTTGATGATGATCATGTTTTGAACGCAACGGCGTGGAACAAATGAACCCAGCCCCATTGGGCCAACCTTGCCCAAGATGGTCTTCAAGGGAGAGATGTAAATATTGTGGACAGGTCTCACCAAAGATATTCACACCGCGGGTTCGAGCCGACACGATCTCTGCCAATGCATGCGAGCTCGACACGTGCACGATGTACAAAGGAGCATTTCCTGCAACTTGAGATAACACCGCAGCACGGTGCACTGCTTCGGCTTCCAGTTCTGGAGGACGAGTACGCGAATGAAAATCTGGAGTGATGTTTCCTGCGGCAATGGCTTGTTCCACTAAGACATCAATAGCAAGACCATTTTCTGCGTGCACCATGGCCATAAGACCGGTGTCGGCGCACATTTGAAGCGCGCGCAAGATCTGCCCATCATCTGAATAGAGACGGCCTGGGTATGCCATAAACAACTTGATGGAAGCAACGCCCTCACGTTCGATGAGTGATCGAGTGTCAATTAATGCTTGAGCATCTACTCCACCAAGAATCTGGTGAAGACCCCAATCCACAACACATTGGGATTCGGCAGCAGCACAACGCTTTTCGAAAGCTTCAAGAACGTTTCCACCAGTGCGTTGCTCGGCGAAGTCAATAATTGTGGTTGTGCCACCGTGGGCTGCCGCAATCGTCCCAGATGTAAATGAATCAGACGACACGGTGGATCCAGTATCAAGTTCCATATGTACATGGGCGTCTACGCCGCCTGGAACTACAAAACAGCCCATTGCATCAATGACCAAGTCATCGGGTCCGGGCACTATTCCCCCGCCAGATCGTGGGATTATCTGGGCGATTGACTCACCCACCACCGCAACATCGGCCTCAATCTGGCCATCTGCATTGACCACAGTCCCATTCACAATCAATGTGCGCACGATGACAATCTAAACGCCCTCAGCCCCTCGCGGGTGCTAAACCATTCTCCTGTGACTATTTCTCTTCCTCAAGGCTTTTCGTCGTGCGTGACCAATGTGGGGGTCAAAGACGCCACCGATGATTTGACGATTGTCCTCTCCGATGCTGATGCCACATCAGCTGGTGTATTTACACAAAGCCGTTTCGCAGGCCCGTCAGTAGAAATTTCGCGTGCCCACAACACAGGAAACGTGCGTGGTGTTGTGGTGATCTCAAAAAACGCCAATGTGGCAAACGGTCCACAAGGCCACGCTGATGCCCAAGAAGTAGTCACGTCGGTTGCGCACAAACTACACATTGCCCCAGAACAACTTTTTCTTGCATCTACTGGCGTCATTGGCCGTCTCTACCCCATGGACAAAATTCGTGTAGGAATCAATGCACTGCCCGATCAATTCAACTCAGATGATGCAGAAAAAGTTGCACAAGGCATCATGACCACCGACACGGTGCACAAAATCGCAGAGGCCACCGTCGCAGGCTCCACAGCACGAGTCGTAGGAGTTGCCAAAGGTGTGGGAATGATCGAACCCAATATGGCCACATTGATTGCGATGGTGTTCACAGATGCTCAGATTTCAGCTCAAGATCTTG
Organism: Ilumatobacteraceae bacterium; assembly: GCA_032121425.1. Taxonomy (GTDB): domain Bacteria; phylum Actinomycetota; class Acidimicrobiia; order Acidimicrobiales; family Ilumatobacteraceae; genus UBA2093. The sequence continues at coordinate 642 of JAUMDU010000139.1, read as the reverse complement.
ATCGCTGTTTTCGCAACGTCATCAATCGAACACTGAACTGTGTGTCCGTAGATACCGATACATCTACAAGCGATACCGCCATCATCATTGCTAGTGGCAAAGCCGGTGCCGTTGATCTTATGGCATTTGAAGATGCCCTCGACGCGGTGCTGTTGAGCCTCACGAAACAAGTCGCTCGTGATGGCGAAGGCGCCGAGACACTCATTGAAGTGTGCGTTGACACAGCACGTGACTACGCCCAAGCAAAATCAGTTGCTAAATCAATTGTGAACTCACCTCTTGTGAAGACAGCAATTCATGGCGCAGACCCCAACTGGGGTCGTGTTGCAATGGCAATAGGGAAATGTCACGAATACAACGACATCAATCAAGACAATGTCGTGATTCGATTTGGCACCCAAGAGGTGTACCCACATCAAGTAGATGAATCAGGCTTACAAGCCTTAAGCACCTACATGAAAGGTGACGAAGTGCGTATCCATGTCTCACTGAACACCGGAATACATGGTGCAACGGTGTGGGGATGTGACCTCACTGATGGCTATGTGCGCATCAACGCCGACTACACCACCTAAGCAAACTCGCTAGCGCGTTTCAAAGTATGCGAAGAGTTTTTCGCGGTATGGCGCAATGCTCTTGTAC
>JAUMDU010000138.1:0-3215 GCA_032121425.1 Ilumatobacteraceae bacterium | reverse complement strand
GCGAGACTGAATCGAGCCCTCTTGCAACACCAGGAAATATCTTGGTTGTTGACCCAGCCGTTGAGGCAGAAATGATTGCCGATGTAGAACAGTGGCGCGCCACTCGCGATAACGCGCGAGTACAGGCAGCTCTAGACCAGTTGCGTCTTGCGGCACGTTCCGGCGACAACATTATGGAAGTCTCCATCGAACTGGCAGAGGCCGGCGGCACAACAGGTGAATGGTCTCAAGTGCTACGCGAAGAGTTCGGTGAATTCCGCGCCCCCACGGGAGTTAATGCAGCAGTTGGACGACGCAGCCATGCACTCGGCGAAGTAGCAGAGTTTGTACGCACTATTGCTGGCGGTCCTCCCCGCTTCCTCGTGGCAAAACCTGGCCTCGATGGTCACTCAAGCGGTGCAGAACAAATCGCTGTTGCAGCCCGTGATGCCGGTATGGAAGTGGTCTATAGCGGTATTCGTTTAACTCCTGAGCAAATCGTTGCCAGTGCTCGCGATGAAGATCCAGATGTGGTGGGCCTCTCCATTTTGTCGGGATCACATTTGCAGCTTGTTCCCGATGTGGTGCGTCGTCTGCGTGCAGAAGGCGTAGATGCGCCTGTCATTGTGGGTGGAATCATCCCAGAAGAAGATCGTGAACGTCTTACACGTGAAGGTGTTGCCGCGGTGTATACGCCAAAAGACTTCGACATTGCACGCATTATGCGTGAAGTGGCTGAGCTTGCCGTTGCACATCGAGGTAATTAATTCATCCATATGGGAATGGCAACCCTTGATCAGTGGTTGCACTACATATGAGTATTTTCAGCCATTCCATTTCTTCACTTAACGGCACACCCAATGTGCTGGGTTCATTGGAGGGCAAAGCCGTATTAGTTGTCAACGTGGCTAGTAAGTGCGGCCTCACTCCCCAATACGAGCAGTTGGAACAACTTCAAAAGAGTTACGGCGAGCGCAACTTCACTGTTCTTGGAGTTCCGTGTAACCAGTTCATGGGTCAAGAACCTGGAACTGCAGATGAGATTCAATCTTTCTGTTCCACAACCTATGGCGTCACTTTCCCGCTCACAGAAAAAATCGACGTGAACGGTGAACAACGACATCCGTTATACGCCGAATTGTCACACACTGCAGATGCAGAAGGTGTCGACGGAGACATCCGATGGAATTTCGAAAAATACCTCATTGACCGTCAGGGAAATGTTGTCGCACGATTCCATCCAAAAACTGCACCCGATGCCCCCGAGGTCATCAGTGCGATTGAATCAGTGCTCTAGAACCTACGCGCGTTCGCGAGAGATAAATTCATCGAGTGCTGAACCACTCTCAAAACTTGTGATCAACGCATAACGAGGAAAATCGTGGTTGTGAACCACCACATGCCACAAGCGTTGTGTGTCAACAACAAAGCGTGCTCCGCGAGATAGTGGAACACGACGTTCAGTAGATGGATCGGGCAAACCGTCGGGACCGTTATCCATCAACAACATGTAACTGTCGGGGCTATCGGTCAACTCAAGCCACGTGCGTACAACCCATCCTTCATTTTCAGGATTGAATCTGTTGTTGTCATCACGATGAATTGAACGAATTGCTTGGTCACGATTTTGTGGCGCAAGTTTGATGATGCGCACGCGACCAAAGTTGGCACCCACAGAAGCCACATAACTTTTTAACGTGGGTGCGAATGCGGCATTGGACGTCCACTCGGCATCTTTGTCGGTTTTGCCTTTGTCCCAAAAGCCCCGACAATCAAGTTCTCCGTCGGCAGACGCAAGAGGCGCAAAGTTGGTATCGCCACCACTTTTCCAATCGAAATACTCAAGCGATTCCCACTCTGTTGCAGGCACGTCGAAGGGAGCTGGCTTGAGAGCAACAAAACCCGTCTCGGCGAGACACGAGAGGCGAGGATGATTCGTCTGCAGTGGAATTGCCACCGACCAATGTTCTTGGGTCGGCCAAAACGTTGTGGTCATGTGTCCTAGTGTACGGACGCCCAGGTCACGATGCAGGTCATGGCGGCATCGTGGTTGTAGCCCCGATGGGCACAAATGCATTACTGGGTGGGAGAAGAAGCTCAGTGCCAGCAGACAGATTGTCTGGATTTTTGATGTTATTCAATTCAACTAACGCCGGCGCTGAAAGATTGAAACGCTTGGCAATGCCATTCAAAGTGTCACCCGAAAGAACTGTGTATTTCTGGGGAGTCATTGTGGTGGTGGGTGCACCAGAAGTTGTGGACTGTGCTTGGTCAGGAATTGTCGTTTCCCCGGTTGATGAATTTCCGCCTCCATCTGTGAGCAGGCTGGAGATGACCGCAAGAAATACAAAAACTCCTGTACTCCACACGAGATAGGTATGTAGTCGGGTGCGCAGGAACATCAGTGCCATGTTAGGTGCATGTGTCATCGGTCGTATGGGCATCTCGCTCATAGATAACCCCACTCGCTGTCGTAACCTCGTAAGCCGATGACATCTGAGACCCGAACCTTCCCCGGCGCACGCCCACCTGACCGATTTCGCCGTGTTGATGCCGATGGCGTGAGCATCGCCGTCTACGAATGGGGTCGAAGCGAGGACCCTGTGGTCTTTTTTGCACACGGTGGTTCTGATTTCGCACGTACTTTCGATGTCCTTGCTCCCCGAATTGCCCAGGAAGGTTGGAGAGTCGTCACCTGGGATCACCGGGGCCACGGCGACAGCGACTATGCCGCGCTCTACAGCTGGGATGCGGACATTCGTGATGCTCTTGCCGTGATGAGTTCGACTACCACCCAACCATCACCTGTGGTTGCCCACTCCAAAGGTGGGGCCCTCATGATGCAATTAACCGAAGCAAGCCCCTATCGCGTTTCGCGCATGGTCAACATCGATGGGATGCCTAGTAAGCGGCGTATGCCAGATGTTCCCGACCATGACCAGTCACGTTTGATGGCAACCGAAATTGGTGCGTGGCTCGACTACCGACACGAAGCACACAACTCGCACCGCAAGCCAGGAACGTTGATTGATCTTGCGCAACGTCGAGCAAAGATGAATCCGCGTTTGTCTATTGAATGGTTGGAGTATCTCGTCACGGTTGGTGCACGCCAAGACAGTGATGGTTGGAGATGGAAACTTGATCCGTCTATGCGTTTTGGTGGATTTGGGCCATGGCGACCAGAGTGGAGTGCGTTGCGCATGGCTTCTTTGCCGATTCCATTTCTTGGTTTATTA
>JAUMDU010000137.1:0-3627 GCA_032121425.1 Ilumatobacteraceae bacterium | reverse complement strand
CGATTGGATCGCGAAACGTCGCATCCTGGAAGCCATGCGCATCAGAGATGAGCTCCCATATGACCATCCACGCCTGAAAGCTATTGATCTGCAGTACCACGAACTAGGTGAGTCTCGGAGCCTTTTTTCCAAGCTGGGTTGTCGCACCATATGTCAGGTGGATGATGTTGCACGAGCCATGTTGGAACCGCCAAGCGATACTCGAGCTTTCTTTAGGGGAAAATGCATCAGCACCTGGCCCCAATCAGTGACCTCTGCAAACTGGGACAGTGTGGTCTTTGATGTTGGTGAAGCAACATTGCAACGTATACCGATGATGGATCCACTCAAAGGTACCGAGCGCCATGTGGGCCATCTGTTTCGGGAATGTTCAACTGTGCAAGAACTCTTGCACCGCCTATCTGACGATGTTGAAGATGTGATTGAGGACCCGGGCTGGTGAGCCGTCTGAGCGTCGAGTCGGTACTGTATGAACCATGAGTGAAAGCATTCGTCAATCGAAAACCTCCTCAAAAGAAGGCCAGTCAGAGCTAGTCACAGAAAATACTGAGGTGCAGAGCTCCACAGATCTTGTGGACGCCCTGGACGACATTTTGGATCAAATAGATGAAGTGCTTGAACAAAATGCCGAGGAGTTCGTGAAGAACTATGTTCAAAAGGGCGGTGAGTAAAGATGTCTATGCCGTTTTTCTCTCCCCAACAAGATCCAGGAGCAAACTTCGTCGAACTAGTGAAACGAGCAGGACTTTCTAGTTTCCCCGAAACATGGAGCGAGTCCCTCGGTGTTCCACATGCAACCACATGCGTGGCATTGAAATTTGAGTCTGGAGTGGTTGTGGCGGGTGATCGTCGCGCTACTTCGGGAAATTGGATTAGTCACCGCGACATGGAAAAGGTTGTTCAAACCGATCGGCATAGTGCGGTCGCCATCTCGGGCGCTGCTGGTCCAGCAATGGACATGATCAAACTTTTCGCTCTGCAGCTGGAGCATTACGAAAAAATGGAGGGTCGTCCTCTTTCGCTAGAAGGTAAAGCAAATCAACTATCAATGATGGTGAGAAATAATTTGCCAGCCGCGATGCAGGGAATGATTGTTATGCCACTTTTCGCGGGCTTTGACATGGACTCTCAAGAAGGTCGTATCTGGGCATACGACGCCACCGGCGGTCGCTACGAAGAACGTGAGTTCGTCACGATTGGAAGTGGCGGCATGCATGCAGGCACCGTGGTGAAGGTGGGTTGGAAGCGAGACTTAACTGCCGATGAAGCAATTGAGTTGGCGTGCCGTTCTCTTTGGGAAGCAGCCGAAGCAGATTCGGCAACAGGGGGACCAGATGTTCTGCGAGGCGTTTATCCGATTATGGCCACCATCACTTCTGATGGCTGGGTGAAATCTAACGATGATGCATTGGGCGACATCTTTGCTCGCATTGCTCAGGAGGTGCGCGCGCGATGAGTATGCCTTTTTATGTTCCGCCTGAACAAATGATGAAGGAAAAAGCTGATTTTGCGCGTAAAGGAATTGCGCGCGGACGCGCTTTGATAGCGATTCAATATCGTGATGGCATTGTTCTGGTCGCAGAGAATCCGTCTAGTAATTTGCGAAAGATTTCCGAAATCTATGATCGCATCGCTTTTGCAGGTGTGGGAAAGTACAACGAATTTGATCAGCTTCGACAAGCCGGAGTTCGAGCTGCCGACCTTACTGGGTATCAGTATTCTCGGCGCGACGTACAGGGTCGAGGGCTAGCAAATCAATACGCCCAAATCATGGGTCAAGCGTTCACTCATGAATCCAAACCCCTCGAAGTGGAGATTCTCATCGCTGAAGTGGGTTACGACGCCAGTCAAGATCGTCTTTTCCACATCACCTATGACGGAACAGTCATAGACGAAACCGGCTCTTGCATACTCGGGGGTGATACCGAGTCCATTGCCTCACGCCTTCAGGCCAACGTCAATCCAGACGCAGATCTTTCCACTGCAATGTCACTTGCCACCAGTTCCTTATCTGGCCCAGACAGAACCTTGAGTTGTAATGATCTTGAAGTAGCAGTGTTGCGTCGCGGTGATGAACGTCGTTGTTTTGTGAGAATTACAGACCAAGAGGTGGAAAGTCTTTTGAAGGGTTAGAGATAGTGGACCGTCGAATATTCGGATTAGAGACCGAATATGGCATCACTTGCACTTTGCGAGGTCAACGTCGTTTGACACCTGATGAAACTGCCCGCTACTTGTTTCGCAGCGTTGTCGCTTGGGGACGAAGCTCAAATGTATTTTTAGAAAATGGTGGCCGGCTGTACCTAGATGTGGGTTCTCATCCTGAATTTGCTTCGCCGGAATGTGATTCCATGTGGGATGTTGTGCGCTACGACCGTGCGGGTGATGAGATTATTTATGACTTAGTCATCAATGCAGAATCACGGCTACGCGATGAAGGCATTCGGGGCAATATCTCCATCTTTAAGAACAACACTGACTCAGCTGGAAATAGTTATGGCTGTCATGAAAATTTTCTCGTGAGTCGCACAGATGAGAATAATGATTACCTAGATGTCTTCATTCCGTTTCTTGTCACGAGACAGATATTTGCTGGTGCTGGCAAAATACTTTCAACATCTCGTGGGCAGTCATTTTCACTTTCTCAACGTGCAGAGCACATCTGGGAAGATGTTTCCTCGGCCACCACACGTTCACGTCCCATCATTAACACTCGCGACGAACCTCATGCAGACTCTGAGAAGTATCGACGCCTGCATGTCATTGTGGGAGATTCCAACATGTCGCAGTACGCCACGTTTCTCAAGATCGGATCAGCGGCCTGTGTTCTAAAAATGTTAGAGACCCCTGGTTTTGCAATTCGCGATTTGACCCTGGAGAATCCCATTCGAGCAATTCGTGAAATAAGTAACGACATTTCCTGTCGCCAGCCCATACGACTCGCTAACGGCAAAGAAATGAGCGCCCTAGACATCCAGAATTACCTTCTTGGAAGAGCCTTGGCTTTTCGAGAGGAGTATGGCTTTTCTAGCGAGGAAAACGAAGCGCTCAGCATGTGGGAAGAGACCATGCATCTCTTACAACATGATCAAATGAAGTTATGTGACAGGCTCGATTGGGTTGCAAAACTTCATCTACTGCAGAGATACGAAAATCGACATGGTAAAAGTCTCTCTAGTCCTGAAGCACAAATGATTGACCTTCAATATCACGACATCAACCCAAATCGCGGTCTGTTTTACTCGTTAGAGAAAAATGGAGCAGTGCGTACATTTGTTACGCACGATCAAGTACATGAGGCAACCATTACAGCTCCGCCATCCACTCGCGCCCATCTGCGCGGTCGTTTCATTAAAGCGGCCAAGGCTAAACAGCGTGACTATACGGTGGACTGGGTTCATCTCAAACTGAATGATCAATCGCAACGAATTGTGGTCTGCAATGACCCATTTCAATATCAAGATGAGCGTGTGGACCAACTGATTGATGCGATGTAGCCCTTTGAGGTCTACCAGCAACTAGTTTTGAAGCATGCCAGAAGATGAGGTCTTAGAACACAAGGAGGAGACTCCTTCAACTTCAAAGATCTTTCGCGATTGGATTTTTGTGATTGTTGTTGCTTTGGGT
>JAUMDU010000136.1:0-30616 GCA_032121425.1 Ilumatobacteraceae bacterium | reverse complement strand
TGCTCGTAGAACGCAGTGAATATGTCACACTGATGACAGGAACGGCATTAGAAAACCGTCTCCCAGAAATGCATTTTCTGCTTTCACTTGCACAACCAGAAGTGCAGCCGGTGCTGGAGCATCTCATGAGTATCTACCGTGGAAATCCAGATCCCACAGAGATTTGCAAAGACCTAGCACCGGTGTATCTGCGACGCACACAAAAAGATGTGCTTCACGAATTACCTGAACGCATTGTTGAAGACGAATGGATTGAACTACACGATCAAGATCAACAGTTCTATCTTGCAGCAGAACCCGAGTTAATGACCAAGCGACTGTCAGCAGTAATCGGTAACGGAGAAGTTCTATCATCAAAGTATCAACGTCTTCAGGAACTAGTGGAAGAACATTTGTCCGAAAATCGCAAGATTGTGGTTTTCTCTTTCTTCCGTCAAGTCATCGATGATGTGTGTTCATTGTTCCCAGGCACCCAACAAATCACGGGGGCAACGTCGGCATCTCGCCGCCAAGAAATTCTTGATGTCTTCACGCAGGATCCAGAAGAAAAGATTGTGGTAATGCAAATAGACGCCGGAGGTATTGGCATCAACTTGCAAAGTGCGCAAGTGGTAATTCTGATGGAGCCACAGATGAAACCCAGTACCGAATGGCAAGCAATTGCCCGAGTACATCGCATGGGGCAAAGCAAGACGGTGCTTGTTCACCGACTTATTGCACGCGACACAATTGATGAGCGCATGGTGGAACTTATTGAAGAAAAGACACAAATATTTATGAACTATGCCCATGACAGTGCGGTGCGCGATGCCAGCACGATGGCAAAAGACGGCCGCAATGTGGATGTGGAAGCCGAACTGCGGAAATTTCTCAAACCCAAATAGACCTTTGGATATTTGTTGTCCCTCGTTGGCAAGGAAGTTTGATCTTGAAATGAAGTAGTTTCGTATTGATATGGGAGCCAGCGTTAACACCACTGAAAGTCACGGCACTCCTCAACGCATCGCTGGCCTAGATGGTCTGCGCGGTCTCGCGGTCACCATGGTGTTGGGTTTTCATCTCTACCCGAGGCTTGTTCCCGGCGGCTGGCTCGGAGTCAGTCTTTTTTTCACCTTGTCGGGATTTCTCATCACCACAATGATTTTGCGTGATCTTGAAAAAGACACCTTTTCGTTCAAGGCTTTCTATGCACGCCGTGTACGACGTCTACTTCCCGCAGCAATACTAATCCTCACACTGTTTACATGCACATGGACACTCCTTGGATGGTTTGACGAAGATCATCGCACCGATGTCCTCCTTTCATTTCTCCAAATCTCTAACTGGCAACAAATTTGGCAAGGCGTACCTTACGGAACCGCACTGGCTTCCCCTGTTGTGCACTACTGGTCACTAGCCATTGAAGAGCAGGCCTACTTAGTGCTTCCTCTACTGATTGTGCTGAGTGGTCGCACACGATTACTCAAGATTACCTTTGGTCTTTTCGTACTTTCTGCACTCGCCACTTTTCTCGCCGATGGATCACAGTCAATTATCTATTTCGGCACGCATACACGTGCAGCAGAGGTGCTTACCGGGGTGATCGCAGCTGCTTTTCTGCACAACACCTCATGGCGCCCAAAACCCGAAATAGCGACTGCCGTGAGTCTTGCTGGTGTGGGCTACTTGCTCTGGGCCGTGGCGTTTATCCATCTGAAAGACAACATCGTGTATTCAGGTGGTCTTCTTTTCACAGGTGCCATATCGGCCGCCGTTATTTTGGCATTACCGCATTCGCGTATCGCAGCGTTCTTTGATGTTCGACCATTTGCGTGGCTAGGCAGAGTCTCTTATGGCGTGTACTTGTTGCATTGGCCCATTTTGTTAACACTGAAGCGAACCGATTTGCCGCATTGGTCTGTCCCACTACTCACACTTGCTCTCACCATGTTGGGTGCAATGGTGATTCATTCCAAGTTCGAATTACCCATGCGATTTACATTCACTCCGCGCAAAGTAATTGCTGTGCTGTCAGTGTGTGTGGTGCTGGCATCGGGCGGGTTTGTATTTGCCAAGACCCCTCCCGTTTCTTTTGAGGACATCGAAGACGATCTGAATACGGCACCTGATGTCGTGGTGAGCTCAAATGTTCCCCGAATGTTGCTCTTCGGGGATTCCAAAATGGCATTGTTTGTGAAAGGTTTACAGAACAGAATCGCATATGAACCCATCTCTCGCATTAAGAAAGATCTCTTCACAATGTCTGGATCATTCACCAGAATTGGATGTCCCATAGGTTCACTTGGCTCCCTCGTCGATGACGACATTGAAAAGATCGTCGGTGACGGTTGCAATTGGACTGTGTACGACACCGAGACTCAGCCAAGTGAAATCGCCATCATTTGGGGTGGAACATGGGATACAGCTGACAGGAAAATCCCGTCATTGTTTGGTAACACGTGGGTCAATCTTTCCGATACCGGTTACAACGAATGGATTTCCAAAGAATATGAACGACTGATAAATCATCTCAAACAAAATCGCGGAGTTCAAAAAATCGCAATCGTCAACTACATCGGTGAGAAACTGTCTTACAGACAAAATGACTACACAATGTTTCTTGAGCAATTCAAAAATAGACCGGATGTTCTGGTCTTGGATCTCGTGTCATTTTTGAAACGGCAAAAAATCTCTGATTACTTTCCAGATGGTTCACATGTATCAATGGGAGAGCCCACCAGTTTCTCTCCCACAGACGACAACAGCGCGACCGATTTGTATGAAAGATGGCTAGAACCGGCCCTGTGTGCAGCCCTTCTTGAAAAAGGACCCGGACTACTCACGACAACTACCTGCCCAGAGATTGACTATTCACCAAGAATCGTAAAAAAATAGAACGTTTAACGCACACCCACTACAAAACTTGCAACAGTGGACAGTGAGCCTCCAATATTCAATGTTGCAAAAGTCTGAGCTCCGTCAATCTGCACATCGCCAGCACGACCAGTTACTTGTTTCATAGCATCAACGATCATGCGGGCACCCGTTGCACCTACTGGATGTCCACCACCAATAAGACCACCACTGGGATTCACAGGTAGAGCGCCACCACGTTCAATCACACCTTCTTCAACGGCCTTCCACGATTCACCCGGTGCAGTAATACCGAAATGGTCAATTGCCATATATTCAGTCGCGGTGAAGCAATCATGGGTTTCAATGCCGTCTAACTGCATCACATCGCCAATGGCGGCGCGCCTAAACGCATCTGTAATGGCATCTCGCACATGAGGAAACACCAAGGCATCATCTTTGCTGCGTTCCAACTTGTCGGAGAACTTAATACCCGCATTGCGATGGCCCCATCCCAGAATTTGTGCCACCTGGGTTGAATCTTTCCGAAGGCGCTGAGAGTACTTTTCGAAATACCTTGCTGAACACAACACCACAGCTGATGCACCATCTGTAATTTGTCCACAATCTTGCCGACGCGTGCCTGGTTCAATAATCGGGTTCGCAATGTCATCATCAGTGAAGCTCAGGTCAGTAAATTTCCACGACCGTGTCTGAGCAAGTGGATTCAACTTTGCATTTCCATAGTTAATTTCTGCAATGCGATTGAGATGCGCACGGTCGAGGCCATAGCGGTAGTTGTATTCCTCGGCCAGTAAACCAAATACTGCAGGCCACATAAACGTGCATGAGATTCCCTCGTTACCCTGCCATGCAGCTGCATTTTGATTCACCGATGACTGATCACCAGGTAATGCTTTTTGCTCTTCAACTCCTACGACCAAAGCAACGTCATAGCGACCAGCTTCAATCTCGGCCATTGCGCTCAGCACTGCCAGCGATGATGATGCACACGCACCTTCGTGGCGCATTGCGGGTCTTCCCCAAAGCCCTGGAACAACTTGAATTGCTAAGGCACCTAAATGCCCTTGTTGACGTTGCAGTTCAGAGAAAGCATTTCCTACATGCACTGTCTCTACATCAGCCACATCAACGTGTGCATCAAGTAGTGCGCCTTCAATCGCCTCGCGCATCATGTCGGAGATATCTAAACCCTCGCGTGCGTAGCCCCGCGCAAAATCAGTTTGATACCCGCCAAGAATGAACACTGGCGAAGACATGGGTGATTATCCGTGACCTGGGATGGATTTCCATGGACCTGCATCAGAGCGTGGTTCTTTAGGAAGACCAAGAACTTGTTCGCCCACAATGTTGCGCTGCACTTGGCTTGTTCCGGCATAAATAGTGCCTGCACGAGCATTCAAGAACACGCCCACCCAGTTCGCACTGTCATTAGGTGAACCAGGAGAATCTGTGGTGAACGCAGTGTGTGGTGTTTGACCCACAGGCACCAATGCATCAGCTCCCAAAATATCTACTGCTAGTTCGGTCACTTCTTTGTGATACTCACTCCACCACAACTTGCCAATTGATGCATCAGGACCTGGTTGATGACCTTTCATAAATGAGGTCAACACGCGATAGCCAAGGAAACGCATGATTTCTACTTTGGTATGTGCTTTAGTCAAACGTTGGCGAATATGTGGATCGTGCGTCATGTCTTTTTCTTTTGCAAGCTGAGTCAGCTTGTCTAATTCGCCACGGAAAGAGATGCTGCTCACAACTGCTCCGGCGCCACGCTCATTACCCAGCAATGCCATAGCAACCATCCAACCGCCGTTCACTTCGCCCAGAACATTTTCTTTCGGGCAACGAACATCTGTGAAGAACACTTCATTGAATTCAGAGTCGCCAGACATCATCTTGATAGGACGCACCTCAACTCCTGGTTGGCGCATATCTACCAACATGAATGTGATGCCTCGATGCTTCACCTCATCTGGTGCAGTGCGCGCAAGAACGAAGATGTAGTTGGCAAGATGACCCGCAGATGTCCAAATCTTTTGACCGTTAATCACCCATTCATCGCCATCGAGTACTGCACGACATCCCAAGTTTCCAAGATCTGATCCCGCTGCAGGTTCTGAATATCCCTGACACCAACGATCTTCGCCAGAAAGTACACGTGGCAGGAAATGACGCTTTTGTTCTTCGGTACCGATTGCAATCATCGTGTTACCCAACATGCCAATACCAAATGCATCATTGGGTCCACCTTCGGGAACACCTGCGCGCGCGAATTCTTCGGCCAACACCAATGCCTCCACATGACTTAAACCCTGACCGCCATATTCTTTGGGCCATGTAATTGCCAGTAGGCCTTCTGCAGAAAGTTTTTTGCGCCACTGTTCGGTCCATACGGCTGCATCGGCATGGTTGAGGGCCCCAATTCCCTTCCAATCTTTTGGAAGATTGGCGTCGAGAAATGCGCGTACCTTGGTGCGGTAATCAGTTGCTTGTGCCGGGTAGTCAAAATCCATTCCGCCACCTTATGTCGCACGCTGGAACTGTTTCGCCCCGAAGAATGTGGGTTGTGAAGCCCATATTGGTGCCTACACTTAAAAGGTGACCAAATTACTCAACTTTCCATCCGAGGTGAACGACACATCAGCGCGCATCGTTGCAGCAGGTGCAGTCACCATGGCTGTGGCCTACTCCATCACCGGCTGGGGCTGGATCTTGATTCCCCTCACCTATGGCTTTATTGCGCGCGTTGCATCGGGACCACGCTTTAGCCCCCTTGGTCTTCTCGCCACCAAAGTGATCACTCCCCGACTCACGGCCATCAATCACCGCATTCTTCCTGGGCCACCCAAGCGTTTCGCTCAAGCAATTGGAGCCGTCTTTAGCATCACTGCATCTGTGTTGTTCCTTGCCGACTTCACCGTTGCCTCTCGAATTGTCACCGCTGCACTTGCAGGTCCCGCATTGTTAGAAGCAGCTCTTGGATTTTGTGTGGGTTGCAAAATGTTTTCAGGTCTCATTCGCCTTGGTGTGATTCCTGAATCAGTATGTGCTGAGTGCAGTGACATCACCACTCGACTTCGTGCACAAGAAATCGCCAAGAGTTCTCAATAAGTTTTTGGTTTAGGTACATCTGTTCCTCAGTTGAGCGAACATGAAAGTTACCCTGAACCCATGGGGTCACCCGTTGGTCTCACATCTCTAGAAGTCCTCAATAGTCAACGCAATGGGTTGACAAATGAACTTGACACGAAAACTTCTCGTTCGCTCACACACATCTTTCGCACCAATGTGTTCACGCGATTCAACGCAATCTTGGGTGCATTGTTTGTAATAGTTGTCGTCACCGGTTCCATTGCCGATGGCCTCTTTGGACTCGTTCTTGTAGCAAACACAGTTCTGGGCACGGCACAAGAATGGAAAGCAAAGAGAACTCTAGATCGCATTCGACTTCTCCATTCACCTAACTCCTATGTCATACGTGATGGAGTCACTCAACTCATCGCATCTCATGAGATTGTTCAAAATGACGTACTTGTTCTTCGCGCAGGTGACCACATACCCGTAGATGGCATTGTGCTCACGTCAGACAATTTGGAAATCAACGAATCAAATCTCACTGGCGAAGCCGATGCAGTGATGAAAAGCCCAGAGCACGCAGTGTTATCGGGAACCTTTGTCACCGCTGGAAACGGCACAATTCATGCCACCGCTGTGGGAAAAAAATCATATGCCCAACGCATCACTGCAGAAGCAAAGAAATTCACACGGCCGGTGTCTGAAATTCAAGATGCGGTCAATCGATTACTCAAATGGATGCTGTGGTCGTTTCTCGTTTTGGCACCATTGCAGGTATGGTCCCAACTTCGTGTTGAGGATGGACGCAACTGGCAAGAAGCCACCGCACGTTCTGTTGCCGGACTAGTAGGAATTATCCCCGAAGGCCTTGTTGTTCTTACGACAATCACATTTCTCACCGCCGCAGTCGCGCTTTCACGCCAACAAGTACTGATCCAACAATTGCCTGCAGTAGAAACTCTTGCCCGTGTGAGTGTTCTGTGTGTGGACAAAACAGGAACTTTGACCACAGGTGTCATGCAATGTGAACCCCTGCACATTCTCAGCAATCATGATGAGACAATGCTTAGCGAGGTATTGGGTGCTCTTGCAGATGACCCAGCGGCTAATGCCACACTTCATGCCATCGGTATACGATTTCCTCCTAACCAAGCACCACATGTCATCGCAAGCATCCCATTTGACTCTGTTAAGAAATGGAAAGCAATTGAGGTTGATTCTGGTGCGTGGTATCTCGGGGCACCTGAAATTCTCGCAAGCCGCGACTCACTGCTTCTTCAACAAGTGCAAGATCTCGCATACTCAGGAGCACGGGTATTGCTGTTGGCGCATTCGTTGATGCCACTGGGTAACAATGCATTACCCCCACAGTTAACCCCCGCAGCACTTATTGCAATTAAGGAACAGATTCGCACTGATGCTGCCGAGACTGTTACATACTTTGTAGAACAAGGCGTCACAATATATGTGCTCTCAGGCGATCACCCATCCACTGTTGCTGCAGTCGCACGTGCAGTAGGTATTAACGAAGACCACGTCTTGGGTCGCGTCACTCCGGAACAAAAGCGCGACTTCATTGAACAGTTACATGACCAAGGAGAAGTTGTTGCTATGACGGGAGACGGAGTAAACGATGTTCTTGCACTCAAGAAGGCAGATATTGGAATAGCAATGAACAATGCTGCACCAGCCACAAAAGCCGTTGCAGAAATGATTTTACTAGATGGAAAGTTTTCTCATCTCCCAAGCGCCATTCACGAAGGTCGCAGAGTAATTGGGAATTTGGAACGAGTAGCTCACATTTTTTTGGCTAAAAACGTCATGAGTGTGTTTTCCATCATCAGCGTGGCGGCGCTCTCTCAACCTTTTCCATTTCTCCCACGCCAGATGACCCTGATCTCCACCTTGGCAATTGGCGTACCGGCTTTTTTCTTAGCCATTGGAAACAGCGCTCAGAGATATTCGCCGGGATTCTTAAAGCGGGTACTTCAATTTTCACTTCCTGCTGGAATTGCTATTGGATGTGCAGTCGTCTTAGTGGACATCTTGGCCCGTGATGACTCAGGTACCGCTGCTGCCGTCACTGCACTTGGCGCATTCTTCTGGATTGTGTCCGTATTTGCGCGACCATTTACGGTTCGCAATGCCGTAGTTCTTGCAGCACTCATAGTTCTGGCAATCTGGGCGTTCAGCATTGAACCACTGACAGATTTTTTCTCATTCTCTATTACTTCACACAATGTTGCTCTTGGCCTATTTGGTGCTCTTGGTGCCGCATGGACTATCGAAGTGATTCACCGCATTCGCAGTACATACGAAGGACACCAAGGGACTTAGCGAGATAGCTCTAAGCCTTCCATCTGGCCAGAGTCACGCCACGATTCAAGAAGTCGTGCAAAAGCAACAGGGCCACGCCCATAACTTCCATTTTGCGCAGCTCTTTCTGCAGGGCGGCCTTCATTGTTGTAATAACCAGGCGTACATGCTTCTAGAAACTTGAGATTCATTGTTGAATGCGCCTTGATGGTGTCTACCCATTCGGTTGCGGCTACTTCACTTGTTTCACATCTTGTCATTCCAGATTGCAAAAGTTCAGAGACGATATATGCAATGTGAATGGATTGCTCATTCAACATGTGCGGGAAATTCACGGAGAACCCAGACTGTGCAGTTGAAACAATAAAACAGTTAGGGAACTGACGAGTAAAGAACCCGTGGAAAGTCTCCACTCCATCGGCCCACTTTTCAGAAAGCGTTAGTCCATCCGTTCCATATACCTGGTAGCCAGCTCGGCGCGAGTAATCAGTTCCCACTTCAAACCCTGTGGCAAAGATCAAACAATCAAGTTCGTATTCAACACCATTTGCCACAACCCCACGAGGCGTGATCCGCTCTACACCGCGTCCTTCGGTGTCTACCAAGGTCACATTGTCTCGATTAAACGTAGGCAGATAATCATCATGGAAACAAGGGCGCTTACAGAACTGCCGGTACCACGGCTTCAAAGACTCAGCGGTCTGGGGATCACGCACAATCTCATCAACTCGTGAGCGCACTTGGTTCATTTTTTCAAAATCAGCAAGTTCAACAATTTGGCCAATCTCAGTGGGGTTCGCACCAAGGCCACCTTCTTTACGCGCGCGCAACATCAGATTCGCAATGATTTCCGTCCAACCGTCGTCCACTAGATCTTCAGTGTCAAATACGCCAGATGTGAGATTCGTAAAGTTCTCATTTCGACGTCGTTGCCAACCAGGTTCTAAAGAAGCTGCCCATTCGGGATTTGTGGCTCGATTATTACGCACATCTATTGAAGACGGTGTTCGCTGAAACACAAACAATTGTTTTGCGCCTGCACCAAGATGCGGAACACATTGCACTGCTGTTGCGCCGGTACCAATAATTCCTATGCGCTTGTCCGCAATTCGATCAAGACCACCTTCGCTGGTGCCACCTGTGTAGTCATAATCCCATCTGCTGGTGTGAAACGAATGGCCTTCAAAAGATTCAATCCCTTCAATGCCTGGAAGTTTGGGACGATGCAATGGCCCGTTAGCCATGGAGATGAAGCGAGCACGTATCTCATCACCGCGATTCGTTCGCACCACCCATCGCCGGCTCTCTTCATTCCATCGCACTTCAGTGACTTCGGTTTGTAACACGGCACGACGATAAAGATCAAAATGTTCTGCAATGCGTCGACAATGCGCCAAAATTTCTGGAGCTGGTGTGTATTTAGATGCAGGCATAAATCCTGTTTCCTCTAACAATGGAAGATAGATATAGGACTCCACATCACATGCGGCCCCGGGATACCTGTTCCAGTACCACGTCCCACCAAAGTCTCCACCCTTTTCAATAATGAGGAAATCTTCAACACCTTTTTCATGCAAACGTGCGCCAATAAGAAGGCCGCCGAATCCACCGCCGACAACCACCATGTCCGCGTCGCGAACAATCGGATCTCGAGTCATCTCTTTCACATAGGGGTCATCGAGATAATGGGAAAAAGAATCTGCAATTTCAACGTATTGCTCATTGCCGTCTCTACGCACACGCTTGTCACGCTCAAGGCGATACTTCTCGCGCAGTTGATCTGCCTCGATGTGAGCTGATGTAGACGAATTCTCCTGTGAAGTCTCCACTTATCCCCCTTTGAAGTTCGGATTCAAGGTATCACTGCTCATTTCTGGCACTCCTAGCGGACCGATACCTCAATGTCGTGTTCCCGTCACGACAAATTCACTTCCATACGGCAAGATAAGAGGCATGCGCATACTTGTCACAAACGACGACGGAATTGATTCAGTAGGTCTTCATGTCCTCGCTCGAGCGATGCAACCTTTTGGAGAAGTTGTAGTCGCTGCGCCAGATCAGGAATACTCCGGTGCTGGAGCGGCCATTGGTGCACTTCACCTCATTCAACCAGAAGTGCATAAGCGCCAGATCGAAGGCATCGACACTGCATGGGCAGTCTCTGGCCCGCCGGCTTTGTGTGTGTTCTTTGCTCGCCTTGGCCTCTACGGAGACCCTTTTGATCTTGTGGTGTCGGGAATCAACCCAGGTGCAAACGTAGGTCGTGCTGTGTATCACTCAGGCACAGTGGGTGCTGCCATCACCGCGCGCAATGGCGGTATCAGTGGCATCGCAGTCAGCCAAGCAGTTATCGGTTTTGGTGTTGAAGGCCAAGGATGGGATGAAGCAGTGAAAGGTCAGAAATGGCATACCGCAGCAGCCGTAGCCGCAAGAGTTGTAGATGGATTTATTACGAACAAACCCGCAGAGCCCATCGTGTTAAATGTGAATGTTCCCAACCTTGAAATTGAAGACATCAAAGGTTGGCGTCGCACATCAGTGGGCCACATTGTTCCTCAAGCAATGGCGCGCGCAGAGATGGAAGCCAAAGAGGGCTACGAAGATTCCTATTACGTGCGCATGACGTATGGCGGCACAACCCAAATGGCCCCACATACAGATGGTGGTGCTGTAGAAAACGGTGAAGTGTCAGTGACATATCTCAGCCGATTTGATGATGTTGCCCACCATGGCACCGATGAAATCCATAATGCCCTAACTGACATTGTGGGTTCACAAAATATGCTCCACTCGTAAGTCGTCAACTTCATCACCACTAGCGTGATGGCGCATGACTAATTGGCGCACTCTCACTCAACGGGCATCGCTTGCTTCTCACCAACTTATTGGGTGGATTTTTTGGGATCCCACTGCAAAGGAAAATCTTGCTGCACTCGGGGTGCCCGAAGGAATGGGGCACTACATCACGAATCGCGCCGCACCATTGGCAAGCGCAGGTAGCGAAGCGGTCTTTGCTGCTTTCTACACAATCAAGCGAGAATTTATTCAGTTCTCACTGCAACATGCACAACCACACATTGCCCAGTGGAGTGATGTCACTGATGCACGCGATTCGGCGGTTCTTTCAGGATTACAACGACTCGCTCCAGAGATAGTGACACCGCTTGGTGAACTTGCAGACGATCTGTGGAGCACAGTTGATGCATTACCTGCTTCTGGTCGTGTGCTTTTCGCCGCTCATAAATCTTGGCCCCGGCCCTCACATCCCACATTGTCTGCATGGAACGCGCTCAACACCATTCGTGAATGGCGTGGCGATACACACTTTGCTCTACTCGTCGCCGATGACATTGGACTCGTTGAGGCAGGGCTATTGCATGACGCATGGATGGGATACCCCACACAGTGGATTCCACGTAGTCGTGGTGCAGATGATGCAGAGATCGACAATGCTCTTGCTCTCCTAGCAGAACGAGGCTTTGTCACAGATAATGTCGTAAATGATGCCGGCGTTAATTATCGCCAAAAGATTGAAGAAAGAACTGATCAGTTGTGTGAACCAGTGTGGGAAATTTTTAGTGAACACAACACATTGAAATTCTTAGACCTCATCGAACCAGTAGGACAACGCTTTGTTGAAGAGATCAATACCACTGCAGGTGAGAACTGGATGCCAGCTGCACGCCCGCGCCGACGGTAACTATCGCAGATACACCTTGCGTGGAAGCCCCACTCGAACAGAAACCCCGGGTGAGAACATCACGTGCGGCGCACCTTGTGGAGCAGAGAGACCCGAAGCAACGACCAAGGTGTCATTGAGTGACATCAACTCAGCTGAATACAGGGGCCATGTTTCATGGTCAACTGGCGCATAGCGCACACCATTGCGAAAACTTTTTGAATACAAACCCCATCGTGCCGAGAGAAAAACCGATAGGTCATCAGGGACTTCAATCCGTTCACCAATCTTGAGACTTAGCGATGTTGATGCACCACTTGGCCAGCGCCTTTGCACATGTGTCTCGATGATGTCGCCATCGCGATGGTTGCTCGCTGATCCCCAGCAATATGGCAACAAGTATGTGGTGCGTGCAACAAGAGCCGGTAAAAATCGATTCACATCCAAAGAAAAAAACCACACACCAGGCACTCCATTGCACGTCACATATGTGCGGACATTCACTTCAGGAAATGACCCAAAATATGGAACTGGTGGCAGACGTGGAAGACCAATGTTGCGCATAGAGAACGGAATCAGTCCCACCCATGCAGATCCGTCGAATGTGTCAACTTCCACACCTGGTGGCAACAAAGCTTTTACCTCTTGTGGGTCATAGCGCCAGTGAATATAGGAAAGGTCCTGCCATTGCTGCACCATCACCGCTCGCGTCACTGGTTCAGGGCATGTATCCATCACAGGTCACACGCTACGTCTCCCATTTCCTGTAGCAACTTCTCTGCGCACCGCTACCGTCACAGTCGCATGCGGCGGTTTCTTCCTTCACTCATCACTGTGGCCATCATTGCCACTTTGAGTGTCTTCCAACGCGACCTATTGCTTGACATTTTCAAACGCCTCGGTGACATTCATCCATTGGGGTTTATCCCACTTCTTGCTGCAGGGGGTGCAGTTATTGTGGCCCGCGGATTGTTTCTCCGCTCATGTTCCCCGGGAATCACACTTCAACAAGCAATCACTGCGGACCAAACTGCAGTAGCTGCGGGATACGGAATTGCACTTGGTGGCGGCGCAGTTGGTACTGCAATGCGCATCCACATGTTTACAAAATGGGGACTCACAAGTAAAACAATTGCAACATCAATTGTCGCTACAGCGGTAGTGCCTTCATTCACCACATGGGGTTTACCAATATTGGTTCTTATGTGGCCATTTGTTTCAGGTAACACAAGCACAGTGGAGGTCATTGCGTTATGGGCAGGCGTTGTCTTAGTTTCCACTTCGGCGGTGTTTTGGTGGATTGCTCTTCGATGGCCGTTGGTGTTCTCACTAGTTGGCCGCGTCGGTCACACACTTCGCACCCTTGTTTTGCAACGACTTCCCACACGGTTTTGGCGCACCAGAAAACTTGCCGAACGCACAACGCCGCAAAAATTCACTAACGAATTACGCCTCTCACTGGCACATCTCATACGAACCCGTGGTCTGATGATTATTGCGAGTTCCAGTTCCACATTGCTTGCAAGCTTTACGGCGCTGTGGACTTCTGCTCAGATATTTGGAGCAACTGGACTCAGCTTTACTGAAAGTCTGATTGCATTTTCTCTCATTCGTGTCCTCGTTGCACTCTCACCTATTCCAGGAGGTGTCGGCATTGCCGAACTAGGACTCATTGCCCTTTTGGAAAATGCAGGCCTTTCCACCCTCGACGCAACGGGTACAACCATTCTCTATCGCTTCCTCACATGGTTCTTGCCCATTGTGGTAGGTACTGTGTTGTGGTGGCGCTACAGCCACACACGCCAGGAGAAAAACAATGGCTCGTTACGTGACGACAATTCCCAGTTCCAAGACCCCAGCGGAGGCGTTCGCCTACATGGCTGATTTGCGCAACTTCTCGGAGTGGGATCGCAACATCATCAAGGTTGAACAAATTGAAGGCAATGGCCCAGGCCTCAATACCGTGTTTGATATCACCGTGCGCGGCATGGGTGGTAAGTCATCGGTACTTCGTTACACAACAGTGGAGTTTGATGAACACACCAACATTTTGGTGAAAGGTCGCAACACGTTGTTCACCTCTATTGACCGCGTCACAATTGCACCAACTGCAACTGGTTGTGACGTCACCTACGATGCAATCTTGACAGCCAACTGGATTGTCGCCCCTATGAACCTTGTGTTGGGCGCGGTGTTTAACAAAGTGGGAAATGCAGCAACAAAAGGTTTGCGTCGAGTTCTCGCCTAAGCCCCCTTCTAGGGACACCCGAGCCCGTGAAGGTTCGCACACTCTCTACACAACCAGGCGCGACCCTCTGTTGTACTCCACGTAGTTGCAAACGGTGAGCCACACGACATGCAGTCGTGTTGTTCTTTTACCTCTGGTCGTACCTGAAATGAAGGCTTCTCATCGGACATCGTTCAACACAGTAGTTGCGAACTTCTGTAAACCTTGAGCATCTGCAAGAACCGCCGCAACATAGCGATCAGGGCGAACAACAATGGCATACGCATCACCGACTGCAGTTGGAGCAACAACAATTTGGGCTTCTAGTTGAACCAGTTCTTCGGGTAATTCAATATCTTGCTCCGCTACCACGACGAGGGAAGCTCCATTAAACACCGCCGCAGTAGACACCTCAGGATGGAACCAAAATTGATGCCCCACTCGTTCATCATTTCCATAGACAAGACCCGACTCAATATGGGCTGCAGGACGTGCTCCCCCGTATCCGGAGTCGGCGTTGATTCCGTGACTCACCCGTCCTGACAATTGATCAATCAAGCGACCTACATCTGCTGCATGAGCAACAACACTGCGCACGTGTGGCACTCGCTCTGTGGTGTATGTGCGCAAAATTTTCTCTGATGTTAACCCACGTCGTGTGAATGAAAATTTCCACGCAAGATTCGCAGCATCTCGCATGCCAGAGTTCAGCCCTTGGCCTAAAAATGGTGGCATCTGATGCGCGGAGTCGCCAGCCAAAAAGACATTTCCCTTGTGCATCTGCGGAGCAACAACAGCATGAAATCGATATATCGCCGAACGCACAATGCGTGCATCTGTCGGCGTCACCCACGGGGATAACAACGACCATAAGCCTTTTTCAGTGTTGAGTTGTTGGGCGTCTTCATGTTCTTGAATTTGAAATTCCCAACGCCTAAATCTGCGATGGCCCTTTACATATGTAGCCGGACGTTGAGCATCGCAGTATTGACGCACTCCGACCGGTAGATCCACCTTGGCATCGTCATGTAACTCAATATCAACGACTAGCCATGGCTGATCAAACTCAAGGTCCTCCAGTGCCAGACCAACTTGCTTACGGGTCCAACTTGATGCACCATCGCAACCAACGACCCATCGAGACTCATACGTCGTTCCATCATCGAGCGTGACAACCGTATGACTGCCTTCGTCACTCAACGATGTAGCCATGCAACCCCAGTGCACGCGTGCTCCGCGTGCTTCTGCTTGTGCACGGAGCATCGCATCCAGTTCTGGTTGATAATGCACTACAACTGGCGGCAATCCCTGTAACCCGATGGGTGGAATTGCAGCACCAAGAATGTGTTCGCTGTTCCCATCAACGAAATCTGCTGCTTCTAAGCGGGAGGTATGTGCTTCTAGCCATGATCCCATTCCATGGTCATGCAACAGGCGTTGAATTTCATCGTCCATCACGATTGCACGCGGAAGTTGGTACGGCTCCTTGTCGCGTTCAATGACTGCATTAGTCACACCCATGTCAGAGAGTAAGACCGAAAGAAGACAACCCACTGGTCCCCCACCAATAATCACCACGTCACAGGTGTTCATGGAGATTCTTCTCGGCTAACTTCGTTCGGAATTGACGGGCATATTCACGTACACGCTCTTTTTCAGACTCGTCGTTTACTTCCGCAACAGCGAAAAGAAATGGCTCAAGTGCGGCCCAGCCCATCTCCATTGCCATCCCAATAGTTACCATTGCTTTTGTCTCTGCATCAGCTGTAGGTAACTGACGCGCATGTACAACATGTTGCAATGCGCCACGTGGTACCGAGACTCCCGCAGTTAACTCCATCTGCGCTAGTTCCATCTCTCCATCCAAAACGGAACGAACTACTGCCCGTAAATACCGTTGATCATTTGCGAGCGCCAGGGGTGCGGGCACGGGACTCCCTCCCGATTGCTTTTTTGCAAACTCGGCATGCTCATGGACAAGCCGTGTCATTGCTGCACGCAAGAGGCCTTCCTTACCTGCAAAGTAATGATGCACAAGCCCATGATTCACACCAGCACGATCAGCAATTGCCCTCACACTCATTGCACGGGGACCAACCTCACCAAGAAGATCTGCCGCTGCATTAATAAGTTTTTCTTCCGAGGTTGCTCGTGCACGTGGAGGCGTCTTGTCAAGATCGTGCATCAGGATTTATCCAGCGGTTGCATAGTCAGTGATAGACGCAACACTTTCACCCTTGCGATACCGAGAGACAAGTTCATCAAAATCCACATTGATGCCAATGGGGTTTGCTGCAAATAATGGCCCTGCCATAAATGCATCTGCTTCTTCCATCGTCATTGAATCAAACTGCGTCTCAACTTGGTTTCCATCTGGATCTCGGTAGTACGCCGACAATGTCATTCCATGATTAATCGTCCAGTAGGGCGCATATCCCTTTGCCTTCATGCGCTCATACTGAGCAAAGAGATCATCGAGTGTCTCATAGGTGAAGGCAAAATGCTCCAAGCCACGTGCGTTGGTTGCACGTTCTTCCAAGTTGGGAAAATTCACGATTGCAATGCGGTGATGCTCATCGTCATACGAGATGAAGGCGATGAAATCGTTCTCGTGACGGGCCTGGCCCGCCAGGAACTCTTTCCACCATGAGACCATGTCGGTGAATTGAGACGTCTTCAGCACAATATGGGCCAATTTGACAGGTGAACTCATGTTTTCCTCCAAGGTTAGACAATTGACTAAATAGGACTATAGTGCCTTTTATGACACTTCGTTTCGCCTCACGTAATGGCCGCGCCCACCTCGTTGTGGGACCTGACAATCGATTGGTAGATCTTGAGACCGCAAGCGGTGGAAAATTCACGTCTGAGCCCATCGAGTCATTTCGTCGCTGGAAAGAACTCCGTACCTTTGCCGCCACTATTCCAGACGATTCCGGCGAACTATGTGATGTAAACCTCCTTGATGCTCCGTCACCGTGGCCCACTCAAGTTTTTGGCATTGGACTGAACTACCGCTCACATGCCGAGGAAAGTGGTCTACCTATTCCTACGTCACCATTAACTTTCACTAAATACACCTCTTCCGTAGCCCACGGCAATGCCGATATCCCGCTTGTGGGCTCATCGATCGATTGGGAAGTTGAACTTGTGGTCGTTATTGCAGAGGGTGGACGCAACATCTCAACAGAGAATGCATGGGATTACGTCGCGGGCATTGCTGTTGGTCAAGACATCTCCGATCGCGCGCTGCAATTTGCAAGCCAGCCACCTCAATTCAGTTTGGGCAAAAGTCGCAGAAATTATTCGCCATTTGGTCCATGGCTTATTGACGCGGCCGATGTCCCGCAGCGTGATGCATTACACATGACATGCACTCTGAACGGTGAAACGGTGCAAGATACTTCTACTGATGATTTGATTTTCAACGTGTCCGACATCGTGTCTTATCTGTCAGGAATTGTGCAACTGCTACCAGGTGATGTCATCTTCACAGGAACTCCTGGCGGAGTGGGTGTCTCGCGTAAGCCTGCAGTGTTTCTCAAACCTGGTGATGTCTTGGTCTCCACAATTGATGGCATCGGCACCACGACGAATCATTGCGTCGCGGAATAGAACCGCTCGCGTAGATTTTCTTCCCCCAAAGATAAATACGCTGTACTCGCAATGGCCATGTGCCATGGGAACTAAGTTGACACACAACTTCACACTGGGGGAACACAATGGGCTTGAATAAAGATTTCCAAGGCAAAGTCGGTCGTTACTTTGAGGACTCAGAGCCATGGTGGCCACCTGTTCAGACGCCGCGCGAAGATGCACCCAATGTTGTCGTGGTGTTACTTGACGACGTGGGTTATGCCCAGTTCGGTTGTTACGGATCAGATCTTGATACGCCCACATTTGACTCTCTGGCGGCCAAAGGTCTTCGTTATTCCAATTATCACACCACAGCTTTGTGTTCACCCACGCGCGCATGTTTGCTGACGGGTCGCAATCATCATGCATCGGGCATGGCATGTGTTGTGGAGTTTGCGCAAGGGTTTCCCGGCTACGACGCCAACATTCCCCCCGAGAACGGATTCCTCTCTGAAGTACTGAACATGAACGGCTATGCAACATTTGCTTTAGGCAAGTGGCATTTAGCTCCTGCATATGAAAACAACGATGGTGGACCACGTACTCATTGGCCATTGAGTAAAGGTTTTGATCGTTTCTATGGATTTCTTGCGGGCGAGACAGATCAATTCCACCCCGACTTAATTCACGACAATCATCAAGTGGAACCACCGAAAACTCCAGAGGAGGGTTACCACATCACCGAAGACATGACTGATCGTGCCATTCAATACATCAAGGATCTACGAGCTTTTTCTCCGGTGAAGCCATTCTTTATGTACTACGCACCAGGCGCATGTCATGCACCACATCAAGCTCCAAAGTCCTACATCGATGCATACAAAGGCAAGTTCAACAAGGGATGGGATGTGTGGCGCGAGGAAGTCTTTGCGCGTCAAGTTGATAGTGGTCTGTTGCCCAAGGGAACTGAATTATCTGAACGCCCTTCATGGGTTCCTGCATGGGACACACTCAACGATGATCAACGACGTCTCTACACCCGATTAATGGAAGCCTTCGCAGGCTTTATGACCCACACTGACGCACAAGTGGGTCGTCTTCTTGAGTTCATCGATTCATTGGGCGAACTCGACAACACGATTGTTGTCATCATGAGCGACAATGGCGCATCTGCCGAAGGTGGCCCCACCGGAAGCCATAACGAAAAATACTTCTACAACTTTGTGCCTGAAAGTCTTGAAGAAAACCTCAAACACATCGACGACATCGGAACGCAATATTCAAATAACCACTACCCATGGGGCTGGGCATGGGCAGGCAATACGCCACTCAAGAGATTTAAGCGCGATACACATGAAGGCGGCGTGTGTGACCCGATGATTGTGCATTGGCCAGCTGGCCTTGGATCACCTGGGCAAACTCGACAGCAGTACGTGCATGCAATTGATCTCACGCCTACTCTTCTCGAACTCATTGGCATAGACATGCCCGGCGAGATTAAGGGAGTTACTCAAAGCCCAATTGAGGGAACCAGCTTTGCCTACACCTTCAATGACGCCGCAGCACCGCAACGGCACCTCACGCAGTACTACGAGATGATGGGGTCGCGTGCGATTTATCACGATGGATGGAAAGCAGTTGTGTATCACCCACCCATGATGTCGAACTATGAAGATCGACAAATTTCTATGCGCTCGTTTGAAGAAGATGTATGGGAGCTCTACCACGTAGCTCAAGATTTCTCAGAGTGTCACGACGTTGCGGCCAAGTTCCCCGACAAGTTGGAAGAGATGAAGAAACTGTGGTGGCAAGAAGCAGAAAAGAATCAAGTACTGCCTCTCAATAACACTCCAGGAAGATTTGGCGATAAGCGCTGGACGAGACAGCGCTATGTGTATCACCACGGAATCTCATCTATCCCTGAGACCACTGCGCCTAACTTGCGTAATCGTTCGTTCCATATCAATGCAGAACTCACAATTACTCCAGGTGTTGATTGCGACGGCATCATCGTGTGTCACGGCGGTCATGCAGGTGGATACGCGCTCTACATCAAAGGTCGACGTCTTCACTATGTGCACAACTTTCTCGGGTCAATTGCCACCACGGTGTCTGCAAGCGAAGAACTTCCCGCGGGCGACATTCTTGTGCGTGCGGTTTTCAATGCCACAGGTCGATTCCGCGGCGAGATGAATTTGTATTACGGCGACGTGCCTATGGGTAGTGGCAACATTCCCATTACGACTCCGCTCACCTACGGTGTGGATCCATTTTCAGTCGGATATCAACGAATGGGCTCCATCTCATCTGAACTGCCAGGAAAGTTCGAGATATCCGAGAGAGTTCTTCATCGAGTCATCATTGATGCAATTGGTCGTGCATACCGCGACCCAGAAGGTGAACAACGTGCCGCATTGGCACGTCAGTAAAGATCTTTACCCCGCAAAGGGTTGAATAGCGTCATTACACCATGTCCACAGTGCACTTCGAGCAGTCTCGGTATCGGCACGACGCGTCATAGGTGTCTTATGTACAGACCGCACTTCGCGGTCTGACCAAAAGGTGCCACTTTTTTGTGGAAGCGGACGCACACCAGCAAGCCATGCAATTGTGTCAGCGCCTTGTTCGGAGGTGCGTAAAATAGGTTTGGTCAACGTGCGGAACAAAGGAATCGAGTCTTGAACTCCTGGGGTGTCGGCCCATCCCGGGTGCATCGCAACGAATTCAATGTTGGGTTCTTTGTCTGCCCACAATTCATTCAAAGTAACTTGAGCGCGTTTTGCAATTGCATATTGGCGGGTTCCGTTGTACTCCGAAGAAGGCATTTCAAGAGATGCTCCATTGTGAATCTGCGGCAGTGGCGTTGAGTACATACCACCCGATGACACAGTCACCACTCGCCCATTGGCAGCACGCAACACATCGCGCAACATTGTGGTCATGAGATGTGGACCCAATACATGTGATGCGATGGTTTGTTCATTACCTTGCGGAGACACAGCACGTTCTTGTAACAGCGCACCGGCGTTGTGCACAAGCACATCTACGCGAGGAAATTGTTCGCGAATCTGCCGTGATGCACTAGCCACTGAAGAAAGATCACCCATTTCAGCAATCACCACAACGGGATTGCATTGTGGAAATGCTGCGTGAAGCTCTGCTGCAAATGCATTGCACTTGAGTTGGTTACGTGCCACAAGAACAAGCTGTGCACCAGTGGGCGCCAACATATACGCAGTTGCGGCACCTAGCCCAGATGTGGGACCAGTAATCACCACGACTCGACCCGAAAGATTCATGTCCGACACTTTCGACCAATTCCCCAGTTGCGCACGTAATAGATAACCCACGCGCGAAAACCCAGGCACAACTGTGATGTCTAGGACATTGCTGATGAATCTTTTGTTCATATGCGTGCCGCCAATGTCGCAAGCACCATTCCACCCACAATGAGCCCTCGCACAGTCCATGCAATGGTGCGCACCCAATTTGTGGACACCAATTCTTTTCCTACTTGAGCATCGGGTTCACGTGCCATACGTTCATGTCGCGGAACCGAAAGAAAAATCGTTGCACCAAGTGCCACCGCTAACGGAATTCCCGCCAACCAGGGAACAAACCACACCACACCGTCTGGAATCAGAACCAATAAGGCCAAAGTGGTCACACCTTCTAAGGCCATGGGTGCTCCCACTACCCATCCAGTGCGGCGTTGATGTTCCACTGCCACCGATGCTGCGTTTTCCACCGGCACTACTGACAAAAGTGGATAGTGCACTACCTGCACAAACCAAATGACTCCCACCATCGTCCATGTGGACACCAGATTGATTAGCAAGACAAAGTCGCCCATGTACTCACCGTATCGCTAGGAACATCACGCACCCTACGATGAGGTGGTGACCCGCGTCGCTCAAACAAAAAATGGACATCCCCCACGAATCTGCATCAGTTGTGGTCGTCCGTTTGAGTGGCGGCGTAAGTGGGCTAAGGATTGGGAAAACGTTCTGTACTGCTCAGAACAATGTCGTCGTCACAAAAGCGATGGCGATAGTCCAAATTCAGAAATCTGAACAGCACGCCCTTCCTCGATGGAACGGTGAGCAGCGGCTCCAATGACCACGCTCCACAACCCATCTATCACTGAGACATCTGGTGCGCGGTTCTGCAACACAGCATCCACAAAACGCTGGCACTCCACAAAGCTTGCGCCAAAATGAAATCCCACATGCGCGACGTCGTCAGAAATTGCCACGGGAATCTCGGTGACATGACGAGTTGATCGGGTCCCTATATAAATTTGACCATCGCCGGGAATTTGTGCCTCAACTTTTCCAGTGCTTCCGACCACAACAATTTCTTGTTCATGGCGCGAACCTTCAGCAAACATGGAAAGATCCAACATGGCGCGCACTCCATTGGCATAGTCAACAATGACAAACGCATTATCCAAAATGTCGGAACGTTCACCATTATAAAACTCATCAAGATGGTTGACGTCTTGGCCACCACTTGCCATCACGCGCACTGGGCGAGCACCCACCACCACATTCATTAGATCAAAAAAGTGACAACACTTCTCCACCAAAGTGCCGCCCGTATTTCGAGAAAAACGATTCCAGTTGTTAACTTTCTGCAAGAACGGAAAACGATGTTCACGAATGGACATCATCTTCACATCGCCCACCGCACCGTTTTGTGTGCGACGAATCAGTTCTGCAATTGGTGCCATATATCGATACTCAAGACCTACCCATGTGAGAGCTGTGCGCTGTTCTTGCGCGTTCACAACCGAAATGCAATCTTCCACCGTTGAGCACATAGGTTTTTCTACCAACACAGGAATGTCTGCTGCGAATACATCATCAAGAACCGATCTATGCGTGTAGTTAGGTGACGCAACTACAACCGCATCAACCAAACCCGAAGACAACAAATCCTGGTGGTGCACAAACTCTTGAGCAGTTACGGATCGATCTCCCAAAGTGAGGCGTGCCCAGTTGCGAGGGTCCTCATTCGGGTCGCTGTAGGCAGTTATTGCTACATCGTCAATCCCCATGAGGTTTTTGAGATGCTCACAGCCCATCATCCCGGTCCCAATGACCCCCACCCGCAAACTCGCCATATACCCACATTAGGTCTCCCCTATTTGCGTTTACCTTGTCGCCAACTAATGTTCATGTCAGTCGCATCGGGGGATGCACAACAAAGGGGGCAATATGGCAATCGTCGATCTCATCAACTCAGGTCTTGGCTTGATTAGTAATGATTCACACATCACTCCACAGTGGGTTGAGGGTCTACTCAAAGGAAGTGGCGATCTTGAAGGGCAGAACTCGGTAACAGCAGTGACCACCGAACGCATTGGTGAAGGCGTCGGCATTCTCAGTATTTTGCAGCGGGTTATCCCTACCTATGCTCAACCCACGAGCGCACCAAAGTCATTCGTGGTGAAATATCCCACTGATGATCTCACGCAACGTTTTACCGCTGATGCATTAGTTCTCTACATTCGCGAACTGAAGTTTTATGCCGAATGCGCCGAGAAGGCTCCTTTCAAAACGGCGAAGTGTTACGGTCAAGCCATCGCAGGCGATAACACCGATTTCACCATCGCTATGGAAGACATCAGCCACTACCGAGCAATGAACCAGCTCGATGGTGTCAGTCTTGATGATGCAAAGACTTTGCTCAATGTCTTGGCAGACTTCCACGCATCATGGTGGGGCTCTGCTCATCTTGACACCATGTCTTCGTATTTCCAGCCGTTGGATAATCCCACCTACAACGCAGTTCTTCCCATGTTGTGGCAAGGCGGATGGCCAATCGTGGAACAACACGGTATGGATGTTGTTCCAGAATCGGTGGCTCGCATCGGCGGCATCTGGGCAGAGAAGGTTCCCTGGATGCTTTCTAATCTCATGAGCCCAACGACAATGTGCCACGGTGACTATCGCGCCGACAACTTGATGTTTGATGGTGCACAACCTGTCGCCATCGACTTCCAACTCATTGGAACAGGAAGTGGCATGTACGACGTGGGGTACTTCATTTCACAATCCATCACTGCTGCTGAGCGCTCTGGTCATGACCACGAACTAGTCAATGGATACCTAGATCGTCTTGAATCACACGGAATCAGTGTGGACCGCGACGAGATGTGGCGTCAGTTTCTCATCTCCGTCTGCTTCTGTGTCACCTACGGTGTCACCACCTTCCAGGGCTATGCCGACCAGAACGAGCGTGGTCAACAACTGATTAAAGAAATGCTTGGTCGCTCACTGCGTACAGTTGCCGACAACAACGCCCTTCAAGTGTTCGATTGATTTTTGAACTCCCACAAGGGAGACTGAATACATGAGTGAACACACCCACGACCATGGTCGAGACCTGTTGAACCAACTCGCAGGTGAGGGCCGTGAACTTCGTGCGCTCATCCCAGACGTCTATGACGGATTTAGCCAGTTGCACAAAGCCGCATTTGCTGATGGCGAATTAGACAAGAAGACCAAAGAACTCATTGCTCTTGCCATCTCTATTGCTGTGCGCTGCGATGGCTGCATTGCAAGCCATGCACGAGGCGCTTCAATACACAAGGCGACAGAGGCAGAAGTCGCCGAAACGATTGGTGTGGCAATTGCAATGAGCGGCGGACCAGGCACTGTGTATGGTCCTCGAGCACTTGCTGCATTCCGTTCCTTTGCAAGAAAGACCGACTCTCAATAAAGGCATTGACGTAAAGACAGTTCGACCATCCGATTCCTCCAACTCCTTGAGCATCACGCCTCAGACATACGCTTCTTGCATGTCGAACCTTGCAGTTTCTGTAGATCCCACCGAAATGGGACTGGACCCTCAGCGTCTCGCCCGCATTGAGACACACTTCGCCAAATATGTAGACAACGGGAAACTCCCTGGTTTTCACATCACGGTGTCTCGCGCAGGCAAGTTGGCCTACAGCTCTATGTATGGACACGCCGATGTAGAAAATGGCAAGCCCATTGCAGATGACACCATCTATCGCATCTATTCGATGACCAAACCCATTTGTGCAGTGGCAGCACTGATGTTGTGGGAAGAAGGTCTGTTTGAAATGCGCGACCAAGTGAAATGGTTTATCCCATCATTTGGAAACCAGAAAGTATTTCGCTCGGGAACGCTCACCGCACCGCGATATGAACCCGTGACAGAGCCCATGGAGATGTGGCAGCTTTTTGCACACACCTCTGGCATGACATATGGCTTCGTCTATGCAAATCCCGTGGATCAGATGTATCGCAATGCAGGCTTTGAATGGGGAACGCCAAAAGGTGCAAACCTTGAACAAATTTGCGATGCATTGGCTGCTTTGCCGTTGATGTTCCAACCCGGTACCGAGTGGGCCTATTCAATGTCGATTGATGTGTTGGGTCGCGTGGTGGAAGTGCTCTCCGGAATGACACTTGGCGAATTCATGAAAAAGCGCATCTTTGGTCCACTTGGCATGAACGACACTGCGTTTTATTGCGAGTCCGACAAAGCTGATCGCCTTGCCGCACTCTATGTTCCCAACCCCGCAGATAAGAAACGCCTTCGTAGCGATGCAATGGGCGCTGGTGCACTCAATAAACCCATTGCAGACCTTGGTGGTGGCGGTTTGGTGTCCACCACTTCTGATTATTTGAAGTTTGCAGAAATGCTGCGTGGTGGTGGCGAGTTGAATGGCGTGCGCATTTTGTCTCCTCGCACTGTGGAGTTCATGGGGTCTAACCATCTGCCAGGAAATGCAGATCTCACTGCTTATGGTCGCCCCTTGTTCTCGGAAACAACATTTGATGGCGTGGGATTTGGCCTTGGGGTGAGCGTGACGCTCGACCCCATCACAGCAAAGGTTCCTGGCAGTGCAGGAGATTACGGCTGGGGTGGTGCTGCAAGTACAAACTTCACAGTCGACCCCAAAGAAGATCTTGTGTACATGATTATGACTCAGTTACTTCCCTCAAGCACCTGGCCACTACGCAGCCAACTTAAGCAGTTGGTATTCCAGTCTTTGGTCGACTGACAGCACGCTTCATCTGTACGGACAGCACACCTAACATCGCAAGTCCTGTCGCAATAATGACAAGGCCTTGTGCCAAATCATTATTGATCCAACGCACTACCGACATCACAATTCCGGCAACAATTAAAAAGGCGCCGGCGATGAGCATCTCTGGTGCAAGCATGATGGACCCGACGGCAAACAATGCAGCCCCCATCACGATGGGAATGAATTTGCCGTTCGAAAGATCTGCACCCAGCGGCATTGTCCCAATGACATAAAACAAGGCCCCATAAATTCGCGCCAGAATAGGAACGCCGATTGCGCGGGTCCCCAGTATCAACAAAATGATTCCTGGAATCAATGTGAAGCCCGACATCACCCATGGAGTGTCGGAGTCAGTTACTGCACCAAGTGATGCGCCAAGAGCTGGAATACCGATCACGACTGCAACTGTTCCTGCGAAAACCGTGTTCCAACATCTATACAGACCCCACAATGCTGGTATCGCAGACAACGCCACGCCCACCCACGGTCCGTCTAGATCTTCCACTTGGTTCAACACAATGGCTGTTGCACCCACGAAAGACCCGAGTGACCCCAATTCCAATACTTCGGAAAATCGCTTGCGGATAGTGCTACCCGAGGACAACTTCCATGAGGCGATCCCAGTTCCTACCGACACCACATATAGAGCGGCGCTGATGACCCCCTCTGATGCATCTTCAAATGCAATGGCCAAAATGCGAATGACTCCCACCGCGATGATGATGGAGGCAAGATACGAAACAAGTTCCCGGATTGAAAAAGACCATTTCGGCGCATGTTCGATGTTTTTTGCTGCACTTTCCGTAAGCACCCCTTGGGTAACTAGATCTTCCAACATTTCACGGCGAGTCTTGTTTTGCTCCATACATGCAGTGTTACACGAATTCACGAGTATGTGCATACCCTGATGCCACACTAGAGGTGTGGCTGAAAAGAAAGAACGCATACACGCGCTTCTTGCGCTAGCTCAACACCCAAACACTCCGCAGGCTGAAGCGGAAACTGCACTTGCCATGGCATCAAAGCTCATGCAGAAACATGGTCTAAGTAACGACGATTTAGATGATCCCAATGCGGAAACTTCAGTAGATGTTGTCATGCGAATCCATCGAGTATCAGGCCCTTATCGTGTCCGTCGCGTCAATATCCTCAATGCGATAGCACTGATGCACTCATGTATTGGATACCGCGATTTCGATGATGCAAATTCATGTGTGATGGTTCTCTACGGCCGAGAGGCCGATATCACCGCGGCATACACACTTTTTTGTGCAGCCGATTTAATGGGGGCGCGCTTATTGCCTCGGGGAAATCGCACATGGCGCACTGAATGGTGGAACGGGTTCCAACGCGGCATTCAGGAAGCACTGCAGAGTGCACGCAATGAATTTGTGACTGAAACTCCTGGGTCTGGTCTCGTGCTGGCAGACCGCATGACACGTGCACGCGATGAAATGCGCGCATCAGCTCCACCTCTGCGTGGGGGATACTCCTATGCAGATACCTCTTCGAATGCATACAGCAGTGGGAAAAGCGCGGGCCAAGGATTTTCTACCGGGAGTCGATCATTTACAAGTGGCGTGAAGGGAGAACTTGGGTGACCGATATTGATGTATTTGTGCAACAAGTACATGATCGAGTGTTGGCCTACCCAAAGTGTTCTCACGAACAAGGCCTCGTCTACGCCTGTGAAGACGTGGTGGATGCAACTCTTGGGTCACCGGTTATTGATACTCGTGTTGCTCAAGACTTTGTGGAATCCGTCTGCCACCACCAAGACATTGACCCTCCAGAAGTTCTGCGTGGGCGATCCAAAAAGATGCGTGCGACAGCAAACTTTGATTCATGGAGTATCTGCGTGCAAGAGCGCACCACTACTACTTCAGTGTTACTGCACGAAATTGCTCACCTCTCAGTAGGCGTGGATTCACATGGTGTTCTCTTTCGCGACGAACTTGTGCGTTTGATGCGCGCGCATGCATCAGTCGATCATGCGGCACTACTGCATTCATTGTTTCTTCGGCTAGACCTTGACATCGGTCCTTGGGGCGCCAGCGCCCACCAAAAATAATCAACTGGAAGTGAGAAACTCCGTGATGTCGACGAGGGCTTGCGGATCTTGCGCGGTAAACAAATGGCCACCTTCATAGATACGCATTTCGGCAGATGGGATTCGCGCAGCAATTTCTTGTGAGTTAGCAACCGGCGCGATGCCATCAAATCTTCCTGCTGCTACCAAAGTCGGAGCAGTAATGCGATGTAAACGATCGGCCACATCATGACCAATGCGTGCCTGTAACTGCAATCGCTCTCCGCGCAGCACTTCGTCACTTTTGGGTATTGCTGCTTGCTCTGCGCGCATCGACATCATGCGTGCATCTCTTGAGTGACTAGCCAACCACTCGGGGGTGAAACGTGAATCGGTAAGCTCGATGATGCGTCTGTTGCGTTCATCAACAGGTAAAGATCCAAGTTCATGCAGGGGATACGACGAACCAGCTTCACCACCAGCCGAAGTGCACATCAAGACAAGTCTGCTCACACGTTCTGGCCATGTCGCAGCAAACTCTTGGGCCACCATTCCACCGAAACTGATTCCCACCACCGCACATTGCTCCCAACCCACTTCATCGAGAAGCGCAAGGCCATCGTGTGCGTATTGAGCCATTGTGTACGGACCATTAGGAATTGAAGTGCGCCCCAACCCTCGTTGATCGTGAGCGAGAACTCGACAGTGTTGGGCAAGTGCTGAAATCAATAATGCTGAGGTCTCCAACGTTGCTCCCGATCCATTAAAGAACAAAACAGGACGACCCGTTCCAAAGAATTCGTAGTACATCTCAAGATCTGATTGTTTATACAAAGGCACGTCGTCAGTCTCTCATTTTTGGGTATCCACCATTTCAGTGAACAAATACGCCACTATCGGTAACCGTGCAGACGTTCATTGAAGGAGTCAAACGCTCACTAGCTGAGCACCATGACGCTCTTTCTTGGCGACGAGTCACAATGCCAGGCCTAGATGTTGCTTGGGTGGGTGTGAATGTTCCTGCCATTGATACCGGTGGTCGCCCATGGGTCTGGGAAATTGTCACACCAGCCCAATACGAGGCTTCTTCCCGTCTGCAAGATGACCCCATGGTGCTCCCCGTTCACCACGACACAGTGATCACCGAAGTGCGACATCTTGATCACACAAGCCCCATTGTGCGCATGCAAGTTCCTGTGCGCCATGCCCCAGAAGCAATCATTGTGGCCAATGAACTCACAGCCGATTCCCCTTGGTCTTTACGCATGGAAGTGGGCTGGACCATTCAAGCCCTTGGCGATGCAGCACAATGCTGGATCGATCGCGAGGCGCCCGGAACTTCTCGACTCAAGACCCCGCAGCTCAATAATTCCAAGGCTCTTAGCTATAAGTTGCACCCCGCTATTGATATTGAGTCGGCAGCCTTTGATCGTTTGCTTACACTCGACCCTAATGATGCAGCTGTGGTCACATCACTTCTCACTCGGGTGCACGAGGCACTCGTGCCCTATCGCTGAGCCATCCCACGCCCTCGCAGGTAAAGGCGCACAGCAATGATCACCACGTATGCGGTGTCATTTTCCACACGTGACTGCAACGAGCAGGACCGAGTCACACTCATCGATCTCGTCACTGACTGGCAAGTAGATCAATTTCCTTTTGATAGTGACGAAGATTCTCGACCTGGTTTGTCGATGCGCACACGACTTGCAACTGGTGACCCTGTTTTTCGCGTCACTATTACTGATGCACCACCGGGTGCAACACATGTGCTCACCACCACAGTCACCACCGCACTACTTGATGGCGTTTTAACTTTCGATGTGCGCATTGTCTCTAGTGCACGAACTGTCAAAGTTGCCCCTCATAAGCCGCCTTTTGTTCCTGGCCACATTGTCGCGCTTATTAGAAATGTTCTTCGCGCGGTTCCCACATTTGATGCAGAACGGCAAGTTACTGATCATGTCTATGTGATCGATAGCGAACTGAAAGGCCAAGAGATTGGGTATTTCGTTGAAGCCGAGAGTAGGAACTTGCCTGTTGTTGTTGAAGTAAAGGCTTTCAACACCACTCAACCCCCGATGCTTGCTCAAGGTTTAGGCCCACTCGTAGGACTTGTACATATGGCTCACATCACCACCCCAGATGCACTGAATTCCTATACGCAAGTTGTTGGTCTACCGCTTGTGGGGCCAGGCTGCGTCATTGTTCATTGGGCAGGAAAAACCGAACCCACCATCGTGCGTACAAGTGAACTCAGTGGTACTTCATTAAGAAATGAAGCCATCTTGTTAGTCACAAAAATCATGGAAGCAAGTGCGCGTTCTATAGCAGCACATCGCATTCCTCCCCCTCCTCGCTCAGATGATGATGACCTCATTGAAACCACATCTAAAGATGATTCTGTAAGCCGACATGGAGACGAAGACTCGGTTGCTCACATTGAACATCTTGAGGCAATGATTAACGATCTTGAAGGTGCGCTAGCTACAGCAGACCGCACAATTTCTGAACAGCGCGACATGCTAGAGAAACGAGTCGAGCTGGTTGACAAACTCGTTCTTCGAAATTTGTCGTTAGAAACTTTTGCTGGCACTAGTCCTGAAATTGCTGCTGTCAGCACCATGGCTGAAGCATTGGACTTCGCGCAGTCAAAATTCGAATTCTTGGTTCTTCACGAACGCGCCATTGAATCTGGCATGCAACTGCAAGGGCCCGACCCCATGGCAATCTTGCATGACCTGTCGCGTCTCAATGGAGTGGCAAGGCGCTGGAGCGCAGGAGAAA
>JAUMDU010000135.1:2173-5353 GCA_032121425.1 Ilumatobacteraceae bacterium | reverse complement strand
CAGTTGCTTCATTTAGGGTCGATGCAATCACCACATTTCCAAACATGTCAACAATCTCACGCCCCAATAGTGACATCTCATGAACTTCTTTTCTTGCGCCATAGCTATACGCCCAGTCAGGAGTCACCATCAGTACGTCACAGAATTGGCGCAACACGTCATTCCACATTTCGTTGTATTGGTCTTGTGTCCAATCAGCAACTTGCAACATTGCTGGGTTCAAAACGATGCGATCTGGAAACTGTAATTGAGCAATAAGGCTGTACGCCTCTGCATCTGCTTCGTTTGGTTGAACTACTTCTTCTCGCCATCTCGCCTTATGTTTGGTTCGAACTTCTTCTCGAGTCATTCCCAATTCATTCATGAGTCGGAATTCCCGATATCCACTTGTAATTGGAACGGTCACATAGATGAGCCCCTCGTCGCCACCAACACACTTAATGGTGTCTAAAATTGCCTTAGTGATTGTGTCCACAGTCAGTCTCCATACACGTCCAGTTCACGAGATACCATAGTGGCAAATCTGGGGGGTTATCACCGTGAGCACGTCAGTTCTGTCTGGAATAAAACTAAACAATTTCCGCGCTTTCACCACACCTACCGACGTTCCACTCAAACAGATCACGCTGTTGTTTGGCCAGAACTCTGCGGGTAAGTCGTCAATCATAAAATCATTGCTTCTTCTTCAACAGTCGTTCTCGAATCGCGCACTACGTCGTACTCAACCTTTTGTCTTTTCCGGAGACTCTGTAGACCTCGGTTCTTTTTCTTCCGTGATTTCAAATCATCAAACGCAACGTAAATTCACAATGGGTGTCACAGTTGGGAGCTCAGCATCAATCACTTCAGAGTTAGTCGGTGATCAATCCTTCAGCATCGAATGGACAGTGAATAAGGAACAAACAAAGATTGCGTTACAAATTGAGGTTGCTGGCCGTAACTTTCTCTTTAAATCAGCTCATCAAGATGACGCATCATATTTTGTGCTTGAATCCGAATCGATTACCGACTTCATCCAGTTATTTGACGAGAATGACCTGCTGACTGACGGCGATCCGCTGATTAGAGATTTAGTCTCGGGCGACGGATGGCGACCATGCTTCCGCTTCGGAGTGGGTGGACTACTACCGGGAAATTTGGTCGGCGTCGAACGAGGCGGGTCACTTCGTCTGCTTCAAGATGAAACACTGGCTTCAAATTTTGACGACAGTAACGCCATTTCAAGACCTTCGCGTCTGCAAGCATCGTGGAATCTGAACATGTTGCGTATGCGTGATCGTCTCACTAACAAAATGAGTGAGATTGCTTACATTGGCCCACTTCGCCAGGAACCACAGAGATTTGGTCGTTACTCACCCACCGACGACAGCGACGTTGGAAGTTCAGGTGAGAACATGTTGTCTGCCCTCTTTTCCGACAAGAAATTGGTGATGCGCGTCAATAATTTTCTTGCAATGATGGAAATGCCCTACAAGATCAAGATTCACCAACTGGAATCACAAGAGACTCTGGGATTTGTTATTCATATGGCGCTGGTGAACAAACACACCAACATTGAACTTGCTCCTACTGACGTGGGCGTTGGATATAGTCAAGTTCTTCCGCTCATTACTCAAGCTGCTCTATCAAGAAGGAGTCTTGTCTGTGTGGAGCAGCCTGAATTGCATTTGCATCCGGCGATGCAAGCAAGAATTGCCGACGTATTCATTGAAGCAGCAATGGGCGGAAGCAATGTGCAGTTCCTGATAGAGACACATAGTGAGAGCTTGATGTTGCGATTCCTACGACGCATTCGAGAAGGCACGTTGAACCCCGAGAGCGTCCAGGTTTTATATGTAGATCAAGACGCCGACGGTGCGTCACATATTCATGAATTACCAATAAGCCTCTCAGGTGAGTTCTTGGCTGACTGGCCACAAGGCTTTTTCGATGAACGCTTAGAAGAACTTGGCTGGTGACATGCTGACTCGCACTGTCATCGCTCCAAGTACCATCGAGAAAATCCGGATGGACCCTTCTACAGGGAAACACATGGCCAATTACCTTCGAGACAACGGCCTATTACTCATTAATCGGGATGAGCTGGATGTACTAGCCAAGAAGTTGCCACTTGAGATTTGGAAAAGGCTAGAAAACGACATCCTAAAAAACCGTCTAGCACGATCACCATGGATACCGGGCTCTGACATAACAAAGCCGGAAGTTGCACTCTCAGAATCTGGATCGGATGCTACTAAGGGTGCAATCTCAACTCATGTAGACGATTATTTGGAAACAGCCCCTGTCGCAAGGCGTCTTCGACTTAAGACTGGTGAGGAGACTTGTCGCAATCGGGAAGATTTCTGGCAGTGGCTAATGGAACCAATAGTTGGATCATTGCCATTGCGTCATCGACGCGTCGATATTATTGACCCGTATCTTTTCCATCACATACATAACGCAGAAAATACTGCAAAAGGCGCACCGACCGTTTCAGACCTAGGTCTCATCTGGCTCCTTCGTGAACTACGGAACACAACCAACTCAAGTTCCTCAATGACTGTCAACCTCTACGTGATAGAGACCTCACCACGAGGGGAACCATGCATCGACTTGGCAAGGATTAATGAATTATGCCGCCGATACCTATCGTCAACCACAAATGATTCATTCGGAATTCGGGTTCATGTTATTCGCCATATGAACCATCACAGAATTCCAAGAGACTTACGCGACGCTAGTCACGGGCGCCGCATCTTTTTCAATGAGTCCCGGATGTTTGTCCTCGATAAGGGATTAGAGGATCTGTCAAAAATAGATCGAGGAGATCAGGTTGGAGATCGCGCAGGAGAAGCGATTACGTATTTGCCACATGCTTATGAGCACTATAAAAACGAATATGTAGGTGTTATCAGTAACAAATATTTTGACGTTCTTTGGAAAGACCGACCCGAATACATCATCAGTGTCTAGAAACTAGATGTAGGCACTAAGTAGTGCGGCCCAATAAACCCGATGTGAATCTTTTTGGTTTCACCACGCGTGTCATCGTAGAAAAACACTCGAGGAATATGGCCCGAACCTCTTGCCTGAATCTTGGCATGCGCAACCAACAGTTTGAACCCACTGGGTTCAAGGTCAGGTGATACTGCAAACACACGAGTTGACCGTAACTGAGTGTTCTTAAGCGTG
This sequence comes from Ilumatobacteraceae bacterium, assembly GCA_032121425.1. Lineage (GTDB taxonomy): Bacteria > Actinomycetota > Acidimicrobiia > Acidimicrobiales > Ilumatobacteraceae > UBA2093. The sequence goes on along the minus strand of JAUMDU010000135.1, from coordinate 2,182 downwards.
GGTTCAGAG
>JAUMDU010000135.1:576-2163 GCA_032121425.1 Ilumatobacteraceae bacterium | reverse complement strand
GCAATCTTGGTCGCAGGGTACCCACCCTGCTGATCACACCATTGCAAGAAATTTCCTTCAAAACCCACTGACTCTCTAGTGCGCGCATATTTCTCCATAGTTGCAAACAGTGCACCAATGTCCTTTGCCCAGATGGGCGCTAACTCCAGTCGATCGAGTGCCCCAATTTCCCTCTCTGCAGTTGCTGGAATAACAAGACGCGTTGCAAGTCGACGTGTTTCTGCGATTGTCGCAAGGATGGTGCCCTTGGTATTTCCCAAGTTTGAATTATCTGGTGGAAGTAACAAGGCCTGTACAGCGATGCCTTTGTAGAACTCGGTCTGTGCTCCGGCTTCTTCTAGGGCGATCATCGCCGATATGAGTTGATCTTGAATGTCTGAGTATTCAGACTTCAGACGTTCCAGGTCATCAATCTGCTCAACGTCCTTAGAGATCGGAACTTTCACAGAAGTTGATGACACAGAATGAGTCCCAGCAGATTTCTGAATCAAATTCCGGCGAACACCGTCGGCCTTCTTCTTTAGCGCACTCCAATCAGGCGACACTGGCGCCCACTGCGTAGTTGATCCAACGCGCCTCAGGATGATGCGACCTAAAGTTTTTTGATCATCATCAAGTTGTTCTTCTTCGACGTAATAACTCAATCGTGCATCGTCAGGATTCTGCATTACTCCCGGCATCAGTAGTAACGAGCCAAGTTCACCAATTGCAAGTTCCTCACCAAGAACTGCATTGAGATACCGGATTGATCTTTCATCTATGAGAAATACCTGAACTAGACCTGCAAGAGTCTCGCTTGCCCGTGTGGCCCTTTGAATCGCAAGACGCCGATTAGCACCCTTACCTGTCCGGATAATCAAATACGGAAGAATCCGATCTTCATCGTTGATTCCATCAATTAATGCATCTAGCGAATTCTGATCGTCTACTTCCTTGGGTTGAACCTCTACAGAATCTCGGCCCATGTATGGTTCCCCACCGGCCAATAACAAGTTGCGCACCACCCGAGGTGCATAGATAACGCCGCCCCACATTTGCACATCTTCGTTATGGACATCGGCCCACAAGACATTCGTATCGTCTAAGCGCAATGCAGTCAGCGATGTAATCCATGCTCCAGCATCGTCTTGTGTGGGTTCACGCAAATGGAGCTGCATAGCTTCGCCCAGGTCGCTTGAAGTCTCTACCCACGTCGCCGTGCGGCCATCTACGGTGACCGATATGTGTGGCTCAAGAGATATCGGGGTGCCACGGGAACGAAGCCAACCCGAAAACTCTTCACTGAGGACGTCAAAGACATTTAAAGAATTATCTGTCCAGATAGCTCGATACACGTGTGCCATGACACCCCCCCCTATTGGCACATCTTAGACCCCGCGTCAAGGGCCCTCACTAGTCCGAGTTACTGATTAGAGTCATTATGACTTTATATGGCACACCCTTTTGTTATAACTATTTCCTCAGATATTTCACAACAGGAGAGTTCCCCAATGACAACACGCAAACCTCAATCACAGACCAAGGGTGCTTCCGCGGGCACTCCCACGATGGTCCTCCCCGTGTTCTACAACAACGACTACGTGGCAT
>JAUMDU010000135.1:0-566 GCA_032121425.1 Ilumatobacteraceae bacterium | reverse complement strand
ACCCCATCAAAGGTCTTCGCATGTTCAGTCCTTACAAATCACGAAGCATCATCAAGAACATCATCAGTCGAATTCATGATCCGGAGTATGTACTTGCAGTAGAAACTGGCAAACCAGGTCACCTTGCTAGAAGCAATGGTTTTACATGGGATGACGGCATCCCCACCATGGCGTATGCGCATTGTGCAGGCATGGCAGCTGCAGTCACATACGTACTCATGAATGGCGGCGTCGCAGGATCACTCTCTAGTGGCATGCACCATGCGAGCTACTCCAGTGGCGGAAGCATGGACATCATCAATCGTCTCTACAAAAAGGAAGTCGTGCATATCGATGTCACCGTCTCTCCGTTTGACTGGTGGAAGAGCAATGGCGAACACAAGATCTATCGCGCAGACGAAGACAACTACGTAGCAACAATTCGCAAGGCACTGAACCACGCGAGAGCGTGTGGTCCGTTTGATTGCATTGTGTACAACGCGGGAATGGATCCCATCAACTGTGGCGTTTCAATCGAATCCGTTCGTAAGCGTGAGCGCATGGTGCGTGACTTCATAGGTGACACT
>JAUMDU010000134.1:0-3400 GCA_032121425.1 Ilumatobacteraceae bacterium | reverse complement strand
ATCCATGCAAAAAACGCTAAGGCGCATACTGCAATGAATCGAAGTATGAGGGCTCGCCCTTCATTGGTTTCTCCAGCAGGGCCCCATGACGTAGGTGCAATGGATCCACCAATCGTGCCCCCGGATTGTTGTGCGCTGTAAAGAATGAGTTGCCCTGCGAGTGTGAGAATCGCAGCGATGGAGATGATGCGAAAGTAGCGCTCAGTAATTCCGTACTCCACACCTTCGGGCCATGCAATCTTGACGAAGATCAACCCGCCAACAAGCGCACTGACAAAGAAAAACGCCAACCATTTGACAAGACCGAGTGGTCCACCAAGACGAAGTGCTTCAGTTTCTCCGTCTTGACCAGGTGCAGCGGGAACGGTGGTAACTGTTGTGCCCGGTTCAGCGGGGGCTGTGGTGGTCGTTTGTACATTCGATACGAAAGTAAAAGAACCACTGCTGCCATCAGGCAGCGACCACTCCACGCGGCAGTCTCCATTTTCAAGAATCTGCGTGAGCGCTGCCGACACGGTGACACCATCGGCCCCAAGTTGAGGAGATCCAAGGTTGATGATCCTGCTCTCACAGGTGAGCACTAATCCCATCTGGGCGACTGCATCTGCTCCACCCACAGGCAGCGTGAAGCGCAGTTGGATCTGGGTAGGTGCCAGGGCAATGACTTCGCCAGCCGTAGGCGATGAGGTGCTGATGGAGTTATCCCCCTCGGCCTGGGCCGTACCGGTGCCTAGTGCAATTGCACCTAGGAACACGAGGAGGAAAGAGAGAAAACGACGCATGATTACTTCATAACGGTAGCCATTGGGCACCCGTTTATAGAGAACAACGATGGCACACCCAGACCCCCGGTGCACCGCATTGGTAGGGTCACATCAATGGCAACACAGTCCCTCTACCGACGTTTTCGGCCTCGCAAGTTTTCTGAGCTCTACGGCCAAGACCATGTGGTGCGCGCATTGCGTAATGCAGTGGTGCATCAGCGCGAGGGCCAGGCCTATTTGTTTTCAGGCCCACGAGGTACAGGCAAGACCACCACTGCTCGTATTTTGGCCAAGGTTTTAAATTGCGTGCATCCAGTCGATGGTGAACCGTGCTGTGTGTGTGATTCCTGTAAATCTGTCGAACTGGGCACCAGCTATGACGTGTTGGAGCTAGACGCGGCGAGCCATAACGGGGTTCAAGAAATTCGCGACATTATTGATGCAGCTGCACTCACCAGTCCGGGGCGACATCGTGTATTCATCCTTGACGAAGTCCATATGTTGACACGCGCCGCAGAAGCAGCCTTGTTAAAAACTTTGGAAGAACCGCCTGAACAAGTGGTGTTTGTTCTTGCCACAACAGATCCCCAAAAAGTTTCTGAAACTATTCGTAGCCGTGTTCAGCACTTGCAGTTTCATTTGCTGCCCATGGATGAATTGGAAAAGTACGTCCGGTTTGTCGCAACATCTGCAGAACTTGAAGTTGATGATGATGACATCGCCATGGTGCTTCGGCAAGGTGGCGGCAGTGCGCGTGACACGTTGTCTGCACTGGAATTAGTTGCAGCCGGCGGCGGAGAGCCCGAAGATGCCGTGTACACCGAAGAGATCCTTCAAGCAATTATTGCTAAAGATCATGGTGCAGCATTGGCTGCCGTGGCGCGCGCAATGCAACAAGGCCGCGATGCACATACCTTTGCACAAGATGTAGTGCGCGTCATGCGAGATTGTTTCCTATCAATGATGTCTCCTGAACTTGTGATGCTTCCTGCAGCACGAGTGGAAGAACTCACGCAATATGCACGAGAACTAGGAGCACAAAGAATTGTGCGCGTAATGGAAACGCTGGGTTCCACAATGGTGGAAATGCGGCACGCACCCGATGCACGTCTTCTTCTTGAAGTTGCAGTGGTACAGCTCTCATCACCTTCATTTGATGACAGCAATGAAAATCTTCTTGCTCGCATTGCTCAACTTGAAGAAGCTGTAAAGAAATTGAAAGAACAAGGTGTTGCCGCGGCATTGCCTCCAGCGCCAATGAACCCCTCCACTGGTCGAGCAAAAATTGGCGGGCGGGTTGCCTCTGGTGGAACAGGGCCAATTCAAAAACCCACTGCAGATCCCTCTGGGCCAACACCACAACCACAACAGGTTGCTCCTACTGCGCCACAACCAAGCCCAGTGAATGAGCCAACCCCAACGCCTGTGGTAACTGCTGGTGGAGATCCAGTGCAGATGTGGCCACAAATCACCGAATCTATGAAGGGGATTGCAAAGGCTATTTTTAAGCCTGCAATCGTGGAATCTTTCGACGGCAAAGTTCTCACCATTAAGTTGCCGGCTAATACTCCAGTAAAGCGTGCACAGGATCAGTCGAGTGCTGTGGTTACTGCGGTGAAAGAGTTGTGTTCGATTGCATGCGTGGTGAATTTCACGCAAGCAGATCCCACGGGCGGAATTGAGCGTCCTGTTGAAGAGAACACACCCAAGACCATTGACAAAGTTGTTGCCGATGATCCTTATGCGCCTATCGATATAGCCGAAACTATTTCTGCTCAAGATGGACCCGATCCCATGCTTGAGGCTTTGCAAAATTCTTTCCCGAGTGGTTCGTTAGTAGACGACGACTCATTACCAAAGAAGTAGCGGCTTGTGGCTTCCCCGTACACACCACCAGTTCAGATACTTATCGATGAACTTGGCCGATTGCCAGGCATTGGGCCACGAAGTGCTCAACGATTAGCGCTACATCTCATTAAGTCTGATGATGAAGACGTTGCACGTCTCGCACGAGCAATTATTGAAGCCAAACAAAAAGTGCGTTTTTGCGAACGCTGCTTCAATCTTGCAGATGCGCAATTGTGTGCAATTTGTAACGATGCAAAACGCGATTCCTCAATTGTCTGTGTTGTTGAGGACTCTCGAGATATTGCAGCACTAGAGCGCACAGGTGAGTTCCGCGGTCGCTATCACGTGTTGTTGGGTCTTATCGACCCTCTTCAAGGGGTGAATCCAGAGAATTTGAAAGTGCGAGAACTTATTGCGCGTATCAAGCCAGAGAACATCTCAGAAGTAGTGGTGTGCACAAGCAATAACACCGAAGGTGATGTGACGGCAATGTATTTAGTGCGCCTGTTGGATCCGTTGGGCGTCACAGTCACACGATTGGCAAGTGGACTTCCTGTGGGCGGCGACATTGAGTTTGCTGATGAAATCACATTGGGGCGAGCCTTCGGTAATCGCCGCAGGCTTGATCCCTAATTTGTTGTGTGCGTTCCGGTCGTAGGAATGCGACCAATTTGTGCGTGGTAAATGCTGCCGTTGCCACTTGTGGCATAGGCAATGACGCATGCGATAGCAAACCAAGCCAGCCCTTGACCACCAAAAAGTTCTAAGCCCAACACTGTGCATGCAAG
>JAUMDU010000133.1:0-9412 GCA_032121425.1 Ilumatobacteraceae bacterium | reverse complement strand
AGGTCTTTGGCAACGAGTTCGTGGGTGACCATTCCTTTGTAGGTATTAAGGCCTGCAGTGAGAACCGCCTCTGAGGCAACAACCTGTTGGGGGCCAAGATGAGCAAGTTGCACCTGGTAGGGCAGTGTGGCATTGGCAAGTGCATAGGTGCTGGTGTGGGGTACAGCACCAGGCATGTTGCCCACTGCGTAGTGCACCACGCCATGAAGGGTGTACACAGGATTGGCGTGAGTGGTTTCCTTCGTAGTTGCTATGCATCCACCTTGATCAACGGCGACATCAACAATGACCGCTCCAGCTTTCATCGACTTGACCATCTCTTCTGAGACCACGATGGGTGCGCGACCACCGGCTACAAGTACTGCGCCGATCACTACATCTGCTTCGGCCACACTGCGCTCAATAGAACCACGATTCGCCGCCACAGTGGTGAGACGCCCTGCATATATTTGGTCGAGATAGCGCAATCGATCGAGGTCTCGATCAATGACGGTGACTTCTGCTTCCATGCCAGCTGCGATGCGTGCAGCGCTCCATCCCACATTGCCTGCGCCAAGAACAACAACTCGCGCAGGTTTTACGCCAGCCACTCCACCCATCAATACGCCGCGACCACCGCGATGACGTTCGAGAAATTGTGCGCCCATCTGTGGGGCGAGGCGCCCAGCCACTTCACTCATCGGCGCCAACAAGGGAAGTTTGCCATCAAAGGTCTGCACCGTTTCATAGGCAAACGCTGTTGTGCCTGAAGTCAAGAGAGCCTTTGCAACTTCTGGATAAGCGGCTAGGTGGAGATAGGTGAAAAGAGTGAGATCGGGACGCAGGAATTCAAACTCTTCGGCCTTGGGTTCTTTGACTTTCACAACCATTTGTTGTGACCAGGCATCAGCGGCTGTGGGCACAATTGTTGCCCCAGCTGCGACGTAGTCACTATCGCTAATGGATGCACCTTCTCCTGCTCCAGTTTCCACAAAGACTTGGGTTCCCGTGCGCTCGAACTCCCGTACACCATCGGGGGTGAGGGACACTCGTCCTTCAGCGGTCTTGATTTCTCTGGGGACGCCGACTGTCTGGATATGTGCCATGGGTGTATTTCTAGCGCAGTGTGAACCTTTCGGTGGTTTTGAGTATGTATATGTGGAATCCTTGTATCTATGTCCTCTATTCAGAACTTTGTCAATGGTCGCTACGTCGATTCTCATGATGGTCAGACCACTGATCTCATTGATCCTTCCACTGGTCAGGTGTTTGCAACCGCAGCCTTAAGTGGAAAAAAAGACGTTGATGATGCGATGGCTGCTGCTGCGTCAGCATTTACATCGTGGAGCCAAACAACCCCATCGGAGCGTTCGTTGGCTCTCTATCGCATTGCCGATGCAATTGAATCTCGTGCCGAAGAGATCGTGGCGCGTGAAGTGCAAAACACTGGCAAGCCCATTGCGCTCACGATGAGCGAAGAGATTCCGCCGATGGTTGACCAGATTCGTTTCTTTGCTGGCGCTGCGCGCATGTTGGAAGGAAAAGCAACAGCGGAATACATGGCGAACATGACATCGATGATTCGTCGTGAGCCAGTAGGTGTGTGTGCTCAGGTTGCACCGTGGAATTATCCGATGATGATGGCGGTCTGGAAATTTGCTCCGGCAATTGCAGCAGGCAACACGGTGGTGCTTAAGCCCTCTGATACAACTCCGTCTACGACCTCATTGCTTGCCGAAATAGCGGCTGAGTTTTTGCCCGATGGTGTCTTGAACGTGATCTGTGGAGATCGTGAGACTGGTCGCGCAATGGTGGAACATGACACTCCTGCGATGATTTCCATCACAGGTTCTGTGCGTGCTGGCATGGAAGTTGCTGAAACTGCTGCTCGCAGTCTGAAGCGTGTTCATCTCGAACTGGGTGGGAAAGCACCCGTCATTGTTTTTGATGACGCAGATATAGAAGCAGCTGCTGCCGGAATTGCAGCAGCAGGATATTTCAATGCAGGACAAGATTGCACCGCTGCAACACGAGTGGTGTGTGGACCCAAGATTTATTCGGAGTTCATTGCTGCGTTGGCAGAACAGGCTGCAGGAACAAAAACGGGTGCACCCTCGCAACAAGATGCGGCGTATGGTCCTTTGAACAACTCGGCTCAGTTGTCGCGTGTTGCGGGCCTTGTTGATCGCACTCCGTCACATGCGCGTGTGATTACTGGAGGCGAAAAAGTGGGACACGACGGCTACTTTTTTGCGCCAACTGTGATCGCCGATCTCAAACAAGACGATGAGATGATTCAAAATGAGATCTTTGGTCCAGTCATCACGGTGCAGCGTTTCTCTGATGAAGAAGAGGCTTTGCGTTGGGCCAATGGTGTGGAGTACGGCTTGGCATCATCGGTGTGGACGAGAGATTTTGGAAAGGCCATGCGTATGGCCAAGTATCTCGATTTTGGATGTGTGTGGATTAATACCCATATTCCTTTGGTGGCTGAGATGCCTCACGGTGGATATAAGAAGTCGGGCTACGGCAAAGATCTTTCGGCCTACGCACTTGACGACTACACCCGTATCAAACACGTGATGGCCAACATCCAAAGTTAACCCGACGAGTCTTCAAGTTTCTAGGTTGAGTGTTACGCTTGGCTTGCTTTACTCAAGAGATATGCCGTAAGGGGAGGTGGGATGGACAACCAAGAGGCCGTCATCGCATTACATAATGTGCGCAAACAATACGGTTCCTTTGTTGCCGTCCATGAAGCCAATTTTTCGATTGGTAGAGGCGAATTCTTCGCACTCCTTGGTCCATCAGGATGTGGCAAAACCACAACATTGAAATTGATCGCCGGTTTTGAACAACCCACAGACGGTCAAGTATTTCTCGAGGGTGTCAATGTTTCTGAAGTTCCGCCTCACAAGCGGAACGTCAATACTGTGTTTCAGCAGTATGCGCTATTTCCTCATATGACAGTGTTTGACAACATTGCGTTTGGTCCTCGTAGCAAAAAAATTCAGGAAACTGAAGTAGTGCGTCGGGTCACTGAAATGCTCGACATTGTTCGTCTCGGAGAATTTGCCAATAGGCGTCCATCACAGTTGTCTGGCGGCCAGCAGCAACGTGTTGCTCTTGCTCGTGCTTTGGTGAATTATCCCTCGGCACTGTTGCTCGATGAACCGTTAGCAGCTTTGGATTTGAAATTGCGCGAGGCCATGCAAATTGAACTCAAGCGCATACAACGCGAAGTGGGTATCACATTTGTTTTTGTGACTCATGATCAAGGCGAGGCACTCACAATGAGTGATCGCATTGCGGTGATGAGCGAAGGGCATGTGGAACAGATTGGTTCCAGTGCAGATATTTATTCACGGCCAGAGACCTTGTTTGTTGCGGGCTTCATTGGTTCTGCAAATCTTTTGCCTGCAACTGTCGTGTCTTCTGATGGATCGGGGATACGGGTGGACATTGTGGGGGGAACACAGATAGTTGTTCCGGCAGGTAACAGCGCATCCAATGTCTCGCTGGCTGCAGGGTCCCAAGTCACGGTGGTGTTGCGCCCTGAACACGTGCATCTCCAGTCTCAAGGGCATGTGTCTTTGTCTGTCACCGACAGCGTGTATCAAGGTTCATCGGTACGCATCGTGGGCCGCATGAATAACGGAACTGAGGTGTCTGCGATTGTGGGTGTAGAGCCTGGGGTACGGGCACCGCTTCCGGGTGAGACCACGTCAATGACCTGGCATTCGGAAATCCCGTATCTATTGGCGGGCTGGCCCGAGATGGCTGGTTCGACCTCGACCAATGTGGACTCCATCGAAGCATCACTATGACGACACACAACATTTTTGAGTACTAGTTTTCTACAAGAAGATCCATCTAAAAGGAGGGCCCCATGGGTACACGCAAGAACAGTTCAATTGGCCAAGGTCCGGCATTTAGCCGTCGCGACTTCCTGGTGCGTTCGGGTCTAGTTGGAGCTGGCGCTTTATCGTTACCCGCGCTGCTTGCAGCGTGTGGAGATGGCACATCCTCTGATACAACGTCACCTTCTGGTTCAACGGGCACCAAGACACTGGTGTTTGACAACTGGCCGGAGTACATCGATGCAGAAACTGTGGCAGCGTTTGCTGCAGCTACTGGCATCAAATTCACATATGGTGAGGGTTTCAACGACAACAATGAATACTTCTCTAAGATCTTGCCGTTGTTGAGCCAAGGCAAAACTATTGATGCCGACATCTTGGCTCCGACGTTCTGGATGGCCCAGCGCATGTTGGGACTTGGTTGGTTGCAAAAACTCGACCTTTCAAAGATTCCAAACGCTGCTAATTTGCGCAGCGACCTGAAAGACCCCGCATGGGATAAAGGCAACCAGTACAGCCTTCCATGGCAAACGGGCGTGGCAGGTCTTGCCTACAACATCAAAGCAACGGGTCGCGAAATCACCAGCGTGGAAGATCTTTTCGCACCAGAGTTCAAAGGCAAAGTGGGCATGCTCACCGAGATGCGCGACACATTGGGTCTTGTTCTTCTGGGATTAGGTAAAAAGCTTGACCAAATCTCCACCTACGACCAAGCAGCCGAGGGTTTCGACAAGATTGAAAAAGCAAAGAACGACAAACAGATTCGTGCATTTACAGGCAACGACTACATCGATGATTTGTCACTCGGCAACTTCGCTGTGTGCGTGGGATGGTCGGGCGATGTTTTGCAGCTAGGTAAAGACAACCCTGATGTACGTTTTGTGATTCCTGAAGAAGGTGGCACAAGTTGGTACGACACCATGGTGTGGATGAAAGGTTCCCAAAACGGTGATGCAGTTACCGAATGGATGAACTATGTGTACGACCCCGTGAATGCAGCACGCATTACTGCCGAAGTGCAGTACATGTCACCTGTAGAGGGTGTACGTGATGAACTCATCAAAATGGGTGGAGAGGCAGCTGAGCTTGCAGAAAACCCATTGCTATTCCCAGATGACGCAACATTGGCTCGTTTGCAGAGTTGGGGCTCATTGTCCGAAGCTGAGGAAGCAAAGTTCGACGAACGGTTCTCCTCAATAATTGGTGCCTAATTTTCGTTGAGTAATCCAGCATCATCCCGGTCTCGCTCGTCTCTGACGACTTCTCGTCCCGAGTGGGTAGGACTTGGGGTGATGTTGGTGCTCGCTATAGGCATAGTTGCTGTTGGTGCCGAATGGGTCACAGGTAATGCATCGCTGATTGTCTTGGCAGTGATGTTGGTTGCTGTGGTCACCATCATCTGGACAGCATTTGTTGGCGGGCTTGACACCCGGCGTGCTCTCGCCCCGTATGGCTTACTGAAACCGGGAATTCTGTGGCTGTCGTTATTCTTCTTGGCGCCTCTGTGGTCCATGTTGCAGATGTCGCTGTCCAGCAAACAGAATCGCTTTGACTTCTTTCCCACTTTTTCGTGGGAATGGGGAAACTACTCGACGGCCTTTGGTGATTATGGTGCGCAGTTTGGACGCAGTTTTCTGTATGCCGCCATCGCTACATGTCTGACACTGCTTATTGGTTATCCCTTGGCCTATGTCATCGCTTTTCGCGGTGGAAAATACAAAGCAGTGCTGCTTGGCCTAGTCGCGGTGCCTTTCTTTACGTCGTATCTCATCCGTACTTTGGCATGGCAGAACCTTCTTGCAGATTCAGGCCCTGTAGTCAGTGTTCTTAATACCACTGGGCTCACCACAGTTCTTGAAGCAGTGGGAATCATGACTAATGGGCAAATCATGAATACGCCTGCATCTGTGATCGGTGGGTTGACATATAACTTTTTGCCATTCATGATCTTGCCGATCTATGTGAGCTTGGAAAAAATTGACGTACGTCTCGTAGATGCGGCAATGGATTTGTATTCAAGCGCATCTGGTGCATTTCGCCGGGTGGTGCTGCCGTTGTCGCTGCCTGGGGTGTTTGCGGGAAGCTTGTTGGTGTTTATTCCAGCCGCGGGGGACTTTGTGAACGCTCAGTTCCTGGGTAATCCCAACACCACAATGATTGGCAATGTGATCCAAGATCAATTCTTACGCCAATTGAATTTCCCTGTGGCCTCTGCAATGTCATTCGTGTTGATGGCAATCATCACAGTGTCGGTGTTGGTCTATGCAAAAATTATGGGAACAGATGATCTCGTATGAGTGGTATTGAAAACACACAGCAACGTACTGGTAGACGGCTGATTAATGTGGCTGCTGTTTTTGGATTGTTGTATCTGTTTGCACCCATTGTGGTTATTGTTGTTTTCTCCTTTAACAAGCCACTGGGAAAATTCAATATCGTGTGGCAGGGTTTCACTCTGGACAACTGGGCAAGCCCGTTTTCCGATAAGGCACTCACCGATGCGCTCTTTGTTAGTTTGCGCGTAGCTCTTGTTTCTTCCGTGATTGCAGCGGTCTTAGGCACGATGATTGCGTTGTCCTTGAGCCGGTATCGCTTTAAGGGCTCTGGCGCAGTCAACTTGTTCTTGGTATTGCCTCTTACATCACCTGAAGTGGTGTTGGGAAGTTCGCTTGCCACATTGTTCTTGTCGCGCGGTGTGGATTTTGGATATACAACCGTGATCATCGCTCATGTGATGTTTCAAATTTCTTTTGTGGCAGTCACAGTACGTGCGCGTATTCGCGGATTTGATTGGACATTGGAGCAAGCAGCAATGGATCTAGGTGCCTCGCCACAGCGTGCCTTCTGGCGAATTACCTTCCCATTAATTTTGCCGGGCATATTGGCAGCATGGTTGTTGTCGTTTGCACTATCTATTGATGACTTCATCATCACGTTCTTCAATGCAGGCTCACTGGTGACCTTCCCACTTCAAATTTTTGGTGCATCTCGTGTAGCTATTCCTCCACAGATAAATGTGTTGGCCTCAATGTTGTTGCTCTTGAGCATTGCTCTCATGGTGGGAGCTTTACTGATTGAGTCAAGACGTCAACGAATGATTGCCTCGGGCGCTCTCACACGAAAGAAATAATCCATGACCAGGTGTGCATGGTTATCGTGTGGGCGAAGAACTATTGAGACGAATTGATATTTGCCGTGGCTATTGAGAAAAACCTGTACGACATCTTGGGTGTCTCGCGTGGTGCAACCACCGAACAGATCCGTTCGTCCTATCGTGATTTGGCGCGTCGTGTTCACCCAGATGTGGGTAGCGCTGCTCACACTTCGTCGGCGACGATGGCAGAGATTAACTATGCGTGGTCTGTGTTGTCTGATCCAGTGCGTCGACGCGAGTACGACTCCACAGTGTCTTCGTTACGTTCTGGATCGAATGTGCGTTCCGCTTCACAGGCCGATACCAAAGACACTCAACTAATCCCGCCGACAATGTTGCCACCTGCTCGTTTCCCTTGGCGGGGCATGCTGATTGCAGCAGTTGTGGGTTCAGCAATTGTGTTGCTTGCTCGAGGTTTTACAGATACTCCCCAGCCAGGAATACCTGACCAACTGCTCGAACCTGGTTCATGTGTGGTGGTCGGCTCCGAACTTCTTGCCACTGAAGTCTCATGTGGGGCGCCGCATGACTATGTCGTAGTGCAATTCATTCCTTTAGATCGAGTGTGTCCCTTGGATACGGAAACTTTTCGCGATCGGCAAGGTATGGGAATTGCGTGTGTAAATAAGGCAGCCTCTCGGGCCAGTGTGGTGAGTTCTTCCACTCCTCGCTAGTCTGAGGTTCCCGTAAGGGCGATTAGCTCAGTTGGAAGAGCGCCACGTTCACACCGTGGAGGTCATGGGATCGAGGCCCGTATCGCCCACCAGTGTGAACATCTTTCGCAGGTGAAACATCAAGGGCGTGTGGGGAAGTAGTTTCTCTGTGTGCGTAGATTGTGTGAGCGACCCGGTTGTGCGGCGCCAGCAGAGGTGTCCTATGGGATAGACAACGCTCAATTGCTCGTTTGGCTAGACAACTCCCATGTGCCCGAGCGTGAACATGCAGGGCGCCTGTGTCGCCGGCACGCAAATGCTTTAGTGGTTCCCCGTGGGTGGACTGTCGACGACAGGCGTCAACCCATCCCACAATTGTTTCGTGAACTTGAGCGTTCTTTGAACCCAGATGGTCGAGGCCAAAGTACTTCTCGGAATGAAAAAAAGAAGACCCGCAAGCCGCGTGCATCTACAGAGGTCGTGGGCACAGCACCGGCCACCGTTGAGCCCACATTGTTTGAAACACCATCTGTAGAAGAAGTAGTTGTAGAAGCGCCTCCAGTTATCCAAACAGCTCACAACATCGTTGAGGACCCTGACGAGACTCGCGCCATTGCATGGTCCCCCGCTACACCACGTCACAGTGAACCCGACGAGGCAGATGCTCCAGTAATGGGGAGATTGATGGGGCGTGCATTTCGTCAGACAGGGAATCAATAGTGAAGTATTCGTCTTCGGTTGATCTTTATGTACCCAAAGAACAAGTTCTGCCGTATGTAGCAGATTTGTCGCAGTACTTGCTATGGATGCCTCTTATTCACGAGGTGGAGCCAATAAATGATGATGTGTGGACAGTTGAACTGCGCGCCAAAGTCGGCGTGTTTGCTCGATCTAAACGCCTTACCATGAAGCGCACCACACACACGACAGACCGACTTGTCTTTGAACGACAAGAAGACGATGGGCGACAGCACGCACCATGGATTATGGAAGTGTCGCTCGCAGAAACCACAAACGGTTGCACGGTCAGCATCCATCTTTCTTATGGAGGAAATCTATGGACTGCCGGTGTGTTGGACAAAATTTTGGCTCATCAAGTTGACCTCGGTAAAAAGACCCTTGCTGAACTTGTGACACACTCTTTGTAAATGTCTTCCCATCAATCATCAACATCTACTGCAGACCTGGCGACTGACGTCGCTGGTGTGATGGATGTCGAGGTGGTGCACGGTCTGCGTCGGCTCTCAGGTGGCGCGTCGCGAGAAACATGGGAATTCCAAGTGGAAGATGAGCCATTCATCTTGCAACGTGTGCGTCCACAGCGCCCCGGAGGATTAGGGAGCGAAGCAACTGTTTTGCGCGAAGCTTTTGCCCACGGAGTTCTTGTGCCTGAGTTGGTGGTTGATGGTTCACATTCCACAGCATTGGAACGTCCATTCATGATTGTGAAAGCTGTGGCGGGTGAAACAATTGCCCGAAAAATTCTTCGTGACGAACTTTACGGTGACGCACGCAAACATTTGGTTGCACAACTTGGCGCCACAGCAGCACGCATTCATCAAGTGCCCACCGATGGATTGCAACAACTCGCGGTGGAAGATCAGTTGTCTATGTACCAGCAAATATTGGTAGATCTAGGTGAACCACACCCAGTGTGTGACATTGCGTTTCGATGGTTGGATAAAAACCGACCTGCCCGCACTGCAACTGCGCTTGTGCATGGAGATTTTCGGCTCGGAAATGTAGTGGTGGGCACACAAGGATTA
>JAUMDU010000132.1:567-7054 GCA_032121425.1 Ilumatobacteraceae bacterium | reverse complement strand
CAGCACTCGAGTCGGCACGTGCAACAAGTGATGAGTCGTAATCATCTGAAGTTGTGGCGTAATCATTTGGCGTAATCCGACCCCGAGACACCTTTGAGCCCCTGCTACTAAAGGGATGGTGGATTTTTCCCCCAGCTCCACCATTTATTCTTCATTCCTCGTTGGAGTGAAGATCTTGTTTCCATGCACGAAACTTCGCATGGCGCTGTCCACTTGGGCCTACTCCATCGGCGGATCCGTCAGGAAACAGTTGTAACAAAAACTGCTGGTGCAGATCATCGCAGTGACACGCAAAGTACACGGCGTGCGCACCTTTTGCAGGCCCAGCACGCCACAACAACCAAGGCCCAAGACGACGTTTGTATTCGGCCACTGGTGTCCCGTCTAGATGTGCACCTACATCAAGCAACTCACGTGGTGCTTCAATCCATGCCGTTGCAGGAATGTTTCGATCGCGAATGGGAGTGGCCGGCAAATCCGTTGTATGCACAGGCGTTGTATCAATAGGTCGTTCGTCGTATCTCATGGAATGGTCGAACGTGAAAACAACAAGTTTTAGCGTTGACGAATCACGCCATCGGCAACGGCGGCCGCAGCAACAGCGGGAGCCACCTTTTCCACGATGGAACGATTAAACACAGATGGAACAACAAAACTTGGAGACAGTTCTGCATCTGAGACTGCCTCTGCGATTGCAACCGCAGCAGCAAGTTTCATACCTTCGGTGATATCTGTTGCGTGTGCATCAAGTGCGCCGCGGAAAATTCCAGGGAATGCAAGAACATTGTTGATCTGGTTGGGATAGTCACTACGACCAGTGGCCATCACTGCTGCCAAGCCGTCGGCTGCTTCGGGTCGAATCTCTGGATCTGGATTCGCCATTGCAAACACAATGGGATCTTTTGCCATCGATCGAATATCTGCTGCGGTAATGAGATTTGGTCCGCTCACTCCTACAAATACATCAGCACCATTCATCACATCACCAATGGAGCCCATCTTGCGCGATGGGTTTGTGTGCACTGCAAACCATTCTTTTGCCGAGTTCATCTCTCCGCGACCGGAATAGATTGCGCCTGCACGGTCACAGCCCACAATCTCTCCCACACCTGCATTGATGAGAATCTTTCCGATTGCTACACCTGCAGCACCCATTCCCGCAATTACCACAGAGAGGTCTTCCATTTTCTTGCCAGTAATTTTCAATGAATTCCACAATGCAGCCAATGTCACCACTGCAGTGCCGTGTTGGTCATCATGGAAGACAGGAATATCCAAACTCTTCGATAAACGTTCTTCGATTTCGAAACACTCAGGAGCAGCGATGTCTTCTAGGTTGATGCCGCCGAATGTGGGGGCAATGCGCTCAACAAATTCAACAACTTCATCTACTGTGCGTGCATTGATACAGATAGGGAAACCATCTACGCCACCGAATTCTTTGAAGAGCAGTGCTTTGCCTTCCATAACTGGCATCGCGCCTTCTGGGCCAATGTCACCAAGGCCAAGAACTGCTGTTCCGTTACTCACAATTGCCACAGTGTTTTTGCGGATGGTGTATTCGTGCGACAGACCTGGATCATGCTGAATCGCAGTACATACACGTGCAACTCCTGGCGTATAGGCCATTGAGAGATCGTCTTTGTCGTTAACAGGAGCTGTGGAGAGAACTTGAATCTTTCCTGCTTCATGCATCTTGAAGGTGCGATCCCACCATTCCATCAAAGTGACCTCGGTGAGTGCTTGCACAGCTGCTACCACCTGTTGTTGATGAGCTTCATCGCGACAATGCACAACTACATTTCTGCGCAACATCGGTCCACGCACATCAAAACCATCAAGAGCACCGATGTTGCCACCGGCATCACCAATCGCTGTGCAGAGTTTGCCTAGTGCACCAGGCACGTTATGCAATTGGCAATCAAGGGTGATGGAAAAAGCGGCGGTAGGCAAAGATGGCATAGCAAGTATTGAGGCTACGCACTTTGGCCCACTAAATAGTGGTTCATCACCTATTTATGGGTGCCGGTTTTCGCCTCGTCCTAATACCTCAAGTACTGAGGCGGGATTTCCACGCTCCACGGCATACATCCCAAGAGTTGCCCCTGGCTCAAAGAGCACCACTTGTGTCGCCATGGCAACGATGTCCTCCACGTCGTGAGTCACAACAATCGCTGTGAGATTTTCCGACTCTGCAATCTCCACGACCAATTGACGCAGCGAAGACCGGCTCTCGCGGTCCAAAGCAGTGAACGGCTCATCGAGAAGCAACACAGTTGAACCGTTCACTAGAGCGCGCGCAAGAGAAATGCGTTGACGCTCCCCGCCAGATAGTTTCCGAGTGTTCTTGGGCACTAAATGCTCAGCTCCCACGCGTTGCAACCAATGCATCGCCAAGTCTCGCCGCATGTTCTTCTTGTGACCGGGAATAGCGAGAGCGACATTGTCGAGTGGACTGCGATGATCAAGAAGCGACGGTGCTTGAAACACCATGCCGATGCCACGCTCTTGAGAACGTACATGTACGTCAAGTGCCCTATCAAAAACACACTCACCATTGATCTCAATTCGTCCACTTTCGGGACGCACAAGGCCGGCGATTGCAGCAAGCGTCAAACTTTTACCTGCGCCTGAAGGTCCAGTGAATGCCGTGACTCCGCGAGGCACATCACATTGAACCTGTACAGCAAAATCGCGTACTGAAATATCTACATGTGCAACTACGCTCATGATCGTCTCCGCGACAACATGGTCATTGCAACAAGAGCAGCTATTGCGATTCCCACGAGTAGCAATGAACCACTTCGAGCTTGCCCAATATCGCCAGCTTGCACAGAGTCAAAGACTGCAATCGGCAACGTCTGAGTGCGACCAGGAATATTGCCCGCAATCATCACCGTGGCACCAAACTCTCCCAACGCACGAGCACCCGCCAGTGCAACACCTGCAAGTATTCCGCGACGTGCAAGTGGGAATGTGACAAGCAGTGCCACTTTCCACTCCGGATGGCCAGCCACGCGCATTGCTGCTTCAGCTCGATCGTCTACTTCTTCTATTGCCGCACGGCTTGCCCTTACAACAAAAGGCAACGCCGCAATGGTTGCAGCAATCACAGCAGCGGTGGGAGTGAACACGATGGCAGAGCCGGTGAGTTTTTCCCATGCGCGTCCAAATGCACTATTCACGCCCAAAGCAGTCAACAAGAAATACCCCATCACCGTGGGTGGGATAACAATTGGCAATGTCACAATTGCTTCCACAAGCGCGCGACCGCGAAACTTTGTTTTCGCAAGAAGATACGCAATCGCAATACCTAGAACTGTCGCAACAGCAGTGGCGATAGTGGCCACTCGCAGTGTCATCCAGAACGGAAACCAATCGTTCAACATCACCTATCTCGTTCCCATCGGGAGTGCGAAACCATATGACTCCATCACAGAGCGACCACTTTGTGAAGACAAAAACTCAACAAATTTTCGAGCATTCTTTTCATTGTCCCCTGTCTTAGTCACCACTATCGATTGCTTTAAAGGGGCATGAAGGTTCTCAGGAATCATTTCGTAAGGAGCATCTCCCACAATGACCAGCGAGAGCGCAACTATTGCGGCGTCAACATTGCCGGTCTCCACTAATCGCAAAGTATCTGAGACATTTTCTCCCAGAACCAATCGTGACTTCACGTCTTCGTACACACCTACAGACTCCAACGCCTCGCGTGCCGCGATTCCATACGGAGCATGTGCAGGGTTTGCAATTGCAATGCGAGCAAAATCATTACTCGTCAGACCAGAGATGGTCGATGGCACATCAAGACCAGATCTAGTGAGCAACACAATTCGACCCATTGCATATGGCTGCAAGGTCTCTGGCCAGCCTTTGTCGGCGTCCACTACATCGAGTGCGAATTTCTCGTTCGCTGATGCAAAAAGATCAAATGGTGCACCATTAACAATCTGTTCTTTCAATTGGCCAGACGAACCGAACGTAAAGGTGACAGCGATACCCGTGGCCTCTTCAAACTGTTCTCCAAGATCTGTGAAAGCAAAACGAAGGTCACTGGCGGCAGCAACTACTACCTGGGAGTCCTGTGAATCGCTAGTGGGATTGGCCTGGCCACCACATGCCGACAGCACAGCGACCACCCCGATTGCCAGCAGAATTCGCCGCCAAAATGACAATCGTGTCGCCGTCGACCTCTTTGACCTCATACTTGCCACCGCCTTTGAAACTATCCACCCTCGTCACCCTTGCAGATAAAGGACAGAATCTGTACTTACTCCAAATTTGATATAAGTCCAAACTTTGCTACACTCACCCTCGTGCATACAGATCTCCCCGAAGTATTGCGAGCCCACGGCCTCCATGTCACAGCACAACGACTTGCTGTCATGCGCGCAGTCACCGCTCTTCCACACAGCACGGCCGATGTAGTTGCTGAACAAGCCAAGTCCGACATTGGCGCTATTTCTCGTCAGTCCGTGTATGACGCACTCACCTTGTTGACCGAACGAGGCGTCGTTCGTCGCATTCAACCCATTGGTTCCCCTGCTCTTTACGAAAGCCGTGTAGGCGACAACCACCATCATGTGATCTGTCGTGGATGTGGCCAGGTTGCCGATGTTGATTGCGCTGTAGGTCATCGCCCTTGTCTCACTGCATCTGAAACTCACGGCTTCATCATCGACGAAGCCGAAGTTGCCTACTGGGGATTTTGCCCCGCATGTGCACCCAACAACGCGACTACAACTGCGTCATCTATCTCATACAACACAACCTCTATCCAATAAGGAAGGACAACCCAATGAGCAATGAAAATCAGTGCCCCGTCACAGGAGCCATGACATCACATGAAATGGGCACCGGTGTCAACGACTGGTGGCCAAATCAACTGAACCTCAAGGTTCTACACAACAACCCCACAGAAGGCGATCCCATGGATCCCGACTTTGACTATGCAAAGGAATTCGCATCACTTGATCTCGATGCAGTTGTTGCAGACCTCAAAGCGTTAATGACCGACTCACAAGAGTGGTGGCCAGCTGACTACGGCCATTATGGTCCGTTCTTTATTCGTATGACTTGGCACGCAGCCGGCACCTATCGCATCCAAGATGGTCGCGGTGGCGCAGGAACTGGCATGCATCGTTTTGCTCCACAGAACAGCTGGCCAGACAACGGCAACCTCGACAAGGCACGTCGCCTGTTGTGGCCCATCAAGCAAAAGTACGGTCGCAAAATTTCTTGGGCTGACCTTATGGTGCTCACTGGAAACGTTGCACTTGAATCCATGGGATTCAAGACATTTGGATTTGGTGGCGGTCGTGCAGACGTCTACGAACCAGATGAGACCTACTGGGGTAGCGAGCAAACATGGCTTGCCGACGAGCGCTACACAGGTGAGCGCCACCTAGAGAACCCACTTGCTGCAGTGCAGATGGGTCTTATCTATGTAAACCCAGAAGGCCCTAACGGAGTTGCTGACCCCATCAAGTCTGCATTCGACGTACGCGACACATTTGGCCGCATGGCAATGAACGACGCCGAAACAGTGGCTCTTGTTGCAGGTGGACACACATTCGGTAAAGCACACGGTGCAGGCGATCCCGCACTTGTGGGCCCAGAACCAGAAGCAGCAAAGCTTCAGGAAATGGGTCTGGGTTGGATCAATGCATTTGAATCCGGCAAGGGTGTACACACCACCACCAGTGGTATTGAAGGCGCATGGACAACAAACCCCATTTTGTGGGACAACGACTACTTCAAGATTTTGTTGGAAAACGATTTTGAACTTGTGAAGAGTCCAGCCGGTGCACAGCAGTGGATCCCTAAGGGTGGAGTGATGAACGGAACAGTGCCCGACGCACATGATTCCTCACGTCGTCACGCCCCCATCATGACCACTGCCGACTTAGCACTTAAGTTTGATCCCGAGTACGCAAAGATCTCGCGTCGCTTCTATGAGAACCCTGCCGAATTTGCTGATGCATTCGCGCGCGCGTGGTTCAAGTTGACACACCGCGACATGGGACCAAAGGACCGCTACCTCGGCAAGTTGACCCCACGCGAAACACTCATCTGGCAAGATCCAGTCCCTGCAGTCGACCACAAACTGGTGGGCAATAAGGACATCAAGAAATTGAAAGAGGCGATTCTTGCTTCTGGATTGACTGTGTCGCAATTGGTCAGCACCGCGTGGGCTTCTGCATCTACATACCGTGGAACAGACAAGCGTGGCGGCGCCAATGGTGCACGCATTCGTCTTGCACCGCAGAAGAACTGGGAAGCTAACAACCCAACCGAGTTGACCAAGGTTCTCGCCGAATTGGAAAAGATTCAGTCACACTTCAACGGTAAGGCGAAGATTTCCATGGCAGACCTCATCGTCTTGGCCGGATGTGCAGCAGTAGAAAAAGCAGCCAAAGATGCTGGAGTCAGCATTGAGGTGCCCTTCACGCCAGGACGCACTGATGCAACCCAAGATCAGACC
>JAUMDU010000132.1:0-557 GCA_032121425.1 Ilumatobacteraceae bacterium | reverse complement strand
TTTGATGGCTTCCGTAACTACTTGCGTCCAGGCCACCTTGCAACAACAGAACAACTGTTAGTGGAAAAAGCATCATTGCTCACATTGACCGCACCCGAGACAACAGTGTTGGTCGGCGGCATGCGTGCACTTGGTGCTAACTACCAAGGCAGCAAGCATGGTGTGTTTACTTCACGTCCAGGCGTGTTGACAAATGACTTCTTTGTCAACGTGCTCGACATTGAGACAAAGTGGGCCGAGACCTCCAAAGATGAAGAAATCTTTGAAGGCACCGACCGCAAGACTGGTAAGGCAAAGTGGACAGCAAGCCGTGCAGACTTGATCTTTGGATCTAACTCACAATTGCGTGCAATTGCCGAGGTGTACGGTGCGTCTGATGCACAAAAGAAGTTCGTCAAGGACTTCGTTGCCGCATGGACCAAGGTCATGGAGCTTGATCGCTTCGACCTGAAGTAAAACAACTTCACAAAAAAGGGCCGTGCGAGGAAACTCGCACGGCCCTTTTTTATTTCGTTACCTAAAGTTCATTTTCTAGAACCGATGTTCTCTCGAACTGA
>JAUMDU010000131.1:0-4318 GCA_032121425.1 Ilumatobacteraceae bacterium | reverse complement strand
CAATTGAGACCACCAAACGAAGGTTGGAGCGAATAAAGCGATCCTTTGCAATGGCTGCATTGCGAAGGTCGCGACGAAGCGCTGCTCCGCGCTCGCCAGCTTCCAGTTTTGCTGCGGCGTCACGGCCAGCCTCAATGGCTTTGGACAGTTCGCGCTCGTCTTCGGCGGTCAACAAAGCAACCTTGCCGATGTCGTTGAGATAGAGACCAATTGAGTCGTTCATGATGCTGTGTTCAACCGTGTTTTCGTGTTCGTTGTTCCCATTGACGAGGTGGCAATGGGCACAATCTGGGGGTTAGTCAAAAAGGAAGCCTTCTTGAGGGGGGATTGATGACAATAACACGGCATCAAGGTCTTGCCTAGACCCAATTTTGTCCTTTCTTCCGAAGTGCAGGCAGTTCTGCAATGGCTCGTTCTACACTCGCCACGTGCCTGATTCGACGCCAACAAAAGTGGGCCTCTTTGGAGGCACCTTTGACCCGCCTCATCTCGGGCATCTTTGTGCCGCGCAGGCCGCGGCATCCCAAGTGGGGCTTGAGGAAGTTTTCTTTGTGGTGGCCAACGATCCTTGGCAGAAATCAGATCAACGTGTCGTCACGCCCGCTGGCGTGCGTATGAAAATGGTGGAGCATCTCGTGGCAGGCCAAGCCGGATTCAAGGTGGACGATCGAGAAATTCGCCGAGGCGGGCCGAGCTACACCGCAGACACTTTGGAAGAGATTCATAGCGAGCGCCCCGATGTCGATCTTTATCTGATTGTGGGTCAGGATTCGGCCGCCACCATGAGCGCCACTTGGCACCGACCAAATGTCATTTTCGACCTTGCCACAGTGGTGGTGGTGACACGCCCGCAGGCAGCATTACCGAAATCTGTTCTGCCATCTGATTCCATATATGTAGAGATGAATCCCGTAGATGTGTCAAGTAGCCAGATTCGTAACTTGGCATCACGAGGCGAGTCGTTCGCACATCTCACCTCTGATTCCGTTGCGCAATTCATTGTGACCCACGATGTGTATCGAGGGTTGTTGTGACCGCAATTCCCGCACGCCGTCGCCGCCGGCTGATTGCCGCGTGTGTTACTTCGGCAATCACCATGATTTCTTTGCCCAGTGGGTTGGTGTTGGGAACCAACATGCTTCTCAATGACTCAAGTGGTCAAAACGTGGAGACTTCAGATGTCATTCGCATTCCTTCCACTCCCGTACATCTTGTGGCCTTAACAAATGCACGCAATGAAGTGGCTGCTCTTGCGCTTTTCGCCCTTGCACCCAATGCAAAGGGCGGGACAATCATTTCGCTTCCTGTGGGTTCGGCAGCTGATGTGGGTGCAGATGTTGCACTGCGAAGATTGGGTGACTCGTTTGCAACGGGAGGTCTTGATGCTTTACGCACCGATGTGCAGGATCTTTTGAACATCACTGTCGGTTCGTCTTCTGTGCATAGCGTTGCTGAATTCGCAGCGGAGTTACAAGGTGTCGGCACGCAATCCATCACGCTTGCACAACCAGTAGTTGATGTTGATGTGGCAGGAACTCAAGTAGTGGTGATTGAAGCAGGTGCAACCACAGTGACGCCAGACAAGATCGCTGCTGGTCTTGTTGCCTCTCAAGTAGGCCTTGGTGAGTTCACTCGCTTTGCCACAACAAAATCTCTGTGGGCTGCAGTGAGTCGCGCAGGCTTGGGAACAACTGACGAACAGTCGCAAGACGGAGACACGTCGACCACGATCTCCAAAGATTATTCCGATGCTGAACCACCCACCACAACGCAAGGGTTTTTAGCGGGAATGTTGATGGGGCGTATCGATGTGTGGCAATTCAACGCAACACGAATTACAGATGTGCAACGTAATCCCAACGCGCTAGATCTCTACAGCCTTGACGGCGGAGAGGTCCTGATGGTGATGGCAAGTGTTACGCCATCAGCAATGCGTCTTGTCTCCAACAACTTGACCGTGATGGTTGATGTGCCGTTCAACAACACCGCATTTGCCCAAGAAGCAGTCACTCGCTTGGCGTATGCGGGTGCAAATGTGGTGCTAGTGCGACAGACATCTGACCCGCCAACGGAAAAGACAATTGCCTATGTCAACGATTCCATTGCACGCGCCGAAGTGGAAACCTATGTCGGTCTTATCAGTTCGATTGAGATTGTGGAGACCCTTGAACGCATTAGTGGTGTGAACGTGCGCATCGTGCTGGGGAATGAGTTTGTGGCTTTTCTTGGTGCAGGCGGCATGACCACGACTACGGTGGCACAGTGACTTCTGCGCCTACTAATGATTCCCTCGATCTCGCTGTATTGGTAGCGCGCATCATTGATGACAAGAAGGGGTCTGACATCTTGATTCTCCACGTGGGAGACATCGTGGGAATCACTGAGTACTTTGTGATTGCTTCGGCATCCAACGTGCGTCTAGTGGGGGCAATTGTTGATTCGATGCTCGGGGAAGTACGCGAGACCATTGGTCGCGGACCTTTACGTTCCGAAGGTGTGCGCGAGAAGCAGTGGGTCTTGGTGGACTATGGCGATGTGGTGGTCCATGTATTTGCCGACGAAGCCCGGCGGTTTTACGAAATTGAGCGCCTGTATAAGGATCTGACCCCCATTTCTTGGTGACGACCAACTTGGGCTTGGTAAGGTAAGGCTTCCCAGTTTTTGGGGCTGTAGCTCAGTTGGCAGAGCGCTTGCATGGCATGCAAGAGGTCAGGGGTTCAATTCCCCTCAGCTCCACCAAATGTCGTTAGTGACTGTTGTAATGAGGACGTATGAACGTCCAGTGATGCTTGCTCGGGCTTTGACGAGCGTTCAGAAGCAGACCTTTACAGATTGGTCTTTAGTAATTGTGAACAATGGCGGATCTCCTGCCCTGGTTGATGATGTGGTCGCCATTGCACGTCTGGGGTCACCAGGCGGCAACATCCATGTACTTCATCTCGAAGAGCGTGTCGGTATGGAAGAGGCATCGAACATTGCTCTTCAGGCCTCGACTTCTGAATATTTTGTCATCCATGATGACGATGACACTTGGAAGCCCACGTTTCTAGAACGCACAGTTGCTGCGATGACAACACATCGTGACGCCGCCGCAATAGTCACCGGAGTGACAAAGATTCACGAGCTCTCGCGTGGCAAAACTTTGCGGCCACAATTGTCGGAAGATTTCTATCTCACGCAAGAACGACTGACTTTTGATGGAATGTTGGGAAACAATACGTTCCCACCGATTGCCGCATTGTTTCGACGTTCGCTACTGAACACAGTGGGCATGTTTGATGCGACCTTGCCAGTATTGGGTGACTGGGAATTCAACTTGCGTGCAGTGACTGCAGGCCCATTTGTGTGTGTGCCAGAACGTCTTGCGAACTATCACATCCGCACACCAGACAGCGATACCGCAACTGGCAACTCCATCACTGTGGGCCGTGATCGACATCGAGAGACCAAGGCGCTATTACATGAACGCTGGATGTCAGAGTCCACGCCCGATGGCGTCAATAAGGGTGAGGCGGCAAAGAGTGCACATGTGGAGTTTGAACGACAAGAAGCACAAGCACTCGTAGTGCATCAACCCGTGCGCCCTTCATTTGTGGTGCGCCAATGTGGTCGAGTGGTGCGAGTTGTGCGTCATCCTTCGGCAGGGCTTCGTGGTGTCGTGCGTCGTGTGCGTCGAGCGACGGGTCGTTAGTTATGTGGAGCACTGCACAAGAACTCCTTGACAATCACAGCCACATTGAATTGTTGTTCCAGGGTTGCTTTAAGTTCGTCTAATTTAGATTTGTTTCTTGCAACTAAAACCAGATCACCGCCTGCTGCTGCATGAATTTTGGCCAGCTCGTATCCAATGCCGTTAGATGCTCCTGTAATCAATGCTGTATTCTTCATTGTTGATTTATTTTTATGTTTATTTATTAACAGGCGCAGCACGCTGTCCTGTGTTTGTTTTGTTACTACTCTTTAATTTTAAGAACGGTCAAAAATAATCATTACCGGCAATGCTTTTCCTTTAAATTATTGTTGTTGCATTTTATTCAATTCAGTAGTAACAGGATAGACACAGGACGGAACCCTGCGCCTGAATGAGGTTAAAGTAACAGACGCAACCACTTTGTTACTACCCATTGTGTTCTTCAGGCGCATGACTTCAGCCATGTGTCTTCCATCTTACCAATTTAATTTTTCGAGAGCCATACAACTCAACATATTCCTGCGCCTGATAACCCACACCACTACTCGGTCTATGGTCTTTTTATTGCTGTTTTGCCAAATTTTCGGGGATAATAAGAAAACGTGAACAGAAAAAATTGCTGTAACC
>JAUMDU010000130.1:0-3263 GCA_032121425.1 Ilumatobacteraceae bacterium | reverse complement strand
TAAGTTTGTCGATGGCAGATGTATTACTCATTTGACGATGTACCCCGAAACTTTGATGGTTGTAACACCATGTTTTGCAGAACTCTTGAACTTTGGTCCGTTCACCGCGCCTGTGAGAACTGACCAAAATTCTCGAATCGGACCGTCAGCAGCAAACACGTCTGAATACTTAGGCTCTTCTCCAAACAAACGACGTTCAAGCGACTTTCCGTATTTATCGGAAGCAACAAATTTGTCAAAAGCGAATTCAGGAGATTTTTCCTCATCACCAGATGCGTCAGCAGCGATGATTGCCTTCACTACCCCATCAAAAGTAACCGCTGGTATCGCGCGAGCTAAATGAACGGCGTCGATAAGACCCGCAAGCCGTCGGAGAGCATCCGCTTGCGTAAGTTCTGTCTCAAAAAACACATTATTTACTTTGATTTCGTTTGCCTTGTCGTCGTATCCAAAGAGAATTGTTGAATGCTTAATGACTCCTTGTGCAGCAAGCAGTAATAACAACACAGCAGCTCGCGACCGCAATCGATCTACTCCGTACAGGGAAGCAAAACCGACAAGTTGTTCAGTTTCAAAATAAGAAACAGACCCCTCAACTACCCCATTGGGGAGCTGCAGGGAGATTTCGTGTTCGGTTTCCACCATGGTGGGGAAACCCCACTGCTTAACAAGTGCATCTGCTTCGTCTAACAATGATTGAGCACTGTCGAGCGCATCATCACCAAGAATTCCAACAGGCACCGCCCCACGTTCCTTTTTCAGGGTCTGCCAGGCCGATGTTTCGTCACTCTTGAATTTCTTTGATGAACGGCTTGGTGAAGACGACGTTGCTTCCGACAGGTCACGCAATTCATTCCACAATTCGCGTAGTCGACGCACATCAATATCAATTGGCAAGAGTGCAGTATCTGCCTGCACTTTGTCTACCCACTTGCTGACACCCACTGTGTTCAAGAAGAAATCTTCGGGATAATCGAGAACCTTGATGAGGTCTTCAATGGTGACCACTTCTGGATGCTCCACACTGAACGGCGTCACCTTGGAAATCTGTGACGCGTTCGTTGTTCCCACTACGGACCCTGCCGTAAATGAAGCACCGTTGTGGCCCCACACCATGCCTGGCACAACTTTGTCGACAATGAAGTTATTAGAACTCATTGCATGACGAGGATGATCAAAAATCAACCGGCTCGATTTTACTTTTACTTCATCAGAAGATGAGTCGGCATCGAGACACATGTCCACAAACTCAGCAAGCGGCGTAATGAATGGAACGGGCGCATTGTTCTTGATGCTTTTGCCAATACAAGTGATGATGAATCGATCAGATGCGGCAAGCATCGCGTCGAGGAAGGCACGACGAGTATCGATTCGAGAGTCGGATGTGCCAATGAAACGTTGGCGGCCTGTGAGGTCGTCGCCTTCAATTTCCTTCACACTGACCACGGCATCGTCATAACCCAAAATGCACACCACACGGAATGGGACGGAGCGCAATGGGACAAACGACGTAGCCGTTACTGCGCCAGTGCGCAATGGCTGGCGGCCTGGCGTTGCCTCTACGCGTTCAACCACAATGCTGGCGAACTCATCGAACGGCACGACCGTAGTGCTGCCAGAACCAATGAGCTGACTAGAAGCTCTCAATGAACGCAACACTTCAAGTGGCTCTACCAATGCGTCGCTATTCATGCCACACAGTTCCACCAAGAGTTCTTCCAGCAATGAACACCACTCGGACACACTGCGTTGAACGCGAGTGTTTACCTCGCATTCCATAAGCAATGACAACAGGTACGACAATGTAGCGACTGCGTCCACATCGGCTGTATCGAGATCGTCAAGCGGGATGACTCCGCCGAGTTCCGCTACTGGTTTTGCGTCGGGAAGCAAGACTCCGAGTAGCGACTGCTGCACAGTGGAGAGCCATGTATAGGTCTCACCTGCTGCAGCTACGAGGCCTTGCTGCGCACGATGGGAAGCGTCGAGGCCCCACTTCATGCCGGTTCGATCAAGAAGCTGATTCCAAACATCAAATACTTCACGCGTAAGAGACAAGTTGGACAACACAGCGTCGACGGCTAATACGTTCATGACCGAAGTGCGTGACGCACGAGACCCCATGGCTTCCAATACGGCAGACAATAAACGTGCGCCTTCACTGACTTCACGTAATCCGCGGTCTGCAACAACTAATGGAATGGTGACAGTGCGAGAAACTCCGTTCTTGTCCACTACTTGCACTTCACGGCCGAAAATGGATTGAAGAATTGGTGCACTCGTTGCCATGTCTGCGCACAAAATGACAATTTCATGTGGTTCGAGGTTTGGCAACTCATCAAATGCATGCAAAAGCGCATCGTGCAAAATCTCGACTTGTCGACTCAACTCGTGAGTGCGGTGAATCTGAAGAGAAAAATCAGTTTCAGACACTGGTTGCGCTGGAATATGTGGTTCGTGCACAACGCAGTGCTGTAAGTGCTGCAACCGAGTACGTGTTGGCACAACTTCAGATTGCACGGTAAACGACGGCTGAATACCGAATGTTCCCAGCACAAGTTGGGCTTCGCGACTGCCCTGCAACCAGGTACTCAACAATGGGTGCACGCCTTCTTCCACCACCGCATCTTTTGGACGAATTGCTGTGGCACCCACTGCACCATTCATAGCAAGTGCCTCGGGTTGCCACTTTTGGGCCAATGCTGGTGAAGGGTGCACCAACACAACCTCTACAGGTATGTATGTGGAAAGTGTCTGCACCAGCTGAATGGTGCGGCTATCGAGGGCTTGCAAACCGACAATGAGCAATCGTTCTGCACTCGGCTTGAGTGAACCATCGATGAGGCCGCTCACTAGTGAATTGATCTGCACTGGCGGACTAGGCACTCCGATGTGTGCGCGTACTTTTGTCCACAGATGAAACTGCCACAGATCTTGATTGTCGAGTGCGGGCTGGATGATTTCCCATTCACCTTCAGAGATCTTGTTGCCAAGCTCGGGCGCAAGTACTGCGAGACCTTTTTCCCATGCGTCGATCATTTGTGGCCGGCGTGCGTGGTACACGTCGAAGGTGTCTGCAATTGCACGCGCTGCACGCAACATGCCGCCGTAGCGAAGTGCGAGTGCTGGCGCTTCAGGTAGGCCAGCAAGACAATCGAGAACCGCAATAGTGAGCGGCTCGATATCCCAAGGATCATTTTGAATGCGAGCATGGCCCGCCATCTGACGAATCATGCCTACATAACCAATGTTGAGGTTGGCTG
>JAUMDU010000129.1:0-7851 GCA_032121425.1 Ilumatobacteraceae bacterium | reverse complement strand
TGACAAAACTTCGTTGACTGTTGCTGGTCAGGGCACATACACGGTGAACCCGACAACGGGTGAAGTGATCTTTGATCCATTGCCTACTTTCACTGGTACCGCAACACCAGTGTCGTATCAGGCGAAGGATTCTTTGAATCGTACGGTGACCTCAACAATCACACCGACTGTGGGCTTGCCGCCAGTGCCGACTGCTCTACCTGAAGCAATCACAGATGATTACGACACGAACCAGACATACACGCCGGTAACAAATGACGCTCCTGGCGCAGCGCCATTCCCATTGTTGGCAACAACCGTGTTGTTGTGTGACGCTGAGCAAACCGCTCCTGCGTGTAACAAAACATCTCTGACTGTCGCTGGCGAGGGCACCTACACGGTGAACCCAACAACAGGGGCTGTGGTGTTTAATCCGTTGCCTACTTTCACAGGCACTGCGACACCAGTTTCATATCAGGTGAGTGATGCTTTGGGTCGTGCAGCGACATCCACCATTACGCCTACTGTGGATGAACCACCCATCACAGCAGTCGATGACGTATCTCGTAATGCCTACGACACGAATCAAGTGATTAGTCCACTCCTCAATGATGTACCGAGCGCCCCATGGAATCCTGCGTCTGTGCGTCTGTGTGACACAAATGAAACCGCTCCGAATTGCACGTTGGAATCGTTGACTGTTGCTGGCGAGGGCACCTACACGGTGAATTCAAATGGCACCGTGACATTCAATCCTGAGCCCACCTTTACTGGTACTGCCACGCCAGTTGCGTATCAAGCAACAGACATTCTTGGCCGTACCGCAACAGCTGACATCACGCCGACTGTTGATCCACCTGCCCGCCCCACAGCACTGCCCGAAACAAAACTGTTACTCCCAGGAGCTACGACAGTCTTTACTCATGTAGTGGGCGCGAGCGCATTGGCGACAGGTGCGGGCCTCCAGACAGGAGCTACAAATGGTCCTTGTCTTGTTGATCCATCCACTAACACTTGTGGCACAACGGTGACAATTGATGATGAAGGCACTTGGGCTATCGATCAAACAACTGGTGTTGCAACGTTTACCGCATTATCTACCATTGCAGTGGGAACCCACACCCCAGTTGTGTACAAAGTGACGGACGTGCTTGGTCAGACTGCTACAAGTACGTTGACTCCCATTATTCCTCCACCACCATCTGCACAAGATGATGCGATCACAACAAATTATGATGTGACACAGACATACACACCGTTTGCAAACGATACTTTCTCAACGGTTGCTCCTGTTGTGGCAAGTTCTTTGAGATTGTGTACATCTATTTCTGACTCAAGCACCTGTACTGCAAGAACACTTGTCGTTCCCGGGGAGGGCACATTTGTAGTCAATGCAAACGGCACAGTCACATTCGACCCCCTTCCAATATTTGAAGGAGTTGCCACTCCTGTGCGTTATCAAGCAAGTGATATCGCTGGGCAAACTGTGACAGCTACTTTGAATCCCACCATCTTGGCGCCGCCACTTCCAAGCGCGAGTATTGATACCGCATCGGCACGAGAAGGCCGCACTATCACCTTTACACCTTGGTTGAACGATTCACCCGGACCAGTTGCATCATCGGGTGGGGAGACATTGTCTTTCGTGCCGACATCGCTAAGACTGTGCCCGTTGGGAACGGTGGCCAAATCTGGTGTTGTTGTTGTTCCTACTGCGATTCCGACTTGCACGTTGACAAAACTCACCACCAAAGACGGAACCTACACAGTCAATACAAAGACAGGAAAAGTGTCTTTTGTGCACCGAAAAGGATTCGTGGGCACAGCCGTACAGCCTGTGATGTACCAGCTTGCAAATACTTGGAGAGGACCATTTGGTGCTGCGTACACCACATCACAACTCATTCCCACAATTGTTCCGACGCGAATTCCTGCGGCATCAGTGGGTGATTGGGTGTGGCGTGACGTAAAAGGCGATGGACTTCAGAACCGTAAAGACTGGGGCATCTCGGGTGTGTTAGTGACTCTACGTACTGTTGATGGTCGAAAAGTTGTGGATCTCTTTGGCAATACCGTGCAACCAAAGAGAACAGACAAAGACGGAAAGTACAGGTTTGATGACTTGCCTGCAGGACAGTACGTCGTGACGGTTCGCTATCCCAATGGCCTGTACCCCACAACGGCAGATCGTCCTATCCGTTCGCGCAATTCATCAACTACACGAGCCACATCGCGTTATCTCCAATTGGGACAACACGATGGCACGCTTGACTTTGGAATGGTGGGCCGCAATCCTTCGCTGCCAACTACGAAGTAGTTCTCTGGTCAAGAAGTTGGGCTAAGCGCTCGGGTGAGCCTTCGAGTGCATCTAGTTCTTCGGGCGATACAACAATCTCGAGGGAAGTAGATGTCCGAGCCAGTACAACAGGAAAGTTTCCCTGGGTAGCTTCCAAGACATCTGCGGGTGCATCGTTGCGATGAAAAGTGATGAATGGGATGGACAAGTCGCTTGCACATTGGGTCCACTGTTTTTTCGTTGTAAATAACCCATGGGTGATCTCGCAGAGCGAACAATGACTGCGCCCAAGTCGTGCTCCAATCCAATAGGAGATCTCTCCACGAAAAGTGGAATCGGCGTCATAGATGCCAATGAATTCAATAATGGGTTTCTCCATAAAGGCGAGTCTATGAGTTGTCAGAATCAGCGTGACAGGCAATGTTGCGGAGTTGTTGACGCAACATGATGCCATCACCAGGCCCAAGAACATAGCGAGCTAATAGCCCACCTAACGGTGCATCTATACGCGCGCGCACTCGGGTAACGAGACGTGTACCTACAGGATGCTCGTGCAACTCATAGGCAAGCGAAAAGCAGATTCTTTTTGCAATGCGTCCATTCCCACGTAATGACATCACAAGCGTGTAGGGAGCGTTCACAAGATCAACATGAAAGTCAATTAGGCCTCCAGGAATTGCATCGCCACTGTTCACGTCTTGCCATTCGGGGTGAATAGATGTCGCACTACGGCGTCCAAGATTGTCAATGATGTCGTAGCTGTACCAACCAGCTTTACCAAAACCCATTTGACGAATCCAGGGAAAGACTTCGGCCGGTGGGGCAGCAATGGTGATTGCGCGAGTGGCAATAAGTTGAGGTTCGCCACAAATATGGTCCCCGTTCATTGGCGCTGCGTGCTCTTTGCGGAGTGCGGTACAAGATGTGCGAGCCATGACAGTAATCAGCCTATTTCCATGGGTTCTGGACGAGCAGTTCAAGCGAAGGGTGAAAGTTGCTCACTGCAACTTTTGTATCAAACCTAAAAATGTCGGTTATTTCTCAACCCGTCTAATATGTAAAAGGTGAAAGACAAGTCGAGTGTGTGTGCTGGAATTCTCCAAAGTGCACGTGAAGAGTTACTGGCAAACGGCATCCTGGGCCTTCGTGTGGCTGATGTGGCAGAAAAATCAAATACTTCAATCACCCAGATTTACCGGTTTTTCAGAAATCGGGATGGACTGCTGGCACGTGTCCTGGGGGACATCTACGACGAACAAACACAAGTCGCAGTGGACATCTATCTCTCTAACCTTCCCGCAGAGAGAGCGTTAACTATTCGAGATCTCGCTGATGCTATTCCCGTGGAGCTCACCCCTGAACTTATAAAAGTTCAAGGGTTACGTAATCAGATACTTGCAACTTCGGTGCACAATAATGACCTACATGACCGACTCAAGGTGTGTAGCCAGAGACTTTTGGAATTGTGGACAGTCGAGTTGGATAAATTACAGGACCGAATGGCGCCTCAAGAAAAATTTGATAAGAGATTTTTTATCATGGTTTTTGCACAGCAGAATCCGTACTATCGAACACTTTTCAATAACAACTTCTTTACTGCAGAGGAATACCGAGAGTTTCTCTGTGAGAAATTGACACTCAACTAGTCGGTTTTGATATCTCTGAATACGAACTTTATGTGTGTGATGTTCACCACGCAGGATCAACAGGAGAGATTTTCCCTAGTTGTTGCTCAATGACATCACCTGCATTGAGTATCAGATCCTCCCGCCAGGAATGAGCAGCAATTTGCACGCCTAAAGGTGCTCCGTTATCTGATCCAATAGGGAAGGACATCGCTGGGAAGGCAAGTGCGGGGATGTTCAGCATGTATCTAGCGTCTTTTGCAATTTCAGTCATTGATGAGGGATTCTCAGTGTCTTGAGAACGGCGCATAAATGAAGTGGCATACGCAGGCAAAACCACCAAGGGATACTTTTCAAAGAACTGATTCCAGTCTCGTATAAGTAAGTCTCGCAACATGTGTGCCTTTAAAAAGACCTCTGCTGTGGGGGCTGGAAAATCGTGCTGCCAGTTTTCAAAGACAGTGGTTAGTCCAGTGTCATCAGTGAGAGGAAGCATTGGAACGAGACCAAGCAGAAGGTCTAGTGAACTCAGCGACATCCATAGGTCGAAGCATTCCTCCATCCGTGGAGGTGATTGTTCTATTACTTCGTAGCCCGCATTCTCAAGTAACTTCCCTGTATATCGAATTGTGTCCCGGACAATTGGGTCAACACCTAATGAGTCGTCTATGACGAGGGCAACCTTTTGTGAAGAATGTTGATGAGCGAAGGACTCCGGCGCTGGAGTCCAAAATGGATCAGCCCAGTTAGGTTGCAACATTGTGTGATAGGCAGCACGCAGATCCTGCATTGTTCTGGCTATCGGGCCGTACGTTGCCATGTTTGCAGCAGTCCAACCCCGTGCATTCGGGTTGGTGCCACCGGTGGTCATTCGTCCCATCGTTGGTCGTAATCCGATAACGCCATTGCAATATGCCGGGAATCGGATGGACCCGCCGACGTCGCTTCCTTGCGCAACATGGCACATTCCTGCAGCAACTGCAGAAGCTGCTCCTCCGCTAGATCCGCCACATGTGAGATGAATTCCGTGGGGATTAAGCGTTTCACCAAATAGATCGTTGTCGGTGTGGTATCTCATGGCCATAGCAGGAGCATTTGTACGACCGACCATGATCATTCCTGAGTCAATCATGCCTTGAATACACGGTGCAGTGTGTTGCGAGGGCGACTTTGCCCATCTTTTCACGCCATTGCTATTTGAGAACCCAGAGTGATCGGCGTTGATTTTTGTTGTCATTGTCATCCCCGCATAACGGGAATTGCTGTGTAGGGATTCAATCTTTCGGGCATCAGCTATCGCTTCTTCGTCGCAGCGTTCAACAATGGCATTGAGTTTTCCGTTCACTGCATTGATACGCATTATCTGCGAGACAGCAATCTCTTGAGCACTGATTTTTTTATTACGGAGGAGTTTGGCTACTTCAACCCCGTCCATCTGCCAAAGTTCTGTCGTGCTCACAGTGATCAATCTTTCAGACTATTGCAAAGAATGCCAGCGAATTTCTACTCGTCGCTCTTTGGGTGTTCCAATCTCTTTAGTCACAGCTCCGAAGCCTTGGTAGACAGTCCAGAGTCGTACACCCTTCGACGAGAGATACATTGACACAGCAAATGCACGTCGTTCTGAGAGATTACGCAGGTATTTCGGTGTATCAATGCCGTTCTTGCGCGCAAAACCAGAGACAAAGAGTTTGCCTCCTTGGGAGTTGATGGTTCGGGCAACTTCGTCAAGAATTGCCGTAGTGCGAGGTGTCAATTCTGCCGAATTTCCTCTGAAAAATATAGTTTCGCCAATCGCTGTGCCGCGCAGTGTTGGTCGACCATCAGCCATTGTTCCCTGAGAGGTTCTTCCACGCATGACGTTTGCGCCTTTCCGTGCAGACACCGAAACACCGACTTTGTTAGTGGTATGTGCTCGGATAACAGAAAGAGATCCGTCGTTTCTTACTATGATTGACGCAGATTTGTCTGTGGGCTTCACTCTTCTTGTGATGACGCTCACAATTTTTCCTGAGGTGTTATACACAGTGAACACAACTGCTGTTGCGCCATGTGCGGCGGCGTGCGGAGCGAATCGGATCCGTCCTGTCATGGAATTTGGTCCGGTTGTTATCTGCAATTGGGTATCAGCGATTGATGATGATGGAAGTCCACCTGCACCATTGGCACTGGTAGGGGCCGCACTACGGCGTGTGTCAATGGTGAGTGCAAGTGCCCCTGATGCAGGCGAACTATTCCCTGCAGTGTCGGTCAGGGTTGCAGTCACATTCCACACACCATCTCGCAACGTGGGCAATGTGCAGCTGGTTGCTGTGCCAATGACATAGTTACATGACACGGTTGTTGTGCCGTTGGTGGCCGAGATATTCATGGTGTCACCGTTACTGCCGCCGGTTGCACTCAAGGTGGGTGTGGCGTCGTTGGTGTTGTTGTCTGTGTTTGATGCACCAGTGTCCGATGATGCCAATAGGTCAACCCCTGTGGGTGCTGATGATGGGGTCGTGTCGATAGTGAGCGGTAATGATCCCGTTGATGGCCCGGTATTTCCTGCAGCATCAGTCACAGAAGCAGACACCGTCCATGTGCCATCAGACAATGTGGGCAATGAACAACTTGTCGCTACACCAACTGTGTATGTACACGTCACTGTCGAGGTGCCGTTTGTAGCCGACACGGTCACCTCATCGCCAGTGAGAGCCCCCGGAATAGAGATCTCTGGTGTGGAGTCATTGGTGATGTTGTCAGAGTTAGATGCACCATTGTCCGATGTTGCCAACAAATCAGGTGCTGACCGCGATGGTGGTGCAGTGGCAATAGTGACTGGCAAAGCACCAGATACTGCAGACACATTGCCCAACGGATCAGTCAACGTGGAAGAGATGTTCCATGTGCCGTCGGTAAGTGTGGGCAGTGTGCAGTTTGTTGCTGCGCCGATGACGTAGGTGCATGACACGGTTGTTGTGCCGTTGGTGGCCGAGATGGTCATGGTGTCACCGTTCGCACCACCAGTTGCACTCAAGGTGGGGGTGTTATCACCTGTGAAATTGTCAGAGTCTGATGAGCCAGTATCAGATGCCGTCAATAAGTCCAGACCAGTGGGTGCAGATGGTGCAGTGCCATCAATAGTGATGGGTAGCGCAGATGAAGAGGTAGAGGTGTTGCCAGACGGATCAGTCAATGTCGATGAGATGTTCCATGTGCCGTCGGCGAGTGTGGGCAGTGTGCAGTTTGTGGCTGACCCGATGACATAGGAACATGATTGGGTGGTTCCGCCGTTGGTGGCCGAGATGGTCATGGTGTCACCGTTTGCTCCACCAGTTGCACTCAAGGTGGGGGTGGTGTCGTTGGTGTTGTTGTCTGAATCTGATGCACCGGTATCAGATGCTGCCAAAAGGTCAACCCCTGAGGGTGCTGATGGTGGGGTTGTGTCAATAGTGATCGGTAATGCAGATGAAGAGGTAGAGGTGTTGCCAGATGAATCAGTCAATGTCGATGAGATGTTCCATGTGCCGTCGGTGAGTGTGGGCAGTGTGCAGTTTGTGGCTGACCCGATGACATAGGAACATGATTGGGTGGTTCCGCCGTTGGTGGCCGAGATGGTCATGGTGTCACCGTTTGCTCCACCAGTTGCACTCAAGGTGGGGGTGGTGTCGTTGGTGTTGTTGTCTGAATCTGATGCACCAGTGTCCGATGCCGCTGCGAGGTCAACACCTGAGGGTGATGTTGGCGGAGTTGTGTCGAGCGTGACAGAGTTTGCAGTTGAAGAAGCACCAGGTCCGGATGCCCCAGCAGAAGTTGTGATTGATCCACTTGCAAGAGTTGGTGCCACTGTTCCATCACTACATCCAGTGACAGAAATGGTGAAGGACGAAGCCGTGCCAGATGATGGTGAAACTGAAAATACGCAACCAGTCGCTGTTCCTGAATTTAAAAAATCATCCGCAGTCAGCG
>JAUMDU010000128.1:0-7068 GCA_032121425.1 Ilumatobacteraceae bacterium | reverse complement strand
ACCAGAAGCAATACCGACTAGGGGTACTAAACCAGACAGTTGTGCAAAGTAAGAAAATGCGAGACAGTCAAGACCTGCAACTCCCGGAGCATCGGTGTCACCAGGGCGACCTCCGCCTCCTTCTGCGAATAGCACCACAGGAAGACGAAGTTGACGTGCGATATCGAAAAGGCGATCTTTCTTGCGGTGGTTTTGGTAGCCCTGTGTTCCTGCAAGAACGGTGTAGTCGTATGAGGCGACCACCACTTTGGCTGCATCGGTGGGGAACTGAGAATGATTTACAGTTCCTATACCTCCCACTAATCCATCTCCGGGAGTATTGGCAATCAAGTCTTCTAGCGTGCGTCGACGGCGCTGAGCAGCAATAGCGAACGATCCATATTCCACAAATGAGCCTTCATCAACGAGGTCGGCGATGTTGACACGTGCGGTTCGTTGACCGCGCACGGCGCGCTTGTGTTGGGCATCGGGTCGAGCTGCATCGGTGGTGAGATATCGACGTTCTTGATAGCGAGCCATGTCATCACGTGGACCCCCATCAATTTCTTGGTGCGCGGTCTTGGCGAGTGAACGATCAATGTGACCAGGAGTAATGGTGATGAGTACCTGTCCTGCAGTGACAGTGCTGCCCTCAGTCACCAAGACGTCGGTAATTGTTCCGTCCACTCCCGTTGCTACAGGGTGCTCCATTTTCATGGATTCGATAATCATTATTTCTTGTCCGTCGACAACAACATCTCCCGGTTGTACAGAAATCTTGAAGACCGTTCCGATCAATGGCGATGTAATTTCCGTTAACTCTGAGCCCATAGGGTCATTTTTCCACATCGGGAGGCGTTGCAATTCCTTGGGGAACTGTTGTGGGGAAGTAGTTTCGAGGAGTGATTGGCATCGTGATAACCGCATTCTTTATCGGATGGCTTGTTTCCACGGTGCGGCCAGTACCCACAGCGTTTATCTCAATGGCCGAGAAATACGTATTGGTGTGTGCATTGCCGGCAGTAATTATTTCGTCAATGTCGCAGGTGACCATCGAAAGTGCGTTGCTTGTTCCCATTGGAGTGGCATGGGTATCAATGTCGTTATGTGCATTGGCAATTGTTGTGATTGCCCGTACCTTTGCGTGGCCTTCACATGTCACGGGTGCTTTGCTGCTCGTTGGGGTTTTAGGCAATACGAGTTTTTTGGGTTTAGGCATGGTGGAGGGGTTGCTTGGCTCCGAACATCTGGCAGCTGCAATTGCCTATGACCAATTGGGAACATTTCTCGCGCTTTCTCTTTGGGGTGCATATGTGACAAGCACCTATGGCGGTGGCACGGTGTCGTGGCGCGATCTTGTACAACGGTTGTTGCGCTTTGCTCCATTTGTTGCTTTGTTGATCAGTGTTCCTGTGAGATTTCTCGACATCGCCGACTTTGTCTACACGGGCCTAGACGGCATTGGTCGCACTGTGGCTCCAGTAGCGATGGCAACAGTAGGTCTACGTTTCCGTCTTCGTCTTTCTCAACGTGTGTTGATGCCTGCGCTGTGGGGCCTGTCTATCAAGATGGTGTGGGTACCAGGTGTTGTAGCCATGGTGGTCGCTCTCTCGCACAACGGAACAGATCTGATGTGGTCGACGTCTTTGTTGCAAGCCAGTGCACCACCAATGATCACCGCAGGCATTGTCGCTCTTCGAGCAGGATTTGATGAAGAATTGGTTGCTTTTGTGGTGGGGGTAGGCACCATCGTGGGATTTATCTCGGTTCCCGCGTTCTCCTTGTTGTTGTAGAACTCGTTGTTGTAGAACTCCAATGAAATCAACAAGGGTGAAATCAGACTAAACATTGTTCTGATGATTTCTTTTCTTGATCGCCTTGAAGAACTAGCTGCACAGCACCCTGAGGCACCGGCTGTGAGTTGCCAAGATCGCACAGTTACTCGATCTCAGCTGTTGAGACTTGGTGACAACCTCGCGTTGTACCTCGCAGAACATGGCACCAAAGAAGGCGACATGGTGACGGTGGCTGTGCCCAACAGCATTGATTTCTTTATTGCCTACGTTGCAGCATGGCGCCTGGGCGCAACGCCACAGCCCATCTCTTCGCGATTGCCACAACGTGAACTCGATGCACTCATCGAGTTAGCAAACCCTTCTGCAATTGTGGGTGTAGCGCAAGGTGAATACCCAGGGCGCACTTGTGTGCCATATGGATTTCGTGCACCAGATGGCGATGCCTCTCATCTACCGCGCGTGATTTCTTCTGCTTGGAAAGCACCCACTTCTGGGGGAAGCACTGGGCGACCAAAACTTATTATCTCTGGCGACCCCGCTGCCCTTGACCCCAGCGCACCAGTGCCATTGCTGATGGATCCAGGCGGTTGTTTAGTGATGCCTGGGCCGTTGTATCACAATGGTCCTGCGGTGTGGAGTTGCCAAGCATGGCTTCACGGACTCCATGTGGTGCTGTTGCCCAAGTTTGATGCAGAAGAAACCTTGCGTGCCATTGAAGAGCATCGTGGTTCTGTGTTGTACATGGTGCCCACAATGATGAAGCGCATTATTCGCCTTGCCGACGATGTTCGTTTCAAATATGACATGTCGAGTTTGCGTGTGGTGTGGCACTTGGCTGAACCGTGTCCCGAGTGGCTGAAGCAGTCATGGATTGATTGGCTGGGTGCTGAGCGCATTTTCGAGCTCTACGCCGGCACCGAAGCACAAACAGCCACCACAATCAGCGGTGTGGAATGGCTCACGCATCGTGGCTCTGTGGGCCGTGTCATTCCCGGCACTGTAAAGATCACCAGTGACACTGGCGAAGAATTACCCGCAGGCCAGATGGGCGAGGTGTGGATGCGTCGTTTGCGTGAGACACCCACATATCGCTATGTCGGTGCCGATGCGCGTACTTTGGAAGGTGGCTGGGAATCATTAGGCGACATGGGTCGTCTCGATGATGAGGGCTATCTCTATCTGGGTGATCGTGCGGCCGACATGATCTTGTCGGGTGGTGCAAACATTTATCCCGCAGAGATTGAATCAGCAATTCAAGAACATCCTCACGTGCGCTCGTGTGCGGTCATTGGTCTACCTGATGAAGATAAAGGAAGCACTGTGCATGCCATTATCGAAGCTGACAGTGATCAAGTGTCCGAAGAAGAACTCAAGATGTTCTTGGGCGAAAGGTTAGTGATCTACAAGGTGCCCCGTAGTTTTGAATTTGTTGCCGCACCACTTCGTGATGATGCTGGGAAAGTACGACGGTCGGCGCTTCGAGAAGAACGACTCCAGAAGTAGCAACTCATTGCTAGATCTCGACGTGTGTTCCCACTTCAAAGACACGATCGACAGGAAGATTGAAAAAACGTCCGGCGCTATCTGCGCCGCGATTGAGGAACACAAAGAGATGTTCTTGCGCTCTGTTCATGCCAGGAGCTTTACCAGCAATGATTGATTCATGTCCAAGGAAGTATGTGGCATGTTCTGCATCGAATTCCAAGCCGGGATAATCCAATTGCGTCAATGCAGTAGGAACATCAGGATCTTCCATGAATCCGAACTCTAACTGCACTTGGTACACCCCGGGACCAATCTTTGTGACGTGAGCACGCTTGTTGATATCAATACGAGGCTCGCTTGCTGTATCGACGGCGACAATAAGGGTGCACTTATGAAGAACTTTGTTGTGGCGCAAGTTGTTCACTAAAGCAGGTGGAGCCTTGCCAAGATCTTTGAACATAAAGACAGCTATGCCCGATACTCTCTTAATGTCTTCAGTGTCATCGAGAACATCAGTGATGGGTCGCTCGCCACGATGAATACGCTGAGCGACAAGTGCACGACCACGACGCCATGTAGCCATTTGCACCATCAAAATCAGGCCGACGGCAAGAGCGAACCATCCACCGCGTGGAATCTTGACCAGGTTGGCACCCATGAATCCAAACTCAATGAGCAGTAATGGAACACACAGTAGGGTGGCTCGAAGTGGATGCCATCCCCAACGGTCAGTGAGAACGCGGAAGAATATGAGTGTGGTGATCACCATCGTCATAGTGACTGCAATGCCATAGGCCGCGGCCAAATTGCTTGCTGTTTGAAAACCGATTACTAGTCCGATGCAGGCAAACATCAATGCCCAGTTCACCAATGGAACATAGATC
Source organism: Ilumatobacteraceae bacterium (assembly GCA_032121425.1). GTDB lineage: Bacteria > Actinomycetota > Acidimicrobiia > Acidimicrobiales > Ilumatobacteraceae > UBA2093. Next base: position 2,924 of record JAUMDU010000128.1, on the reverse strand, counting down.
TGCCCGCTTTGACTTTGTGACGTGTGTCGAATTTTGATGCGGGGAAGATAATCGAGCTGCACTGCCTGAGCAGTGAGAGAGAAAACTCCCGAGATCAACGCTTGTGATGCAATCACAGTTGCACACGTGGCCAGAATGACTATGGGAACCAAGATGGGGTCGGGGACCATCCGAAAAAAAAGACTCTCCACGTCTTCGGGGTGAGATAACAAGTAAGCGCTTTGTCCCCAATAGTTCAGAACTAATGCAGGCAGGACAATTCCGTACCATCCCACCATGATGGGGCGGCGACCAAAGTGTCCCATGTCTGCATACAGTGCCTCACCACCGGTGACTACGAGAAAAATAGAGCCCAGCGAAAGAAATGCTTTTCCTGTTTCATGAGTGAAGTATTGGAAGGCATAATACGGATTGACCGATTGGATGATCTCAGGATTCTTTAAAACTTGAGATAAACCGATGATGGCCAGTGTGGAAAACCACACCACCATGACAGGGCCAAAGACTTTGCCGACAGCACCAGTTCCTCGACTTTGAACAAGGAACAAACCCATCAAGATGACAATGGCAATAGGAACCACCCATTGATCAAACGAAGATGAGACTTCTTGGAGTCCTTCAACTGCGCTTAACACTGAAATTGCCGGCGTGATGATGCCGTCTCCGTACAGCAACGCGGTGCCAAAAATTCCCAGTGTGACTAACGCTGAAGTACGTCGTCCTTTTTCGCCACGTTTTGGCATCACAAGTGCGGTGAGAGCCAAAATGCCGCCTTCCCCGTGGTTGTCTGCTCGCATCACAAACATGAGATATTTGAGCGAGATGATGATAATCAACGACCAAAATGCAAGCGAACTGATGCCGTACACATTGATGGTGTCGACAGTCATCACATGGCTATGTTCAGTGAAGGCTTCCTTGATGGCATAAAGAGGGCTTGTGCCAATATCGCCATAGACCACTCCAAGTGCTCCAAGTGCAAGTGCAGTGCTTGCTACAGGCTTGCCGTGTCCGTGCGACGCTTCTGTCGATTCCTCATGGGCGTGTGCAGCAGCAGTAGCTTCGGCAAGCTCGCGCGCATGTTCTACGGATTCCCGCCCGACGGTGTTGTCTGATCCCACAGTTAGATAAGGCTACTTGCCTCAAGCATCGCTTTATGGAACGCATCACTGCGATGCGTGTAATCGCCAATGTGTGAAGGGGTGGGGGCAGCGGGGCTCAAGAGGATGTTGCACCCAGGAGAGCCCAGCGAAAGGGCAATGCGCACCGCATCTTCCACATTGTGAGTATGTACGCGGTGACATTTGTGGAGCAAAGATTCAATGCGATTGGCTAACACATCATCGGGGTCGCCTAAAAGAATCACTCCTGCTATGTGTTCTTGGGTGTTTAGCGCAGCAATGAGGTCTGAGTAATCCACGGTGCGATCTTGTCCACCAATGATGACAATCAATGGTGCATCTGTGTATCGCTCAATTGCTGCGATTGTTGCAAGAGGATTTGAGGCCAATGCATCATCAATAAAGTTCACGCCACGCACTGATCCGATGTTGTTTTGTCGTGAAGGCAACGGCGTGAAGTTTTCTATTGCATCGAGAACATGTTCTGCTGTGAGAGTTGGTTCTATGGCGTATGCGGCATGGATTGCCAAGGTGAGATTGCGGGGGAAAGTAGTGTTTCCCATTCGTTCATATACGCCTGTCATGCGACTGCGCTCAAGAATGTCTTGTATTGCTAATGGTGAAGCAAAGTGCCGTGCATCAGCATCAATAGTGCGCAGTGATTGAACGACGGTTTCATCGTCAGGATGAAAAATCATCTTGGTGAGTTGTGGATGTGCAAACACATTTGTCTTATCGCGGTGGTAACGCTCGAGTGTTCCATGCCAGGTGATGTGATCTTCACCGAGGGCGGTGAGAACCCCAATTGCCGGCGACGTAGTGCAATCACTTGCTTGGTAACTCGAAACTTCAAGCACAACAACGTCTATATCTTCGGAAATCTGTGTCACTGGGACGCCAATATTTCCCGCAAGCGCAACTGATCGATGGGTTGTTGTGATGATTTGTTCAATCATTGTGGCTGTGGTGCTCTTGCCTTTGGTTCCAGTCACTCCAATGATGCGCTCTGGAGGTTGATCAGCAAGCCAAAGTGCAAGCAAGTTAGAAGAGTTGATTCCGCGCTGAGCAAGTTGGGCGAGTTCTTGTCGATACCGAGAGATTCCAGGTGAACGTATAACGAACCCAATATCCAGTGAGGCCAGTTGCGCACTGGCAACAAGCGGTATGTCCAATTCGTGAGCGGTGGTCTGTGAAGCGTTATCTGTCTCAGGTGAGTCGCTCACCATGACGACATCGCACTTGTGCGCAATGCAATGTTGCGCTGCGGCACGCCCATCGCGTCCGCCACCCCACACGGCAACTGACATCCCAGTGATGTCGCTTAACTTCATGCGGAAAACACCTTGCCAACAAGGCGATGAATCTGTTCAGGGATGAAGTGCCCGTGGTGTGACACTGAAGTTGTGTGATTGATGGGAGGCACTTCGCCAATGGCCACCACGACACGGTGATCTTTCCATTCGGGGAGAGCTTGCAATGAGACAAGTGCGTGACGTGCAGATGCAATTTCTCCCACACATTCATAGGGCTTGGCATCCACATCAATCAAATCTTTGAATCCGGCGATCTGTGACGCATCATCTAGTAAATCCCGCCCAAATATCTCTGTGAGGTGTGCAGGTGAAAGATGTGGAGCAAGCGACAAAAACACAGACCTACATTTTGGACATTGACCACACCAACTCTTGCTACGTCTATTTGGGTCGCGCAGCATTGCTTGATTACAACTCATAAAGGCAGTGTGCAGTGATGTGCAAGAGTGGGCAAATGTGCTGGCAATCTCATCATCGTTACGATCGCGCA
>JAUMDU010000127.1:0-2292 GCA_032121425.1 Ilumatobacteraceae bacterium | reverse complement strand
GCATTCAATACGTCACGAGCAGTTGCCACGCTCATCTCGCCTTTGGTGGGAACCTCAAATGCCACACCGCCACGGAAGTCGATACCCAAATTCAATCCACCAAAAACGAGTGAACCCACCGACACCAATGCGAGTATTGACGAAGCAATGAAACCAATACGGCGACGACCATAGAAGTTGTACGTGTTTTCACCTCGAAATAGCTTTTTAATCATTGCTTTTCATCTCCCAGAACTTGTGATGTTCTGACACCGAGCACTCCACGGGTATTCAAGCGATTCCAATCTGAAATCAACAGCACTGCCGGGCGAGTAAAGAAATACACGGCAATCATGCTTGTCAATGACGACAGACCCAAGAAGAAAGCAAATCCTCTCACTGACCCAATAGAGAGCCACCATAAGATCACTGCACCAATGAGTGTTGATGTGTTGGCGACAATGATGGTGCGCCAAGAATTTTCAAAACTACGTGTTGCTGAATTTCGAAGAGTTCGCCCAGCACGAATGTCTTCTTTAAGTCGTTCAAACAACATGATGTACGAGTCCGCTCCTGTACCAATGGACACGATGACACCAGCGGCTCCCGACAATGTAAATGCCAATCCATTCGACCTGGACAACCACGCAATGACACTCCACAACAACATGCCAGAAATTGCAAGCCCACCAATGGCCACAACTGCAAGAAGTCGGTAGTAAGCAAACAAAAAGATCAGTACCAGCGCTACACCCACTAAACCAGCAAGGATTGCCGCATCAAGTGAATCCTTACCCAAGGTTGCAGATACTGATTGCACTGTCGGAGCATCGAAGTCCACGGGAACAGCACCGAACTGGAGAATCTTGGCGAGATCATTGGCTTCGGCTTCAGTAAAGTCGCCACTGATTTGCACACTTCCCGAAAAACTAGGCACCTGTACCACTGGTGCTGAGATCACCGCACCATCCAAAATGATGGCTATTTGCTTGGAGGGACAATCAGCTCCGCCTGCAAAGCATCGCGCTGCTAAAGAGTTCCATAAATCTTCACCGGAAGCACCGCCACGCAAGTTTGCGGTGACGACCCATGCGCCTTGATCAACTTGTACAGATGCATCACTGGAAAACACTTCGCCAGTTGCCTCTGCAGGTCCAAGCAAATACAACAATCCGTCTTTGGCTCCAGGCAACACCGTTTGTCCGGGCGCAAGACCAGACCCATCATTGTCACCTTCGCCAGGCACACCCGACTGCGCTGCGAGCGGCACAGGAACACCATCATCTACAACTGGTTCGTCTTGATCGGCAGTGGCCGGAACCCGACGTGACTCGCCGACACCACCAGTGGGATTGGCCAAGGTTGTAGACGTTTGTTCGCCTGTTGTTGTGGTGGGCCCAGTATCGGGAACTTCTTGTTCCACAATGTTCAAGACGGGTCGCATTTCTACAGCCCCAGTGCGACCGATCAGTGCAAGTGCTTCATCTTGATTTTTCACACCTGGCAAGTTCACTACGACCGTGTTGCCTTGTCGAATAATCTCAGGCTCTGCTACACCAATGGAGTCAACTCGCCGGCGAATAACTTCCACAGCAGCATCTAAAGCGCCATCTTCAAATTCACCAATGGGGGTCAAAGTGACCGAAGCGCCACCTTGAAGATCTAAACCAAGCGAAGGGGTATTGTTCGCCACGATGTTGGCTACAAAGGAGCCACTCACCACAACAGTGAACAACACAAGGACGGCCCACAGCCGACGTGTGGACATAAAGAACTACTTCTTCTTCTGGTCGTTCTCGGTGGGTGGCGCTGTTTTACGCGCAACAGATCCTCGCGCAACTCGGATTTCAATGCGCTCTGATCCGTGGCCATCGGCAATGTCTACCCACAACACATCATCTTCGATTGCAGTGATATATCCGTAAATACCCGAGGTAAGAACGACCTCATCATTCACCGAGATAGATGACTGAAGAGCCTGACTTTCCTTCAATCGGCGACGCTGGGGTCGCAACAAGAGAAAGTACATGGCGCCGAAAATCGCCGCAAAAAAGATAAGCGAAGGAAAAGGGTTGCCGTTATTGCCTGAACCGGATTCTGAAGCCAAAAGAATTGCAATCACAGTGGGCAATACTAGCCACGAGAAGGCTGTTGTGGCCTATTTCCTAACCCCATACCTCGAGCACCTTTTGACGTAACGCCCCAAATGTGCCTTGCCCAATGGCTTCCCGCATTTGAGCCATGAGCGCAATTGTCCAAGCAACATTGTGAATCGACACCAACCGTGATGCAGTGGGTTCCCCCACTTGTACC
>JAUMDU010000126.1:0-6700 GCA_032121425.1 Ilumatobacteraceae bacterium | reverse complement strand
GGTGAAGTAGTTCTGTTTCACGTGTGTGGTCCACGTAATGAGAAAGATGTTGAGCCTGTGATTCCCTCGCATGTCACCTACATCCGACGTGGCTATATGTCGGAGATGGCTGATCTCTACGCCGCATGTGATGTGTTACTTGCGCGAGCTGGAGCGAGCACGGTGGCTGAGATTGCCACGGTGGGAATTGCATCGATATTGGTGCCCTGGGCTGATGCAACTGAAGACCATCAGATGCTGAACGCGATGTGGCTTAGTGACCAAGGAGGGGCGGTGTTGCTTGTAGAAGATGAACTCAAGACCGCCGATGGAGTGCGCAAAATCCTTGAAGTTCTGGAAGATGCTCAGAGCCAGAAGGCTTTGGCGTCTGGTGCGTATGCGTTGGGCGCTCTTCATCGGGGTCCTTCCCTGGTCGCGGCAATTCAGAACGCCACTGCTTGACGACGTCCACATGAAACAATGGGGACTCTCATGTCTGATCCATTGGCCCGCCGCCCACGCGAACTTCCCGTAGACCTTTCGGTCTCCCGGCGTATCCATGTTGTGGGCGTAGGCGGCCCTGGCATGGCCCCTCTTGCGATTGTGCTTGCAGGATTGGGTCATCAAGTGTCTGGGTCCGACATGCGTGAATCAGTCACTTTGGCCACAGTGCGAGATGCAGGTGTACAGGTCACAGTTGGTCACAATGCAGATCTTGTCAACGAAGCTGATCTTGTCGTTTATTCCACTGCGATTCCTCAAGACAACATTGAATTAGTGCGAGCTCGGGAGATCAATGTTGCGGTGCATCACCGTTCAGGAATCTTGGCTGGGCTGTGTCAGCAAATCCCCACAATTGGTGTTGCGGGCACCCATGGTAAATCAACCACATCGGCTCTTGTGACTCACATGTTGACGTCGTGTGGCCGTGACCCCGTGGCCATCGTGGGGGCAGAAGTTCCCGGCTTACTCGCTGGTGCAAGAGTGGGCTCTTCCTCGTTGTGTGTTCTGGAAGCAGACGAAAGCGATGGAACATTAGAGACATTGCCCCTAAGGCACATCATTGTGACCAATGTAGATGTTGATCACCTAGATTATTTTGGTTCCTTTGCTCAACTTCAAAACGCAATGGCTGATGTGATTGCTGGAGTACCAGGAATTGTGGTCATGAACGCAGATGAAGCGACAAGCAAGGACATTGCACAGCGTGTGCAGAATGTTTCAGTGCGTACTTTTGGCTATGACATCGCTGCAAACGTGCGTCTTGCTGAAGTGGTATCAACAAGCCAAGGTCTTGAGATACAAATGGCGATCAACGGAGAAATTTTTGCATGTGCAGTTCCATTGCGAGGAATCCATAATGCGATGAATGTGGCTGCAGCAATTGCAATGCTGGACGGTTTGGGTATTAATCTCGTCGATGCACTTGACTCACTGAAGGGTTTTGGTGGCGTGGTGCGCCGCTTTACTGAGCGCGGACGTTTCAATGAGGCGGTACTTATTGATGATTACGCACATCTGCCTGCTGAAATTGAATCAGCGTTACAGGCAATGAAAACTCATCCTGAAGTCACAGGGAGAATTATTGCGGTCTTTCAGCCCAATCGGTATCACCGCATCGCGGAGATGTATGCAAGTTATGCCAACTGTTTTATAGACGCTGATCGAGTTGTCATTACTGATATCTATGCATCGGGCACAACACCAATTTCTGGTGTCACAGGAAAATTGGTATGGCAAGCAATTCGTGATGCGCACCCAGAATGTGATGTGGTGTGGGCTCCCACGCGAGCCGATGTTGTTCGTAGTGTCGTCGAATACGTGCGCCCTGGTGATGGTTGTATCTCTATGGGTTGCGGCGACATTGAAACTTTCCCCGACGATGTAATGACTGGGGTGTTGTGATGTTGTCGATGGAAGCAATGCGGGAAGTATCTGAAGTGTTGATGCGTGCGGGGTTTGATGTACGCCAAGATTTTGCTCTTGGTCCGCTCACCACGTATGCAGTGGGAGGCAGAGCATCTGTTGGGATTGTGGTCGGTGATGTTGATTCCTGTGGTGAACTTGCAGAAATTCTCTCGAGCTATCCATCGATTCCGCTTGCGATTGTGGGTCGGGGAAGCAACACACTTGTGTGTGACGACGGTTTTGACGGTCTCGCTGTGGTGCTCTCATCGGCTACTAGAGATGCTGAAGTGCGGGTAGACAATGACATCGTGACCGCACCGGGCTCAATGACGATGCCCATCTTGGCGCGGAGGTCGGTGGGCGCCGGGCGTGGGGGTTTGGAATGGTGTGTAGGAATTCCTGGCAGTGTCGGTGGTGCTGTGCGAATGAACGCTGGCGGCCATGGTGCAGAGATGTGTGATTCGCTGGTGTCGTCGCATGTGGTGTCTTTGAAGTCCGGAAAATCAGTAGATGTCGCTACATCAGATTTGGGACTTCATTTTCGAGGTTCGGCATTGGCAGCACATCATCTGGTGATGAATGCACGTTTTGCTACTTCTGAGGTGTCAACGCAAGAAGGAACGCGCATCATTGATGAGGTTGTGCGTTGGAGACGTGAGAATCAACCCGGAGGGCGCAACGCAGGGTCTGTATTTGTAAATCCAGCGCCTGGGTCGGGAAGTGCAGGCGCACTCATTGATGCACTTGGTTTAAGAGGTCAACATCATGGGGGTGCCATGGTCTCACAGAAACATGCCAACTTCATTCAAGCCGAGCCCACAGCCACTGCACTCGACATTGTCAAAGTGATGTCAAGCGTGCAAACAGCCGTAAGAGAAGCTCATGGAATCACTCTTCGCAGCGAGGTGTGTCTTTTAGGTTTTCCATCCGAGATTGTTGATCAGTTCGCTGACCCCACTCATCACGATGCAGAAAAAGTACGTGCTCGAAAGCATCTGAGCGCATTATTGGGAGATTCCCAATGACAAGAGATGAAGAGAACAACAGACGCATTGACGATGAGGTGGCGGTGACTGAGGTTTCTGCCGAGGTTCTCGAAGAGCTGTCGCACTTGTTTGGTGGCACGGATTCCAATCTCACAACTAACGACCTCAGTACAACGGGGGTTGTTGGTGAAACCGATGACGTGTCCATGTCGGATTCTGAAGGTCACACAACTGCGATAGCCAAAGATACAACCCCGATGGCCGAGGTCATTTCAATTGCTGCAGAACTTGGTCTTGAACCAGACCTCACCCCAGCACCAGTTGACCCATTACTCACCCCTTTGTCTCGTCATGGTGATGTGATGGAAGCAGTTGATGACGGTAGTGGGACTTTAGTCATTGTCGATGACGAGATGGACCGCGTGATCATTGTGGACGAAGATCGTCCCGATCCGAGATTTGAAGAACGTCAACGGCGACATAAACGACGTGAACGTTTGCGGAAGGTGAAATGGTTCAAGTTGGCTCTTGGACTATTCGTCACGGTGGCAGTAGTGCTTGGAGTCTTAGCTTCTCCATTGTTTGCTATTCGCAATGTGGTCTTTGAAGGCAATGTGTACACCTCTCCAAAAACGATTGAAGAAGTGACTGCATTGCTCGATGGTGCTTCGGTGTTTACTGCCGACACGCGTGCGGCACGGGAAAGAGTTCTTGAGGATCCGTGGGTTTCTGAGGTGCGCATCACTACTGATTTCCCCGGGGCTGCATTGGTTGAAGTGGCTGAGCGGGTCCCCGTTGTGTGGTACGTCGGCGAGGACCAGCGAGCCCGAATCATTGACGCTCGAGGTTTTATCATTGCCGTTCTGGATGGTTGGCCCACCAAATATCTACAAGTGACAGGTACCGGCGCATCTCTTGACGCTGGATCATTTGCAGACGATGTCTATCGAGCTGCAGCTCAACTGGTCGTGGCGCTACCCGACGAGATCAGAGGACGCGTGAAGTCGTTGGAATTGGCCGGCGGAGGGGAGTTATCCATGATCCTCAAGGAAGGCACAATTGTGCGCTTTGGTCCTCCCACTGATCTACAAAACAAACTGGTGGCGGTCGTGGTGTTGTTCCGCCGACAGAACCCCGCCACCTTGTTAGTGGTGGATGTTTCTACTGGAAACCCCACAGTTCAGGTCAGATAAGCCAGAAATTCCCTGCAAAACACTTGGATTGCCACAAAACTGGCGCTCACTGTGGAATTATTGAGGAACAGAGTCCTAGATGGACGTTTTTTCGGAGGAAATGGCTCATGGCCGGAGCACCACAGAATTATCTCGCAGTCATCAAAGTAATTGGCGTAGGCGGAGGTGGCGTCAATGCCGTCAACCGAATGATTGACGCAGGATTGCGTGGCGTGGAGTTTGTTGCTGTCAACACAGATGCCCAAGCACTGTTAATGAGCGATGCAGACGTCAAGTTGGATATCGGTAGAGATCTCACTCGTGGTTTAGGTGCAGGTTCTGATCCTGAAATTGGTCGCGAGGCAGCTGAGGCGCATCGGGCGGAAATTGAAGAATTGATTTCAGGTTCTGACATGGTCTTTATCACTGCAGGCGAAGGTGGCGGTACTGGTACTGGTGCGGCGCCGGTCATTGCAGAAATCGCAAAGACGCTCGGCGCGTTAACAATTGGTGTCGTTACTCGACCTTTCCAATTTGAAGGTCGTCGACGTTCAGTGCAAGCTGATAACGGAATTCAGCGGCTAAAGGAAAAAGTTGACACTCTGATTGTGATTCCTAATGACCGTCTGTTGATGATTGCTAACGACAAGACGTCTCTTGTCAATGCATTCAAAATGGCTGATGAGGTTCTGTTGCAAGGCGTGGCCGGTATTACTAACTTGATCACAACACCTGGTCTTATCAATACAGACTTTGCTGACGTGAAGATGACGTTGACCAATGCGGGATCGGCTCTCATGGGAATCGGTGTAGCCAATGGTGAAAATCGTGCAGAAGTGGCCGCTCGTGATGCAATTTCTAGCCCAATGCTTGAAGCTGCAATCGACGGAGCTCGCGGTATTTTGTTGAACATCACAGGTCCATCCAGCATGGGACTTTTCGAAGTGGGTGCCGTAGGCGACATTGTGCGAGCAGTTGCACACGAAGACGCAAACATCATCTTTGGTGCAGTCATCGATGATGAAATGGGTGATGAAATCAAGGTCACTGTGATTGCCGCAGGTTTTGAGCGTTGGGACGGTGGCGCATCTTCGTCCCGATCTTCATCAGCTCCTCGCATGACGTCATCGCGTCCATCTGAATCGCGTAGCGCATCAAATGTGCGAGACATTTTCTCTGACTCAGATCCGTTGTCTGGTGACGACGATGATTTTGATGTTCCTTCATTCTTGAAGTAATTCCTAATTTGCAATGATTAATCCGATCGAAGTATCCGATCGGGTGCAGGGCATACAAGACGATGCTCTTCGGATCACGGGCCAACGTGTATCGCTTATTGCTGTCACAAAATCTTTCGGTTGTGATGCCATTGCAGCAGCAGTATCGGCTCATTGCGATGGCATTGGAGAAAACTATGCACAAGAAATTCTCGAGAAGGCTCAGGCCAACTGTTTGGACTCTCCAGTGCATTTCATTGGTGTATTGCAGTCCAACAAGATTCGTCAGATAGCCCCATATATAACAATGTGGCAGAGCGTGGATAGGGCGTCAGTCGTGCAGGGAATCGCCCAACACAGCCCTGGTGCAGAGGTGTTGTTGCAGGTGAATACCACCGGTGAAACCTCGAAGTCTGGAGTGGACGCCAGTGGCCTAGAGGACCTCTATCAAAAGGCCCAAGAGGCGGGTCTTGTGGTGAAGGGATTGATGACACTGGGGCCTACCAACGGCACGAGAACCCACAAAATCAAGGCTTTTCAAGCTTTGCGCGTGTTGGTTGATGATCACAATCTGGAGATCTGCTCGATGGGTATGTCGGATGATTATCTCGAGGCACTCGAGTGTGGTGCAACGATGTTGCGTATCGGCAGTGGGTTGTTTGGCAGTCGTCCACCGAAACAAAAATCTCCCTAAGAGGCACTCCCACACTTTGTGTGAGTTGTGGATTATCCTTTAGTTATGTCGTTTTTCCGTAGAGCAATGGATTATCTAGGTCTGAATGCAGACGAGGGCTATGACGATTACGACATGTCGATGGAATATGAGCGACCTGCTCGACAGCAACGTCCTGCTACTGAACCGATCGCACGTCGCGGGTATGAACCTGAATACTCTTCTGAAACTTCACGTCCGGCTCCACGGCCAATGCCCATCGACGACACGGGGGCGAGTCGCCGCCCTGACGATTCGGGTTTGCAAGTTCGTCCAGTTGGTGCTCCACGTCCTGCACCGACAGTGCGCACTGTTCCATCATCGAGCGACACAGTGACAGTGCGTCCACGTGATTTCAATCAAGCCCAAGAAGTCGCAGATCATTTCAAAGCAGGAATTCCAGTGATAGTGAATCTTGAAGGTGCAGATCGTGAAATGTCACGACGCGTCATCGACTTCACAAGTGGTTTGTGTTACGCCTTGGGTGGCACGATGGAAAAAGTAGGAACTGGTGTGTACTTACTAAAGCCAGCCGTCAGTTTTGATCAGTCGCGTTACTAGGAAATTATGACGCTTGTTCTTGGATTACTTCAGTTGTATACGTTCGTGATTATTGCTCGAGCTATTTCGTCTTTTTTCCCTATCAATCGATCAAGTCCGTTTGCGCCTGTCGTTGATGTGTTGTACCGATTAACTGAGCCGGTTTTTGCTCCAGTACGAAGGGTG
>JAUMDU010000125.1:0-6027 GCA_032121425.1 Ilumatobacteraceae bacterium | reverse complement strand
CACTGCTCAACATTTGTGCATAGGCGCGCAATGGATCATTTGCTGGAAGCATTTCAAGCAATACATCCCCTATTTGTTTCACGCGAATATCTTTCGACAAATGCGCGAGACCCATTTCGAAGGAAAGCTCGGGAAGGCGGTCGCTCGATGGAATAGTGGCCAACGACGCACCACCCATGAGTGGACCAAGCGGAGTCTGAGCTGCCAGCACCAAACCATCGATGAGGTCTTTGCGGGATGACAACAATGCCGGGCCAGACGCATGTTTGTCGACGAGACGGGTCATCTCATTGACAATGGATGGCGCTGATGTATCAAAGTGTTCAAAGATGGTGTGAATCACTGTGCCGATATACGTACCTTTTGGTACGCGCGCAAGTGGCATCGTCGTGCCCAGTGGGACTTCTGCCCCTGCAGAATGCACATGACCGCCAAAGAAATCTGGTTGCTCATCGAGGCCAGAACCTGGCGCCTCATGCGATATCAATTGCGCGCGACCAGCCGCAAGTTCAGAGATTCCGGAGAATGAAGTACGGCGATATGTCTGCGTAGTGGAGCCATCGAATGGATGAGTGCTGACTGGAACGACACGTGCTGGAACGTCTGGTGAAACTTTTCCAGGTTTAGGAACAACAGGAATGAGTGAATCTTTTTGACCAATTGCATCAGTGTTAATGCACATGTACGCCACGCATCCGTCTTGATTACTAGGCAATAAAATAGAGAGATGGTGCTTGGCGCGAGTTACCGAAACATAAAACTGACGTTTCGTTTCATCAATCGCTTCGGCTTCTGACGCAAGGCGCGCCGACGGAGTAGGAATACCTGCTTCCACCCAGGCGACATCGATGCAACGATGTTTCTTGCCAGCGGCGTTGGCTTGAGGAGACAAGAAGACAGGCGGCTTCTTGGTCGTACGTTGATCTGCAGTTTTTGCTTTTGCACCCTTTCCCTTAGTTGCAACAGTTTTCTTGTCATTCCACAGATCAGCCACTACCACAATGGGAAATTCAAGGCCCTTAGCCGCGTGCACCGTGAGAATCTTCACTGCGTCAACATCACTTTCAATACGACGACTTACTAGTTCAGCAGTGGCATCCAAAGATTCAAGATCAGCAATTGTCTGCAACGCTGTGGACGCTTCAATGCCCTTACCGTCTGTTTCTTGGTGGATGAGTTCCACAAGGTGACGCAAGTCAGTGAGGCGGCGCTCGGCGCGCTCTGAACGCAACATTGAATTCAAACACAGTGGATTACTAAGAATCTGTGCTTCAACTGCTGCAATTCCATCTTTGCGAATGATGCGAGAAAGAGTGCGAATGAATTCATGTTCAACATCTATGCCTGCCATTGATTCAGCCGCTGAATCATCTCCCCCATCGCCGGTACTGGTTGATACAACACCGTGCGCCATAACGGCTGGGTCGAGCAGCGAACGACCAAAGAACATGCTGGATACCGCATTTCGCACCAGACCCATGTCACTAGGGCGATCTATCGCTTGCAACAACTGCTGCAATGACTGCGCCGCTTCGCTCTGAATAACAGATGCCGTACCACCACTTACTGCCGGAATCTTCATAGACCGCAGTTCTCGTTCAAGACTGATGCCAATTTCATTTGCACGCACCAGCACACAGATGTCTGACAGTGCAACCTTCTCACCATTTATCTGTGCATTTTTCAGCAGATCAGCGACTCGCAACGCTGCGACCTTCTGCGGAACATTGGCTTTCGGTTGGTCGCCCAGATTCACGATCTCTACTGGCTGAAAGCGCGACAACTGAGAACCCTTATTTTTGGGTGCAGATTTCACTTGTACATAATCGATTTGATTTCCGAAACTCTGACCGTCCATCAGTGCGTTCAGTGCTGTGATCATGTCTTCATCAGAACGGAAGTTTGTGTCAAGCGAGATGCGATTCTTTACGTCACGCTCTTCAAGGTATGCGTTTACATCGGCACCACGGAATCGATAGATGGATTGTTTCGGGTCACCCACTACTACGAGGAATGAATCTTTTGAAATTGCTTCGATGATTCCTCGAAAGATGCTCCACTGCAATGGGTCCGTATCCTGCGCTTCATCTACGAAGGCCATGCGATACTTCTGACGAATCGCAGAAACTGCTACCGAGTACTGAGGATCTTCCATTACTGCCGCTGCACGACGCAGTAGATCGTCGAAGGTTGGGTTGGTCTGGGTCTGTTTGTGAATGGACGCCACCATTGCGTGAATATCTAAAACCAGTTGTTGCAGTTGTGCTGCATTTGGATGGCTCGGATCTACCCACAGTTCAGCATCGGGAGCGGAAACCTTCTCGTTCACGAGTTTTGCCAAGAGCGCGAGGTCCCACGGCCGTAATGTGCTGGCACTCATCGCCGGATCAGATGCCATTTGAATTGCCTGCGTGGCCACATAGTCATTTACTTTTTGCTGGATGAGCACCTTGGTAGATGCATCTTCGTTTCCATTACCGCTAGGCAATCCGGCAAGCGTAAGGATGCGCGAGCACACCGAGTGAATGGTGCCAATAGTTGCCGTGTCAAACTCGACAGCTGCACGACGCAAATTGACAACAATCTGGTGCCGCTTTGATTCACTTTGGCTACAGAGATACGTAGATAAATCATCGTCTGGCGCTGCAGTTCCGATAGACACAATTTCTGCCATCTCAATAATGCGACGACGTACTCGGTCTTTCAATTCTGCAGATGCATTACGCGTAAATGTGGAGATGAGAAAATCACCAATACGCAAGGTGTCATCCATTGCGAGTTCGCGCGTAACGAGAGCAGCAACTGTGTAGGTTTTACCTGTTCCGGCGCTGGCCTCTAGGAATAGACCATTCGTGATCTCAAGTTTGTCGATGGCAGATGTTTTACTCATTGGACGATGTAATCCGAAACTTTGATATTGGTGACTTCATGAAATCGCATACCTGGTTTATGATTCGGACCATTCATGGCGCCCTTCAGGCTGAGCCAAAATTCTCGAATCGGACCGTCCGTATCAAATACATCTGAATACTTAGGCTCTTCTCCAAACAAACGGCGTTCAAGCGACTTTCCGTACTCATCAGAAGCGACAAATTTATCAAAAGCAAACTCTGGTGATTTTTCCTCTTCATCGGCGGCTTCAGCAGCGAAAATTGCCTCCACTGTCCCACCAAATTTGACTGCTGGAATTGTTCGTGCAGTATGAACTGCATCTATAAGACCCGCAAGCCGTCGGAGAGCATCTTCTTGCGTGAGTGCGTTCTCGAAAAACACATTGTTTCCCTTGATGACTTTTGCTTTGTGGTCATACCCAAACAGGATGGCCGAATGCTTAATTTTTCCCTGTGCCGCCAATATGAGGAGCAGAATTGCAGCACGTGAACGCAAACGGTCGACTCCGTACAGGGAAGCAAAACCAGCCAATTTTTCAGTTTCAAAATAAGAAACAGACCCTTCTACTAACCCATTGGGGAGTTGCAAAGAGATTTCGCGTTCAGTTTCCACCATGGTGGGGAAACCCCACTGCTTAACAAGTTCCTCTGCTTTGTCTAACAATGTTTGGGCATTGCCAAGCGCATCATCACCAAAAATTCCAACAGGTACTGCCCCGCGTTCCTTTTTCAAGGTTTGCCACGCCGATGTTTCGTCACTCTTGAATTTCTTTGATGAACGGCTTGGTGAAGACGACGTTGCTTCTGACATCTCACGCAACTCGTTCCATAATTCGCGCAATCGCCGAACTTCAAGATCAATTGGCAAAAGTGCAGTTTCAGCCTGCACTTTGTCTACCCACTTACTGACTCCGACGGTCTTGAAGAAGAAATCTTCGGGAAAGTCGAGCACCTGGACGAGATCTTCAATGGTGACTACTTCTGGATGCTCAACATTGAACGGCGTCACAGTAGAAATCTGTGCCGCGTTCGTGGTTCCCACTACAGACCCTGCCGTAAATGAGGCACCGTTGTGACCCCACACCATGCCGGGAACCACTTTGTCGATAATGAAGTTATTGGAACTCATTGCGTGACGAGGATGATCAAACACCAACCGGCTCGTTTTTACTTTTACTTCATCAGAAGATGAGTCGGCATCGAGACACATGTCCACAAACTCGGCAAGCGGTGTGATGAATGGAACTGGCGCATTGTTCTTAATGCTTTTGCCAATACAAGTAATGATGAATCGATCAGATGCGGCAAGCATCGCGTCGAGGAAAGCACGACGAGTATCGATTCGCGAATCTGATGTGCCAATGAAACGTTGGCGGCCTGTGAGGTCGTCGCCTTCAAGTTCCTTCACACTGACCACTGCATCGTCGTAACCCAAAATGCACACCACACGGAATGGGACGGAGCGCAATGGAACAAACGACGTAGCCGTTACCGCCCCCGTACGTAGTGGCTGACGACCCGGCGTTGCTTCTACGCGTTCAACCACAATGCTGGCGAACTCATCGAACGGCACGGCCGTAGTGCTGCCAGAACCAATGAGCTGACTAGAAGCTCTCAATGAACGCAACACTTCAAGTGGCTCTACCAATGCGTCGCTATTCATGCCACACAGTTCCACCAAGAGTTCTTCCAGCATTGAACACCACTCGGACACACTGCGTTGAGTACGTGTCTGTACTTCGCAATCCATCAGCAACGACAACAGGTATGACAATGCAGCGACTGCGTCAACATCGGCTGTATCGAGATCTTCAAGCGGAATGACTCCGCCAAGTTCCGCTACTGGCTTTGCGTCGGGAAGCAAAACGCCGAGTAACGACTGTTGAACAGTAGAAAGCCATGTATAGGTCTCGCCTGCTGCGGCTACCAAACCTTGTTGGGCACGATGCGAAGCATCGAGGCCCCACTTCATACCGGTGCGATCTAGAAGTTGATTCCACGTATCGAACACCTCGCGCGTGAGAGACAGGTTGGACAGCACAGCGTCGACCGCTAATACGTTCATGACCGAAGTGCGTGACGCACGAGATCCCATGACTTCTAACACTGCAGACAGCAAACGTGCACCTTCACTGACCTCACGTAATCCACGGTCTGCAACAACTAGCGGGATGGTGACTGTGCGAGATAACCCACCCTTGTCGACCACTTGCACTTCTCGGCCAAAGATGGACTGCAGAATTGGTGCACTCGTTGCCATATCTGCACACAAGATGACAATTTCATGCGGCTCAAGATTTGGCAACTCATCAAATGCGTGCAAAAGCGCATCGTGCAATATTTCAACTTGTCGAGTTAGTTCGTGCGTGCGATGAATCTGAATAGAGAGGTCATTCTGGGAAACAGCTTGCGCTGGAACATGTGGTTCGTGTACAACACAATGTTGCAAGTGCTGCAATCGAGTGCGTGAAGTAACGACTTCGGATTGAACGGCGAACGATGGCTGGATACCGAATGTTCCCAGCACAAGTTGAGCCTCGCGACTGCCCTGCAACCAGGTGCTCACCAATGGGTGCACTCCGTCTTCCACCACAGCATCTTTTGGACGAATTGCTGTGGCACCAACTGCGCCATTCATAGCAAGTGCCTCGGGTTGCCACTTTTGGGCCAATGCCGGCGACGGGTGCACCAACACAACCTCTACAGGTATGTGTGCGGAAAGTGTTTGCACCAACTGAATGGTGCGGCTATCGAGGGCTTGCAAACCGACAATGAGCAAACGTTCTGCCCCCGGCTTGAGTGACCCGTCGAGAAGGCCGCTCACTAGTGAATTGATCTGCACTGGCGGACTAGGCACTCCGATGTGTGCGCGTACTTTCGTCCACAGATTGAACTGCCATGCATCTTGGCTGTCGAGCGCAGGCTGAATGATTTCCCATTCACCTTCAGAGATCTTGTTGCCAAGCTCTGGCGCAAGTACTGCGAGACCTTTTTCCCATGCGTCGATCATTTGTGGTCGGCGTGCGTGGTACACGTCGAAGGTGTCTGCAATTGCACGCGCTGCACGCAACATGCCGCCGTAGCGAAGCGCAAGCGCTGGAGCTTCGGAAATACCCGCAAGACAATCGAGAACAGC
>JAUMDU010000124.1:0-2199 GCA_032121425.1 Ilumatobacteraceae bacterium | reverse complement strand
ATCGTTAACTAGTCAACAACAGCCGTTCACTAGTCAATAACAGAGGGCACAATGCGCGCCGACCATGGCCGTGCTTTGTCCCAATGGTGACCCACCACGGTGCCGCGGGAGAGCTGAGCCAGAAAATCCTGTGGCCCATCGAAATCAGGCATCTGCATATACGCAGCACCAATGGCGTGTGGAACATGAGCATCACTGCCCGCTCCCAACACCACATTGTTGTCGCGTCCGAATTGTGCCGCGCGTGCATTCAGTGACTGCAGTGATGTCTTTGAGTTAAACGCTTCAATTGCATCCACTAAGCCGGCTTCCACAATTTCTATCAACGAGGTCTCGGTGAGATTTTTGCGCATCGGATCAAATGGATGCGGAACATACACAATGCCGCCTTGTTCACGAATCTGTGCAGCCGTTGCACCCGCACGTGCGCCGTAGGAAATCTTCTCGGTCAAAAACAATCCGATGATCTCTCCCGTGTGAGTACGTACTTCCTCGCCAATAATCACGCGACACACATCGCGTAATGCATCAGTGAGACGTTTTGCACCCTCCACTGCGTTGTGATCAGTCACACACAACACATCAATGCCGGCTTCTGTCACGGCTTCGGCTACTTCATCGAACGTTGTGGTGGAATCCCCCGAGAACATTGTGTGGGTGTGCATGTCCACACGCACAAACCCATCAGGGCACTCATCTGCCAAATGCGGATGACGTTCTATTGCCGCAGCGAGTGGACGTGCCATGTGGTGTTAGGCCCCACTCATGGTGACACCAGAAATCACCAGTGACACCCCAGTTGCACGCATGGGTAACCAATCCAAGTCACAACCAATTGCTTCCACGTCTAGCAACATGCGCTGCAAGGTGGAAGCAATCGTGAACTCGCGCACAGGTTCAGCGGTTTTGCCGTCGCGAATCATCAAGCCAGATGCACCAGTGGAGAAATCTCCCGATACTGGATTCACACCACTGTGTAGGCCTTGCACGCTGTCAATGAGCACACCTTCGGAGATTCCTGCGATGAGTTCTTCTTGTGTTTTGGTGCCAGGTGTTAACTGCAATGCCACACACCCGCCAGCATTGCCAGTGCTTTTTGTCTTCATGCGGCGAGCACTGTAGGCATCGTGCACAAACATTTTCAACACACCATTTTCCATCAACACATTGCGACGTGCGGCCAAACCATCGCCGTCTGTTTCGCGTGCGTAGTAGCTACGAGAGTCGGTGGGGTCATCTACCAGTGTCACCAAAGGAGACGCCACCTGTTGTCCAATGCGATCGGCAAAAATACTGCGTCCCTTCGAGACACTTTCTCCATTCAACGTTGAACCAATAATGCCCAGGAACTGCGCCGTCACCATGGGGTCAAGCACCACAGTGGTCACTTTGCTTGCAGGTTTCACAGCACCCAACAAACGTGTGGCGCGTTCTGCTGCCTTGCGTGCAGCCGACGGCAAATCAAACACCAACGGGCTATCGCCCAACGCGTAAGCCCACCCAGTTTGTGTTTCGCCGTTGTCGTCTACCAACACCGACACCGTGGCATAACAACTATTGGAACGACTACTACTTCTGATCCCCAATGTGGTGGCAGATGCCTCTTCTGTGGAGCCGTCTGAATAGTTCACATCATCAATACGAATACGTGCGTCTTCGGCTAACACGAGACGTTCTAGTTCTTTAGCAATCTCAATTTTCTTGTCTGTAGGAAATGCTGCGAGATCGTCATCCCATAGTTTTTGTTCCACCACAGCTACGCCATCTGGTTCGGCAAGGCCGGCGAATTCATCAGGGGTTCCAAACGTTGCGTTCTCACGCGCCTCGGCCAACACTTCACGCCACGAGGTTTCATCGAATGCACCAGCGGATGATGCACCGGTGCGACCATCGACAATGACAGTGATGGACACACTTTGGCTTTGTGCCGACACAAAGTGTTCAATTTCCTGATTACGCACACGAATATCTGTTTCGTTGCTGCGCCCAAGATGGGCCGCTATCTGTTCGCCAGGTTGTGCTTCAGCAACAATGGCATCTGCGATTGCTTGAAGGTCTGCTACCTCGCGGCCGCTCATGCCGCAGTTCCGCCAATGGTCATCGACTTCACGCGCAATGTGGGTTGGCCATCACCGACCGGTACACCTTGTCCGTCTTTGCCACATGTGCCTGGGTTGCCCATTGCAAAGTCATTACCCA
>JAUMDU010000123.1:0-4347 GCA_032121425.1 Ilumatobacteraceae bacterium | reverse complement strand
CACCAACTCTTGCTACGTCTATTTGGGTCGCGCAGCATTGCTTGATTACAACTCATAAAGGCAGTGTGCAGTGATGTGCAAGAGTGGGCAAATGTGCTGGCAATCTCATCATCGTTACGATCGCGCAACGCGGAGAAATAGTTGATGCCAACGTTTGCGGTAGCGAGAGCAGCACGAAGTAGTTGCTCGAAATCATATGACTTGCTGTATTGATGATTGATGACGTATCCATCCACGATGCGTGTGGGCTCCGAAGCGCTTTTCTCATTTGCCATCACAACGCAATCGCATCCGTAGATGTCTGCAGCAAGAAGTGCAATAAGCGAGTTAATCGCAGTAATGGGAATATGGCCGTTCAATGAGCCTTGGGCATTGAGATCCAATAGTTGCGGGTCAATCTTGCGAGTGACTGTATGCAGAGGCAAGGACAATCGATCTGCAATGTCTGCAACAAATGAATTGTGACCAATTGATAACAACACAGGATCAAGAGCGCGAAGCGCTGTGGCGACGACACTTGAATCTCGACCACCCCCCATAGGTATGAGTGGTCTTTGTGGGTTCGTTGTTGTGCTGGACACATTTGCGACCGACGAATCTGCATGAGGCGCGGCGTTGCCAATGAGGGTGAATGTGGTTTTTCGTTCAAGGTTGTTGTGGGTGGCAAATTCACGCATGCCATGGTCATAAAGAGCCGTGATCATCTCGTGAGTGGGCTCGGGTACCAAGAAGTGGCTTGCGTCAATGTCTATTGGGGCGAAAGCTTTTGCGTAGCTCACCACAGATGCCAGTGACAACATGTCCAACAGCGCACGCCGCTGGGGTGTGAGTTCAAAGGCATCCTCGAATTCGATGTGCTCGGAAAATGCCAACCCTTGGATGGTGCATCGCAGCACGACCGTGGCCCCAGTCAATTCCCAGGGCAGAACCACGCAGGGGCTCTCAGCAACAGGTCTCACACTGCGAGCCTATGTCTAGGGAAAAGTCGTGTGGGCTCATTAGGGCCAAGGCATTGGGGGCTGATCTTTTGTGGGGTGGCGACAAATGTCACATTTGAGCCATGATAGGGGGGTGATTCACCATTATCTAGATGCCCGGGCCGAACTTGATGCCGAGGGTTCCATGTTTGCCACCACAACTATCGATGTGCGAGGGGTGCCCACAAAAGCATTCGTTCACGCACCTCCACACATGCGTGCATTGTGGGAGATGTCGGCGGCACACGGCGACAAGGACTATTTGGTGTACGAAGACGAGCGCTATTCCTATGCAGAAGTACATGCACAGGTCCGCAAGTTGGCTACTCAT
Source organism: Ilumatobacteraceae bacterium (assembly GCA_032121425.1). Lineage (GTDB taxonomy): Bacteria > Actinomycetota > Acidimicrobiia > Acidimicrobiales > Ilumatobacteraceae > UBA2093. Next base: position 3,039 of record JAUMDU010000123.1, on the reverse strand, counting down.
CTTCAAAGTGTGGGCGTGGTGCCAGGCACTCGCGTCGCAATTGCAATGCGCAATTATCCCGAGTGGGTTGTGGGGTATTGGGCCACGGTATCTCTAGGCGCAGCAGCTGTAGGTATGAATGCGTGGTGGACGGCTAGTGAGATGGAATATGCACTCTCGGACAGCCAACCCGTAGTGCTTATCGCTGACGATGAGCGACTTGAACGCCTAGAGCAAATCTCTAACGCTGGTTCATTTGAGGTCATTGCAGTGCGCAGCGATCGACGTCCTAATGGGGCGATGTCGTGGGGTGAAGTAATGGCACTGACTGATCCGGGAACGTTGCCGGCGTTAGATATTGATCCCGATGATGATGCAACAATTTTTTACACTTCAGGAACTACGGGTTTTCCAAAAGGTGCTCAACTCACTAATCGCGGTTCGGTCAACAACATTTTGAACATTGCCGCAATGACAACTGCTGCAGCTCTTGCAGAACAAAAAGCCGTAGCAGCAGGAGATGTGACTGGACCCACTAAGACCCCAGCCGATGTGCCCGCAGCTTTCATGGCGCCAACACCGTTGTTTCATGTGACTGCGTGTAACTGCATCATGCACCCTGCAACATTGACCGGCGCAAAGCTTGTCTTGATGTACAAGTGGGATCCAGGTCGCGCACTTGAATTGATTGAACGCGAAAAGGTCACCACGTTCTCTGGTGTGCCCACGATGAGCCGCGAGTTGTTGATGCACCCAGATTGGTCAACACGTGATACATCCACACTTGCAGGAATGGGTGGTGGAGGCGCGGCCTTGCAGCCAGATCTCGTGCACAAGATTGCTGATGCTCTCGAAGGTGGCCAGCCATCTACCGGCTATGGCATGACTGAAACACACGGCATCATCACTGCTAACTCATCGCGCTGGTTTATTGCAAAGCCTGAGTCCTGTGGCCCGCTTGTACCCACGCTGGAAGGAAAGCTTGTTGATGAGGAAGGTCGTGACATTGAGCCAGACCCCAACGCAATTGGCGTGCTGTGTGTGCGCGGAGCAATCACCATTAAGGGCTATCTCAACCGTCCTGAAGCAAACGCTGAGACCATTAAAGATGGTTGGTTGAATACTGGTGACATTGCACGCATTGACGAAGATGGATTCATCTACATTGTCGACCGTGCCAAAGACATGGTGATTCGTGGCGGAGAAAATGTGTATTGCAGCGAAGTGGAGATAGGCATCTACAAACACGACGCCATTGCAGAAGCAGCAGTTTTTGGTATTCCCAACGAGCGTCTTGGTGAAGAGGTAGCTGCAGTTATTGTCTTGCGTCCCGGTGCATCACTGAGTGAATCGGAACTCACCGCGTTTCTTGCACAAACTTTGGCAAAGCACAAAATTCCTTCCAAGATCTGGTTCCGTGATGAGCCTCTTCCTGTGAATGCCAATGGCAAGTTTCTCAAACGCGAGTTACGCGCTGCACTCATCGGCGACTAGTCACACGTAAGTCTGGCTAGAGGGGTTGTTGTTCGAAATCTGCAAACTTGTGTTTTGTGTGGTTTGAATAACGCACTAAGGCCAACATCACGGGTACTTCTACCAGTACGCCCACCACGGTGGCTAGTGCTGCGCCATGTTCTAGACCAAATAAGGCAATCGCAGCAGCTACGGAGAGTTCGAAGAAGTTGCTGGCACCAATGAGGGCTCCTGGTGCGGCAACTGAATGACGTATGCGACAGGCCCTCATGAACTTATACGTGATGGCAAAGATGAGCACAGTTTGTACGGTCAGTGGAATTGCAATAAGTGCAATGTGTGCTGGGTTATCCAGAATGACTTCTCCTTGGAAGGCAAAGAGAAGAACAAGAGTGACGATGAGCCCTGTAGGTGTGATGGCTTGAATCTTTGGCAAGAAGGCCGAAGTGAACCATTCGTTGCCGCGTGCCTTGAGAAGTGAGCGGCGAATGGCGTATCCACCAACAAGAGGAATCACGATGTACAGCAGCACTGAGAGGGCCACGGTGTCCCACGGGACAGTGACATCAGAGATACCCAGCAAGAGCACAACAATTGGTGCAAATGCAACCAACATGATGAGATCATTTACAGAGACCTGAACCAATGTGTAGGCAGGGTCGCCTTTGGTGAGCAGGCTCCATACAAAGACCATTGCCGTGCATGGTGCTGCGCCTAACAAGATGGCACCCGAGAGGTACTCGCGTGCAAGTGGCTCATCAATAAACGGTTCAAAGACCACGATGAGAAAGAACCATGCAATGGCAAACATGGAAAAAGGCTTGATGAGCCAATTGATGGCTGTGGTGATTAACAATCCCGCAGGTTCATGTCGCACATTGACGATTGATCCAAAATCGATCTGCACCATCATTGGGAAAATCATCGCCCAGATGAGAATCGCTACGGGCAATGACACGCTCGCATATTCATAATTTGACAATGTGTCGGGAACTGATGGCAACCATTGGCCGACGGCAATACCCGCAACAATGGCCAGCGCGACCCATACGGTGAGGTAACGACCAAAGATGCCGAGGGATTGAGAAGTGGAGGCGTCAGTTGACATCTATGTATGTTCTCACTTCAGTTCGAGAGAACATCGGTTCTAGAAAATGAACTTTAGGTAACGAAATAAAAAAGGGTCGTGCGGATTTTCCGCACGACCCTTTTTTGAGGTTGAACTACTTCAGGTCGAAGCGATCAAGCTCCATGACTTTGGTCCATGCAGCAACGAAGTCCTTGACGAACTTCTTTTGTGCATCGGCTGCGCCGTAGACCTCAGCAATTGCACGCAATTGCGAGTTTGATCCGAAGATCAAGTCTGCGCGAGTTGCAGTCCACTTTGCCTTGCCTGACTTGCGGTCGGTTCCTTCAAAGACTTCTTCGTCCTTGGAGGTCTCGGTCCACTTTGTCTCAATATCGAGCACGTTGACAAAGAAATCATTTGTCAATACGCCAGGACGTGAAGTCAAGACGCCATGCTTGGCACCTTGGTGGTTTGCACCAAGTGCACGCAAGCCACCCACCAAGACGGTTGTCTCGGGA
>JAUMDU010000122.1:0-3204 GCA_032121425.1 Ilumatobacteraceae bacterium | reverse complement strand
CCGCCAACCCACGATCACCCAACGTTTTGGAAATCGCAGCCGTCAACGTCGTCTTACCATGGTCAATATGACCCATAGTTCCAATATTCACGTGAGGCTTTGTGCGCTCAAACTTTGCCTTGCTCATTGCTGCTCCTTCGCAGTTGTTTCTTGATTGTGTTGTATATGTAGCGTCGATCGGGATCGAACCGATGACCTTCCGATTATGAGCCGGATGCTCTGACCAACTGAGCTACGACGCCCTGGCGTATTGGTCTGTTCAACCATTCAGATATGCCCGAATGGCAGAGCCCTCTGTGGGAATCGAACCCACGACCTTTTCCTTACCATGGAAACGCTCTGCCGACTGAGCTAAGAGGGCGTGCACACTGAAGCAAAGCCTCAATGAGCCAGACAGAAAAGGTTAGCGGTGAGATTGACCAATCAACCACTAGGTTCTCATCCTGTGGGAGAAGTTCACATTCGCCGAGCAATCGATTCTGACGCCGAAGCCATTCGGTCGATTTACAACTACGAAGTGGAGCACGAGACCGCCACGTTCGACCTTGTGCCCAGAACCTTGGACGATCAACTGGCCTGGCAAAACGCTCGCCAGGGTGCATTTTGCGTCTATGTTGCCGAACTCAACGGGGAGGTTGTGGGCTTTGGAGCCTTATCGCCCTACAAAGAACGGGCTGCCTATCGCACCTCAGTAGAAAATTCGGTCTACGTCCGACGCGACATGGGTCGTCAAGGTATCGGACGAGCGATTTTGGGACATCTCTTGGAGTCCGCGGCCGATGGCGGGTTCCACGCGGTCATGGCACGAATTACAACCTTGTCATTTGGCTCCATCGCGCTTCACGAACACATGGGCTTTTCGCTGGTGGGTGTGGAACGCGAAATCGGGCGCAAATTCAATAAATGGCTCGATGTGGCAATTATGCAGTGCATGCTGACTGAACTGAACTAGGCCCCCAAAATATTCGACCCCGCCGGCGAACCGGCGGAGTCGAATACGGGTTGGGCTGTTTAGCTTTCGCCATTCAGTTCACGGATTTCTCCGTGGTGGGCCGGGGAGGATTCGAACCTCCGAAGGCAGTGCCGGCAGATTTACAGTCTGCTCCCTTTGGCCGCTCGGGCACCGACCCCTATGGAAACTCTTACGCTATCGGCTGGCTAGCCTTCCACCCCATGCCTTCATTCGACATTGTTTCCGAAGTAGACCGCCAAGAGCTCCGAAATGGAGTGGACCAAGCCCAGCGCGAGATGTCTCAGCGTTTCGATTTTAAGGGGACCAACTCCTCCATTGACCAAAATGAGCTTGTGATCACCATTAAGACCATTTCTGAGGAAAAAGCACGTGCTGTTCGTGTCTTGCTAGAAGAGAAATTTGTGAAGCGCGGATTGTCGCTGAAAGGAATTGATTGGGGCAAGTTTGAGCAAGCCTCTGGTGACACCGTGCGTCAAGTGGTCACCGTCAAGGTGGGCATTACATCAGACAAAGCTAAAGAGATCAATAAGTTGATCAAAGAAAAAGGCCCCAAGGGAGTGACAAGTCAGACCCAAGGTGAACAAGTGCGCGTGACCAGCAAAAAACGTGATGACTTGCAAACAGTGATGTCGCTGCTAAAAGGTGAAGACTTAGAAATTCCGTTGCAGTTCGAAAACTTCCGCGACTAGTGCTGGGCTAACCCGCCCACACATAACCTGGTCCCACTTGTGCAGGATTGTTATTACCTGACCACACACTGAGCACCCCTGCACTAGTCACCATTGCACTGCGATCCAATGTGTTGCGATACGACAGCACTGGGGTTCCTAATGGCGTGGAAGAATGCACCTCAAAAGATTCTGGGTATCGGTACTCGATGACTTGCGATGTTGCGCGCGGAACGCGCACCGCGATATACCCGTTTTCATCTACACCAACAAATTCAACTTCGTTGATGTTGTCCGATCTCCAGTTCACAGAATTTGTGATCAGTACTGGTTTGGTCACAGCGTTGTCCATCACAGTTGCGACCCACATGTACACACCATCTGCGTTCGCACCAAGAAGTGCAACTTGTTCAGTGTTTAACCAATGTGCCCCGAGAAAATTCACTGTCTCCCCAGTGGGAATGGAAATGACCGCTTCGGTTTCTTCTGGTGAACGCACAGGCGAGATCACCAGTTGTTCATATGCCACCACCGAAAGTCGTTCTCCATCGGGGCTGATTGCCGGAAGACGCCCCATCAGCATTTGCCACTCACCAGTTGTTTCACCGCCGTAATAGGTAATTCCACTTACCGGTTCACAACACGTGCCCACAAAAACTGCACATGTTGCAATAGATACTGTTGCAGTTTCTACCACTGTGAGGTCGCCGCCTTGAGTGGAAGGTGCTGCAAATGGATCATCTCCAATACGTACAAACTCCGTGTATTCAGACGTATTCGGATTTGTCCACGCACGTACAAGAAATGCATCAGTGATTGCTGCTAGCCCCAGTGTGGGATTACTTGCAGTTGCCGAACATTTCCCTTGCGGCAATGGAGGCTCAGTGGTGGTAGTTGTGGGCGTGGACTGCGCAGAGGAACACGATGCAAGCAACATCGCACCCATCACAAAAATAAAAATACGTTTCAGAACTAATCCTCTGTTGGTGCATCTTGTGCGCGCCGCTGTAACTCATTCACCACATTGGCGTCTGCCAAAGTTGTGGTATCACCTAAATTACGGCCTTCAGCAACATCGCGGAGCAACCTACGCATAATTTTTCCACTTCGGGTCTTGGGAAGATCGGGCGTGAAATAAATAGTTTTGGGTTTTGCAATTGCACCGATTTCACCGGCAACATGATTGCGCAGCACTTGTTCATCAACATTGCTACCCCCCACCAAAGTGACATAGGCAATGATTGCCTGGCCTGTTGTGGCATCATTTGCCCCCACAACAGCGGCTTCTGCAACAGCAGGGTGTGACACCAAAGCTGATTCCACTTCAGTAGTAGAGATGCGATGGCCTGACACATTCATCACATCGTCCACACGACCCAGCAACCACAAGTAACCGTCATCATCTAACTTGGCGCCATCTCCTGCGAAGTAGCGACCTTCAAAACGGGACCAATATGCCTCTTGGAAACGATCAGGGTCTTGCCAAATACCACGCAACATTCCAGGCCATGGATGAGTCAGAGTGAGATATCCCCCACCCTTGGTGACAACACGACCTTCATC
>JAUMDU010000121.1:0-5257 GCA_032121425.1 Ilumatobacteraceae bacterium | reverse complement strand
CGCAACAACAACACCGTTGTCGGCAAGTTCCACCAGTTCGCCCGCGCGTGTCAAGGCAAGCGCTGCACGAAGTGTTTTGATTTCATCTTGAGCTACACGGAGCTCATCAAGCTTTCGCTGAACTCCGTCAAATGCTTCGTCAACACGAGTTCCCACTGCTTGTGCCACCGTGGCAAGCACCTGATCTGTACGCTGCATGTAACGGACAGTGTTTTCACCGGTGACAGCCTCAATACGGCGCAAGTTAGAACCAATGGAAGATTCCGAGACAATTTTTATTGTTCCAATATCGCCGGTAGCAGAAACATGAGTTCCACCACATAATTCCGTCGATGCACCTGCCCGAAGAACTCGGACCGTATCGCCATATTTATCGCCAAAGAATGCAATCGCCCCAGCGGCAAGCGCCTCGTCTTTTGAAGTCTCAAATGCATCCACTGAAGCATTCGCCAAAACTTCTGCATTGGCTAACGACTCAATGTGGGCAATCTCTTCTGGGGTCACCGCATCGTAGTGACTGAAATCAAATCGCAACCTGTCTGGTGAAACAAGAGATCCTGCTTGCTTGACGTGTTCACCCAATACTTTGCGAAGCGCCCAATGTAAAACATGGGTTCCCGTGTGATTTCGCCGAGTGGCCTGGCGTGCAACAACATCAATAGATGCGGTCACGACATCACCGACATCGACAGATCCGTTCTCAACGCGACACACATGACGACGCAAATCAGGTAGGGCAAAAGTTGTATCTAGCACGCGTAGTGACCCATTAGTTCCAGAGATGATTCCCACATCCCCTACCTGGCCACCACTTTCTGCGTAAAACGGCGTGTGATCCAAAAACACCTCAACAGTGCCATCATCGCCATCTACAATCGCCATCACCGTGGCTTCAGCAGTATCACGCACATAGCCCACAAATTCAGTGGTGCCATTTTCTTCCATTATTTCGCGATACAGCACCACTCGGTCTTCGTCGGCACGACCAGATTTTCTTGCACTTTTCGCGCGAACACGTTGTTCATTCATTTCTTTTTCAAAACCAACGACATCAACTTCAACGTCTCGCTCTGCTGCGATTTCTTGGGTGAGCTCCAAAGGAAATCCGTAGGTGTCGTGCAAAAGAAATGCAGAGTGACCGGATACCGACTTTGCACCAGATGACAAATCATTTTCAAGAATGGAAAGACCTGACTTCAAAGTATGACGGAAGCGCTCTTCTTCTTTTTCAAGAACGCCAACGATGAAGTCTTTGTTCTTCTTGAGATCTGGATAAGCATTGCCCATTACCTCAATAGCCATTTCCGACATAGAGGGCATCACCAATGACTCGGTTCCCAACAAAAATGCATGCCGCACTGCTCGGCGAATGATTCGCCGCAGTACGTAGCCACGATTTTCGTTGCTAGGAAACACACCATCGTTAATCAACATCGTGGCCGAGCGAGCGTGTTCTGCCAGAACCCGAAGACTAAAACTTGCACGATCGCCATAGTCCCCGGAGCGATACTTTGCTCCTGTGGAGGACTGCCCTTGTTCAATCAATGGATACAACACATCTGTTTCCCAGACGGAATCCACACCTTGCACCAACGCCAAGATGCGCTCAAGACCTGCGCCAGTGTCGATGCTGGGTTTAGGAAGTGGCTCACGACTGCCATCGGGAGCTTGGTTGTATTGCATGAAGACCAAGTTCCAGAACTCCATAAAGCGATCGCCTTGAGGATCATTTTGTGGACCGCCGTCTGGACCAAACGATGAACCACGATCAAAGTGAATTTCAGAACATGGACCACAAGGTCCGGTATCCCCTGCTTGCCAGAAGTTGTCCTTGTCACCCAAACGTTGAATGCGTTCCATAGGCACGCCTACCTGCTCGTGCCAAATGGCCTCAGCTTCATCATCAGACTCATGAACGGTGATCCATAAACGATCTCCGTCGAAACCGAAAACGTTGGTCACCAAGTCCCATGACCATGGAATTGCATCGGTCTTGAAATAGTCGCCAAAACTGAAGTTGCCAAGCATCTCAAAAAACACCAGGTGCCGCTTTGTACGACCCACATCGTCAAGGTCGTTGTGCTTGCCACCGGCACGAACACACTTTTGAACAGTGACTGCTCGTGTATACGGTGCAACTTCGTCACCCATGAAATATGGCTTGAAGGGCACCATGCCCGCAACGGTGAAGAGCAATGTGGGATCGTGTGGAATCAGACTTGCCGATGACACCACACTGTGGCCGCGATCTCGAAAAAAGTCGGAGAAAGATGCACGTAACTGATCTGCGCTACGTGGAGTCCCGGAAGTTGAGTCTGTGGCCATGGTTCACCCATGTTACCCAAATGGGCCGTGGCCAACGGGGTGAGTTAACTCTGAAGTGACTGGTCGTTTCCACCCACGGGAACGTCTGCATCTCTTTTCAAAAGATCCAACAACTTATCGATAAGGAACTTGGATACATCTGTCACAGCCTGAATGACAGAAGCCAGCGTGAGCCGCTCGCCCAGTTCTATTGCTTTCTTCTTGGCCCATGCAGTGCCATAGATGCCGGCGATTACTCCAAGAACAAACCAAAAAATACGACGAAACATCACAGGACCTTCACATCACAATGCACAACAGGCATTGATTTAACTCGTTTCACCTGTTCTACGGTAGTAGTTATTCACCGTGGTTCCTACAGGGGCAAATTGGGGAGGATCAAGAGTCGTTGCCGGAGCTGGTCCTGTAACACCCTCGCGCACATCTTGCAGTGCCTGTCCTATTGCATCTGTGACATCTCGACTTTTTGGCGCTGTAGAAAGGTGAACTACGGCATGAGCAAGATGATGCGTCGACTCGGGCATCCCTACACGTTCCACTGTTTGAGCTACCGCTACAGCGAGCAGCAACGACGAGTGATCAGCAATGCCAATGTCTTCACTTGCGAAGATCATGAGACGACGAGCGATAAATCTAGGATCTTCTCCTGCTTCAATCATGCGTGCGAGCCAATGCAGAGCAATATCGGTCTCCCCTGCTCGCATTGACTTGATGAACGCCGATGCGATGTTGTAATGATCGTCAACCCCCAGACGCTGAACAGCCGTGCTCAGTGCTGCGGTTGCGTGCTCGACGGTGATCTTTTCATCACCTGCAAGTGCGATTGCCACCTCTAGTGAAGTAAGTGCTTGGCGCACATCGCCTGTGCTTCGCTGAGAAAGAAGTGCCAAGGCATCTTCGCTGGCGAGTGCCTTTTCTCGCTGTAAAGCTCGCTTGAGTACTTCAAGAATTGATTCTTCATTCACTGCTTCTAATGGAAAGACCGATGAACGGCTCCTCAATGCAGGGTTTACAGAAAATGCTGGGTTCTCCGTTGTGGCACCCACCAACGCGAGAACTCCCGATTCCACTGCATGCAGTAGGGCGTCTTGTTGATTGGTAGTAAAACGATGAATCTCATCAATGAACAACAAAGTTCCAGTGTCATCCAACAACAAGCGATTACGGGCGCGATCAATCACATCACGTACATCTTTTACTCCTGCAGTCACAGCAGACAATCGTTCAAAACTACGACTCGTCGCAGATGCAATAAGTTCTGCAATTGTTGTTTTGCCCGTACCAGGAGGACCCCACAAAATCAATGAACTCAATCGATCAGTTTCAATGAGACGTCGCAATGGAGCATTTGTAGCCAAGAGATGACTTTGCCCCACTACATCATTGAGTGTTTGAGGGCGCATACGCGCAGCCAATGGAGCCTTGGCATCCATACGCTCTTGGCGCACTGATGCGAACAGGTCATTGTCGCTCATGGAATGCTGTTATGAAGTGGCCGGTGGCGGAAGAAGGCGCAATCCCAATTCGGCAAGATGTGCAGATTCCACTGGTGTGGGGGCACTGGTCATTGGATCGGCGCCACTTTGCGTTTTTGGAAACGCAATGACTTCACGAATGTTTTCTTCTCCCGCGAGAATTGCAGTCAAACGATCAATACCAAATGCAAAGCCACCATGAGGCGGAGCACCATAACGGAACGGCTGCAAGAAGAATCCAAAACGCTTATCTGCTTCTTCATCAGAGATACCTAAAAGATTAAAGACGCGCCGTTGCAACTCGGGTTCATGAATTCGAATAGATCCCGAACCCAGTTCCCAGCCATTGAGCACCAAGTCATAGGCCAATGCCCGCACTTTCAACGGATCAGTATCGAATAAAGCAATGTCATCGGGGTGAGGGTGACAGAAAGGATGATGTCCTGGACGTGGCGTGCCAGACACCGGATCAACACCAACGAAGAGGGGGAACTCCGTAACCCACACGTAGGCATAAGGGCCTTCATGTACCGGCGGGCGGGCAATGTCATTACGCAAAGTTCCCAGTACCTCACATGTTGTTTCCCACGCATCAGCCACAATCAGCAGCAAATCACCCGACTGGGCTTTCATGGATGACAGCAAGTTCTGCACTTCACTTTCGGAAAGAAACTTGGCAATAGGAGATTCCACGGCACCATCCGTGCCCACCTTGATCCACACGAGACCTTTGGCACCTATTTTTTTTGCACGATCTGTCAACGCATCAAGTTTATTGCGTCCAAAGGCTGCGGCGTCTGGATACGAGACTGCTTCCACGCAAATGCCTTTGATGGACTGTGCCCCAGCGAAAGCCTTGAACTCAGTTCCAGAGAACACATCGGTGAGTTCCACCAACTCCATTCCAAATCGCATATCGGGTTTATCTACGCCAAAGCGGTTCATTGCCTCCAGCCAGGTGATGCGCTGAATTGTTGGAGGTTCTTGGCCAGTCACGGCCTTGGCTGCGGCAATGACCGCTCGCCCAATGTTCTCTAAAACATCATCTTGAGAGACAAACGACATCTCAGCGTCGAGTTGCATGAACTCATATTGACGATCTGCGCGCAAATCCTCATCTCTGAGGCATTTTGCAATTTGGTAATAGCGATCAATTCCCGACACCATCAGCAATTGTTTCCAAAGCTGCGGCGACTGTGGAAGAGCAAAAAAAGAACCCGGCTCTTTTCGCGAAGGTACCAAGAATTCTCGTGCGCCCTCAGGAGTCGATGGCATAAGAAGTGGTGTCTCAACTTCTAGAAAACCGTTTGACTCCATCTCGCGACGAATCGCACTATTCACCAATGCGCGGACCCGAAGATTTTTCTGCATTCGCTCTCGGCGAATATCTAAATAGCGATAACGAAGACGAATCCCCTCATCTACCTCATCTGCACGCTGATCAACAGGGAACGGAG
>JAUMDU010000120.1:0-3395 GCA_032121425.1 Ilumatobacteraceae bacterium | reverse complement strand
CGCCTAGAACCCTTAAGGAAACGACCGTGTCGATCCTCGCGTCTTCGCTAGCTCTTGGAAGTGCCGATTACACCTGGCGAAATGCCGCCACCTGTCGTGATACCGATCCTGAATTGTTCTTTCCCGTAGGAACCACAGGCCAAGCGCTGTTGCAAATTGCGAAAGCTAAATCGGTCTGTTGTGAATGCCCCGTCAATGTGGAATGTCTTGAGTTCGCCCTCGAGACCAACCAAGACACTGGCATCTGGGGTGGCACCTCTGAAGAAGAGCGCCGCCAAATGCGACGCGAGGCTGCAGCTGCTGCTCGCGCACAGCGCGCCGCCGCACGCTAAAGACTTACTCGCCCTCCATGGGCACTCGCAGCTCAATCACCGTTCCGGTATTGCCCTCCACCACCGTGAGGCCTACAGCTTCTAGATCCTCACTTCGGGCCGGTCGCATCTCTATAGATCCCGCCAATTCAGTGGTCACCAAGGTGCGCACGATAGATAGCCCCAAACCTGTTGCATCATCCAGCGAAAAATCTGGCGCAATTCCCCGACCATCATCGATGACCGCCACGGTGAGTTCTGTATCGGTGCAGCCAAGTCGTACCACAACACTTCCGCCACCATCACCTTCGGTGTAGCCGTGGTCCACTGCGTTTTGCAGTAACTCTGTCAACACCACAGACAACGGCGTCACCACGGTTGCAGGCAACCTTCCACCATCGCCCATCACTTCAAATCTCATGGGCCGATCTGGGGATTGCAAACTTTCTTCCACCAGTCGCAACAACGGACGCACAATTTCAATGAATGCCACATCGTCGCCTGGCTCGCGGGACAACGCCTCGTGCACGAGTGCAATAGTGCGAATACGACGCACAGATTCTGTGACTGCAGCTTTTGCTTCTGCAGATTGCAATCGTCGCGCCTGCAACCGCAGAAGTGATGAAATTGTCTGCAAGTTGTTCTTTACGCGGTGGTGAATCTCTCGAATCGTTGCATCTTTCGACAAAATCAGTCGATCACGTCGGCGAAGTTCGCTCACGTCGCGCACCAACATCAACGCACCCGTCACTTCACTATCTCCGCTAGATGTCACCACAAGAGGCAGACAACGCGTCAACAATGTCACTTCAGTGTTTTGTTCAAATTCCTCCACCACGGGCTCTTTGCGTTCAAAGGCTTGTCGTACCGAGGAATCGGTAACGCCCAATTCGGCCAAAGTTTGACCCACCACATTGGTGCTAATCCCCACTCGATGCAGTGCCGAGGTTGCATTGGGCGATGCATAACGCACTCGAGCCTTTGCGTCTAACACGATGGCGCCGTCACCTACTCGAGGAGCAACACTGCTGTCAGCCACGCGGCCTGGGAAGGGAAAATCTCCGCGCACAATCATCGAGGCAAAAGTGTTGAACAAGTCCAGATAATTACGTTCCAACTCGCCCAGTTGTCGCCCGGTACGACGCGACCATTCTCTTGACATCACAGCAATCACTTCACCTTGATGAAGTACTGGTATTGCCATCATGCGGCAGTCATCGGCCACGCCTTCAAAAAAAATCTCGTCTTCAATAATGGTGCTGGTCTGAAATGCTTTTGCGATGAGCGGTAATTCGGCCACCTGGGATGTCACCCCTACGCGATCATCGATGTAGAGAGTTTGTCCGGTGGCGGCGCGCACCTGGGAGATCACAATCCATGTGCCATCCTCGCAAGGCACATGCAGCATCAAGTCCGAGAAACACAAGTCGGCAAGCATGCCCCACTCACTTGTGAGATTAATTAAGTGAGACACCTGCTCTTTAGACAGCGATGTGTGCTGACGCGCAAGTTCACCAATGGTTGCCATGGACGCTCCCTTCTCCTTGCAAGTCTGCCCTATGGGCTAGGAGTCAAGATGGCAATACGTGCGTTGTGGGTTCAGCCACCAAAGCCAATACGGCGATCGGCATCGGCTGAGCCAATCTCGACGTAGGCAATCTTGGCTGCCGGTACTGCGATGTCGCGGCCCTTTTTGTCGGTGATCCACAATGTGTCTATCTCGCCCTTCATGGCTGATTCCACCGCTGCCTTGAGAGCTTGGCGCACTTTGGCGTCGTCATCTACTTCCACAGCAATCTCTCGTGTTGCCTGTGTGACTCCAATGCGAATATCCACTGTGTTTACCTCGATGTCAACATTTTGCGTCTACGAACAATTCGCAACGCTTCGTCACTACACGGTACCGCCTAGAGCAGTTTGAGACCCTTACTAAAGATCTTCTTGGGTTTCATTGCCTCAACTTTTTCGGCCAATTCATGAAATGCACGCCCTGCTTCAGAATCTGGTGCAACAGCAGCAATCGGGTGTCCATCATCGCCGCCTTCACGCAACTTGGGCGTCAGTGGAATTTGAGCCAAAAGAGGCACCCCGAGTTCATCGGCAAGTTCTTGGCCGCCACCTGAGCCAAACAACTCATATTTCTTTCCATCGTCGCCCGTAAACCACGACATGTTTTCAATCACTCCGCGCACTGGCAAGTTCACTTTCTTGGCCATCGCAGCCGACAAACGTGCAACTTTTTGTGCTGCGTCTTGAGGCGTAGTGACAACAAGTACTTCTGCTTTTGGCAGGTACTGGCTCAAGCTCAATGCAATGTCGCCTGTTCCTGGTGGCATGTCCACCAACAAATAGTCAGGTTCATCCCAGAACACATCGGTGAGGAACTGCTCGAGTGCTTTGTGCAACATTGGTCCGCGCCAAATAACTGCTTCACCATCGGGGACGAAATAACCAATAGAGATACAACGCACGCCGTAGTTCTCTGGCGGCAGCAACATATTGTCGATCATCACGGGGTCACGTTCTGCGCCCAACATGCGTGGAATAGAGAATCCATAAATGTCGGCGTCCACGATGCCCACTGTGTGTCCACGAGCGGCAAGTGCAACAGCCAAGTTGGTTGTCACAGAACTTTTACCTACGCCGCCTTTGCCCGAGGAGATCAACAACGGCTGAGTTTTGGAATCTTTTGCGGCAAACGGAATAACGCGTCCTTCTGCATGGCCGTGTGCTTGTGAGGAGCCCGCAGTTGCACCTGGATTTCCATTCAACATCTGGCGCACGTTGGCACGCTGTGCATCTGTCATCACACCAAAGTTGATCGTCACAGGTGCACCATCAATCAAAGGCGCTACAGCGTTGGTCACTCGAGATTGAATTTCATTGCGCATCGGGCATCCCGGCACAGTCAGCGTGACTGTGAGTGACACTCCTTGGCTGGAAATAGCCACGTCATGCACCATGTCAAGGTCAACGATTGAGCGATGTAGTTCGGGATCTTCAACGGGGCGCAGGGCTTCGATGACTTGTTCGACGGTTACTGATGACATGAAGACTCCAAGGGGGGTATTTGCACTATGGCCA
>JAUMDU010000119.1:0-9603 GCA_032121425.1 Ilumatobacteraceae bacterium | reverse complement strand
GGATTGCGGGGAGGTTGGTTTTTCGGCGGTGGAGGTGGCGGTGGCATGTCGCTCATAACTCAATGCTACGGCGGGGTTGGGGCCAAGTTCATTCGGCATCGCCGATTTCACACTGGCCACTGGCTACCGTTTTGATATGGCAAGGCAGTGCACTCGACAGGGTTGCGTTCATCAGGCAACGGTCACGTTGACCTACCAATACGCGCGGTCTCAGGTGTGGCTGGACAATTTGTCCCCAGAGCGAGATCCGCATGCCTATGACCTGTGCGACCAGCACGCCAATCGACTAAAGCCACCTACAGGTTGGCACTTGGAAGATCGCCGTCAACGGGTGCATGTCTATGACGCCAGTCGACTAGCTGGCTAGCGATGTCTTCAACTCCTGAAAGCCGCTCAGAGGGCTTCCATGCCCTGGGGATATGGGTTCTTGTCTATGTGGCAGCCAGTTTTGCTTCGCTTGTTGTTCTGGCCATTAGCGGTCAAGAAAGTGGTCAAGACATCCCTATGTGGGTATTGGCGATGAATGTTCTTGCAATGTGGTCGGTCTATCTCTATTTTCTTCCACGATTTCTTCCGTTCAGTAACGAACCGATTCACCGAGACTTCATGTCGTGGTTCTCGATGCGTGATGTGTTGTGGGGTATTCCGTTGGGCGTGGGAAGTCAACTCATTTTGATGAATCTTGTGAACTGGCCACTGGCGCAATTGTTTCCCGATCAGTTTTCCCCAGAAAGAATTTCTGAACGTGCCGAAGATATTGCATCCATGGCGCCTGGTTGGTGGGCAGTGCTTTTGGTTCTCGTGGTTGTGGTGGGAGCACCCATTGTTGAAGAGATTGTGTACCGCGGTTCCTTGCAGACACGTCTTGTGCAGGGTTTTGGTATTTCAGTAGGAGTTTTTGTGACCGCCTTACTTTTTGCTCTCATCCATCTTGCACCAGTTGAAATCCCGGGACTTTTTGTCTTTGCGTTGGTCTTGGGTATAGCGCGCCAAAAAACCGGAGCATTGGGATTGCCGATCGTGACGCACCTAGCATTTAACGCAACAGGGTTGTCGTTGGTGATGCTCGTATAAAGATGTGATGGGTAAAGATTTCACTATGACTGATGCAGGACAGCTCGCCGTCGACGGTGAAGAAGAACGCACAACTGCAGGCGAACCTCCCAGTTGGGTAGAGACCATCAAGTCGATGAGCACTACGGCTGTGGTGCTGGGCGCCACATTGATCATTTTGTCGGTATTGCATCCAGATTTGATTTTGCGCAACAACACTCCCACGGGTGGAGATATGGGCGCCCACGTGTGGGGTCCGGCGTACTTGCGCGATGTTCTTCTTCCACATTGGCGACTCACAGGGTGGAGTATGGATTGGTATGCGGGCTTACCGGCGTATCGCTTCTACATGGTGATACCAGCGCTAGCCATTGTTGCTCTCGATGTTGTTTTGCCATATGGCATTGCATTCAAGTTGATTGTTGTCTCTGGTCTTATTGCATTTCCTTGGTGTGCATACTTCATGGGTCGCATCACAAAGCTTGCGTATCCACTGCCTGAATTAATGGTGATTGGTGCAACGTTTTTCTTGCTCGATGAAAGTTTCACTATTTACGGAGGAAATATTGCATCGACAATGGCGGGCGAGTTCTCGCATTCCATCTCTTTGGCTTTTGCGTTGTTGGGGTTAGGTCTTTTTTCGCGCGGACTCGACGATGGCAAGTACCGCGGGTGGGCGGCATTGTTTATTGCACTTTCTGCATTGAGTCACGGCATTGTTTTGTTGTTTGTATTTGGTGGTGCTGTGTTGATGCTGTTGTTACGCCTAGATCGACAAAGGTTGAAATATGGACTTGTCACATTGGGATGTGCCGTACTTTTGTCAGCATTTTGGGTAGTGCCGTTTTTAGGTGGTCATGCATTTATGACCGATATGAAATATGGCGCCGAACCTGGCGGCGGATCCTTTAACAACATGTGGGAAATGTATTTCCCGCTAAGCACCACTTGGAACGTGCTGCTGGTTTTGTTCTCTATTGCAGGCTTTGTGGGCTCGGTGTTGCGTCGCCGTCACTTGGGTATTTGGATGGGCGTGTACATCGCAATCTTGATGGTGGCAGTCAAAGTTGCACAGAACGGCATTCCAGTCATTGGGCTTTTGTGGAATCCACGAGTACTTCCATTTATGTTTCTCTTGCGCTACATGTTGGCAGCAATTGGTGTGTATGAAGTCTTTACCTACATCATGCGAGTTGTTGCAAGTGAACGTGGAAAATCAGGAAGCCAAGTAAATGCCACCACGTGGGGATCGGTAGTGCTGTGGATTTTTGCAGTGTTTAGTTTGGTGGTCATCGGTGTGCGTTTTCAGGCACTGCCAGGAGGCAAACTTGTGGCAGATACCAGCGGCACAAGTTATGCATGGGGTCCGTTGAAGTTTCCTGCGCAACGTGCATTTTCCGATGGATGGGCGCGTTGGAACTTTGAAGGCTACGAAGGAAAGACGTCATACCCCGAGTACTACGGAATCGTGCAAACAATGAAGGGGCTGGGTGAAGACCCCAATCACGGATGCGGTCGCGCACTTTGGGAAAACAATTCAGATCTCAACAAGTACGGCACCACGATGGCATTAATGTTGTTGCCATATTGGACTGATAGCTGTATTGGTTCAATGGAAGGTCTGTTCTTTGAAGCTGCGGGAACAACTCCGTATCACTTCTTGAGTGCAGCTGCGTTGTCGAAACAAAGCAGTAATCCAGTGCGTGAACTGCGTTATGTAAATAACGATGCTGCTCGAGGTGTTGAGCACATGGAAATGTTGGGAATTCGCTATTTCATGGCCTACACCCCAGAAGCAATCGCGCAAGCCAATGAACAGTCTGATCTGACACTTGTGGCATCGAGTGGTCCATGGCAGGTCTATGAACTCAACAATTTGTCAATTGTGGAACCCATAACAGTGGAACCTGTTGTTGTGAATAAGCGCGATGGTGATCCGCGTGAGCGTTGGTTAGAGATTGGAACTTCCTATTTCCAAAACTCTTCTGAATGGAATGCTCTGCCGGTTGCTGATGGTCCGGAGTCTTGGCAACGTATGGATGCCGAGTTGGATCTTGGTCGACAAGTAGGTGAAGAAGGTGGCCCTGGTCGCCAGGTAGACATTGTGGTGCCATCGCAAGATATTGAGCAACGTGATATCGAGCCGGTCGTTGTTTCTAATGTGTCGATCGGAAACGAGGCGCTGTCTTTCAATGTGGACAAAGTGGGTACACCTGTACTTATTAAGGTGAGTTATTTCCCCAACTGGAAAGTAACTGGGGCAGACAAGGTGTATCGGGCGGCCCCCAACATGATGGTCGTTGTTCCCACATCAAACAAGGTCACTTTGACGTATGAGGAATCTTTGCTTGATCGGTCTTCCTATTTATTAACGTTTGCGGGCATTGTGCTACTCGTGTTCATGGTTCGTCGTCGATTGCGTTATGGAGTAACGATGCCGCCCAATGTTTCTGTAGTGGAAGATGCATCGATGCAGAGCGACAACACTCCCGATAATCTCAAGGATTGATGAGTACAGACCCGGCGGTGCTTGACCAGATTGTCAAGGCCTATGACGTGCGGGGGACAACTCCGGACCAAATGAATGAAGACGTGGCGTTTGCGCTTGGTGTGGGGTTTGCCGAGTTCGTGCGCACATCATCTGTGATTGTTGCCCGTGACATGCGTACAACCGGCGAGGCACTGTCGCAGGCTTTTTCTCGTGGAGTGCAATCACGCGGCATCAATGTTGTTGATCTTGGTTTAGCAAGTACCGACTTGGTGTATTTCGCAGCGGGAGTGCTAGACGCACCCGGCGCTATGTTTACTGCGTCTCATAATCCTGCTGAATACAACGGAATTAAATTCTGTCTCTCTGGTGCGCGGCCAGTAGGAATAGACACAGGCCTTGGCCGGATTAGAGACACTGCAAAGTCTGTGTTGGTAGGCAATGGTCCGGCTGCCGTGGGATCACAAGGTGCCTACTCCACACAAAACATGCTGGATGAGTTTGCAGACCATGTGGTGAGTTTCGTCAACATTGCAGACATCTCGCCCATGCGTGTGGTGGCAGATACCGCCAACGGAATGGGTGGCTTGATTGTTCCGGTGGTGTTTGATCGATTGCCAATGATCGAACTTGAGATTATGTACCCCGAGCTAGATGGAACGTTCCCGAATCACCCCGCTGACCCCATACAGCCGGCGAATCAACGTGATCTGCAAGCGCGTGTGGTGAGTGGAGGATTTGATCTGGGCCTCGCATTCGACGGTGATGCAGACCGAGTATTCGTTGTGGACGAAAAAGGTCGGGGATTGTCAGGGTCGACAACGACTGCAATCTTGGCAGCTGGTGTGCTTCGAGCACATCCTGGCGCCACGGTGTTGCACAACCTCATATGTTCTCGTTCTGTTCCAGAGGTGATCATTGAACATGGTGGCGTTCCTGTGCGTACCAAAGTGGGTCACAGCAACATTAAACAAGTAATGGCCGACACTGGTGCTGTCTTTGGTGGGGAGCATTCAGCGCACTATTACTTTCTGGATAACTATCGTGCCGACTCGGGCATCATTGCCACGATGTTCATGTTGCATGAACTTTCCCGCGCCAAGATGCCGCTTTCGGAGTTTCGCCGACCCTTCGAGCGTTACGAAGCAAGTGGGGAAATCAACACCAGCGTGGATAACGCCGAGGCTGTGATGCAAGCTGTTTCCAAGGTGTATCAACAGTTCCCTCAAGACTGGATTGATGGTTTGACGGTGGATTGTGGCAATTGGTGGTTCAATTTACGTGCATCGAACACTGAGCCGTTACTACGCTTGAATCTTGAAGCCGCCACTCGGGATGAATGTGACAACCATGTTGCAGAAGTTTTGTCATTGGTGACATCGATTTAAATAAGGAAATACATGAGCATCGACCAATCACTTATTGAAATACTCGCCTGTCCCCAGGACAAAGGGCCTCTGTGGTACATCGAGTCCGAAAAAGTTCTCTATAACCCCAGATTGCGCCGCGCGTATCCGGTGGTCGATGGAATTCCAGTGATGCTCATTGGCGAGGCGCGCACTTTGACCGATGCAGAGAACGCTTCCTTTGAGTCACTCGTGCAGTCATTGGGCATCAAACCCACATTTGAAAGCTGATTGTTCGCTAGGGTGGAATTCTGATCGGGCTGATCAGAAAGGCGCCAGCAGGCCCCAGCCCAGGTCAACTTAGTAACTGACAATTTGTCAGGTTGATTCAAGGAGCCCTTATGTCCACTCTTGCCGCACGTCGTGATTATCGCGTCGCCGATCTCAGTCTTGCCCCTTTTGGCCGCAAGGAAATTCACCTCGCTGAGCATGAAATGCCAGGTTTGCGTTGGCTACGCAAAGAGTTTGGCCCATCAAAGCCCTTGAAAGGTGCACGCATCTCTGGCTCGCTGCACATGACGATTCAAACTGCAGTGTTGATTGAAACACTCGTGGAGTTGGGCGCCGAAGTGCGTTGGGCAAGTTGCAATATTTTCTCTACACAAGACCACGCAGCAGCAGCTGTAGTTATTGGTCCACATGGAACTCCCGAAGACCCACAAGGTGTTCCCGTCTTTGCATGGAAAGGCGAAACACTAGAGGAGTACTGGTGGTGTACCGAGCAGATGATGACGTGGCCAAACGGTGATCTGCCCAACATGATTCTTGATGATGGTGGCGACGCGACATTGTTGGTGCATAAAGGTGTGGAGTTTGAAAAAGCAGGAGCCGTCCCTGACCCCACAAGTGCATCTAATCCAGAACTCGCACTCGTCTTGGGTCTTTTGCAACGTTCTTTGAAAGAAGATCCCACCAAATGGACTCGGATGGCTGCAGCTATCAAAGGCGTGACCGAAGAAACCACTACTGGAGTCAAGCGTCTCTACAAGATGGCCGAAAAGAATGAACTTTTGTTTCCAGCTATCAATGTGAACGACAGCGTGACTAAGAGCAAGTTCGACAATTTGTATGGATGTCGCCATTCACTCATTGACGCAATTAACCGCGCAACAGACGTGATGATTGCCGGAAAGCTTTCTGTTGTTTGTGGATACGGAGATGTGGGTAAGGGTTGTGCGCAATCCTTGCGTGGCCAAGGTGCTCGCGTCATCGTCACAGAGATTGACCCCATCAATGCATTGCAAGCAGCAATGGAAGGTTATGAGGTCAACACTTTGGAGTCGGCTCTTGGTGAAGCAGACATTTTTGTAACAGCTACAGGCAACGAAGCGATCATTACAGCCGAACATATGGCGGGAATGAAGCACAATGCAATCGTGTGCAATATTGGCCACTTCGACAACGAAATTGACATGGCTGGTCTCGCGCGCAGTGGAGCCACCCGTGACGAGTTGAAGCCCGGCACAGACTTGTGGACATTCCCTGATCGTCATTCTGTGATTGTCTTGGCGGAAGGTCGCTTGGTGAACTTGGGATGTGCAACAGGGCACCCATCATTTGTGATGAGTTGTTCATTTAGCAACCAAGTCATTGCCCAAATTGAATTGTTCAACAACCTTGAGAATTACCCACTTGGTGTGTATGTGTTGCCAAAGCATCTTGATGAAAAAGTTGCAAGGGCACACCTTGATGCTCTTGGTGTGAAGTTGACGATGCTCACTGACGAACAAGCCGAGTACATGGATATGAATCCTTCAGGCCCGTTCAAGCCTGAGCATTACCGCTACTAAACCAAAAGGGCGGATCACGCCTTATTGTTCGAGTGCTTCACCTGTCGCTGCATCTATCTGCTGCGGTGACAGGTGAAATATTCGTAGGGCAACTTGCACCATTGGGCCGATGCCAAACGCAAACACAAAAGTGCCGATGCCGATTCCGCCCCCTAAAAAGATGCCCACCACCATGACTGCAACCTCTATCAAGGTGCGTGCGATGCGAACACTTATGCCAAATCTCTGATTGAGACCCAGCATCAACCCGTCACGAGGTCCTGAGCCAAGTTCTGCCCCGATGTAGAGACCAGAGCCTGCCGCAATGCTCATCATGCCCAAGAACACAAACAGAATTTGTGTGGCAAGGTGAGACGCATCAGGAATGATGTTTTCTGCAATGTTTTCCACTAGTCCAATTTGAATCGCATTCAAAATTGTGCCGATACCTGGGCGAACACGAAGGGGAATCCACAGCAGCAACAGTGCAAATCCTGTTGCAATAATCACGGTTCCTAAACCAACGTCAAGTTTTTCGGCAATGCCTTGGTGGAAAACATCCCACGGGGGAACTCCGATATCGGCTTGCACAAAAAATGCAATTCCTATTCCAAATCCCGCCAGTCCCGCAACACATCGGGCGAGTCGTTCGACGAAGCGCTCCCGCAATGGACGCAAAGGGTGTGAGGTGGAAGAGGCCATGGCAATACACCGTAGTGAAATGTGGACAAATGCAGATGGTTCATTTATTCCGGTGAGCTTTATGGGTCTTTTTGATCATGTGGGGCCTATGCGTGATTTGGTCATCAATCTGAAATATCACCGAGAGCAATCGCGCGCCAAGGAAATCGCTCACTTCATCAGTCCTTTTATTGCGACATCGAATGCAATTGACATCATCACTTGGGCTCCTACTTCTTTGCTTCATCACAAAGAGCGAGGTTTTGATCACAGTGAATTGATAGCGCGACACTGTGCGGCAAGTACCCGAATCACGCATCGTAAATTACTTCGACGGGTGAATGTGGAACATCAAACTGGCCAAAGTAGGCAAGTGCGATTAGAGCAGCCTCAGTTCATTGCTCGCTCATGTCATGCATTGCGGGTATGTGTAGTCGACGATGTGATGACTACGGGCGCTACTTTGCGTGCCGCGGCACAAGCTCTGGTGGATCGTGGCGCCGTTGAAGTGCGTTGTGTGAGCATGACCTATGTGCTCGAGAAAGTGTCGAATTCCGAGGCGTGACCGTGTGTTAGTTCAATCCAGCCAAGGTTCGCGCCTGTTGAATTGCAGGTAGAGAATCTTGTTCTACGTGGATTCCATGAAGCCCCACTGCAGAGGCGGCAACAACATTTGCATAGAGGTCATCAAGGAATGCGGCTCGTGTCGCCTCTACGCCAAGACGGTCAAGTGTGAGTTGATAAATCGCTGGATTGGGTTTGCGCATGCCGACCTCATGGCTATCCACAATGGTGGTGAAAAGTTCATCGAAGTTCAAAAGTGGCCACCACCACTGACGAAATTCGCGCACATTGTTGGTCAAGATTGCGGTGGGTATTTGTGCGCTGCGTAAATCGTGAATGAATGCCACCATGTCATCGTTGAGCTCGAAAGCAAAAGATGATCGTGTAGAGGAGGACTCTTTGGGTGGGCTTGCGGGTCGGGTCACTCCGGCATTGCTAAGAAGCTGTTGAGTCATCTCGCGGCATTGCGCAAAGGTGATTTCGCCACGTTCTACTTGGTGCCAAGGATGGTCAGTATCGAGATGGTGAGGACCCATGATGAGCTCTGCGATGTGGGCGGGGTCGTGGTCGGGATACTGCTGGGTGAAGTCCCTGGGGCTGCCATTGCGCATAATCACCCCACCTAAGTCGAAAATCACTGCATCTATGGCCCGAGTACTCATAGGTTGATTCTTGTGCCAAGGGGATAGTGGGTACGAACTGGGGTGGGAGAGTCCCACGGGTAGGCTTGAGATTCGCATGAAAGTTCTCGACCGCGTCCTACGAGCTGGTGACGGCAAGCGAGTGAAGGCCCTTCAGGGTCTCATTCCTGATATCAACGCCATGGGCGCTTCCTTGGAGGTGCTCACCGATGAGGCTCTCCAGGCTAAGACGGGAGAATTTCGTCAGCGTCTCGACCGTGGAGAATCTCTGGATGAACTCTTGGTGGAGGCTTTTGCAGTTGTGCGAGAAGCATCTTCTCGCGTGATTGGCCAACGCCACTTCGATGTGCAGTTGATGGGCGGTGCGGCGTTGCACTTCGGGTGGATTGCAGAAATGAAAACTGGTGAAGGAAAGACCCTTGTGTCGACATTGCCGGCTTATTTGAATGGCCTCTCGGGCAAAGGCGTGCATATCGTCACGGTGAACGATTACTTGGCTCGGTTCCATGCCGAATGGATGGGGCGCATTCATCAGTGGATGGGTCTGTCTGTAGGGCTAGTGATTCCAGGGTTCAGAGAGCAGCCTTGGCAGAAGCGTGAAGACTATGCCTGCGACATCACCTACGGAACCAACAATGAGTTCGGTTTCGATTATCTGCGTGACAACATGGCCTCAACACTTGATGACAAAGTTCAAAGAGGTCAAAACTTTGCCATTGTGGACGAAGTAGACAGCATCTTGATTGACGAAGCGCGTACTCCGTTGATCATCTCTGGACGACTGGCTGATGCTGCTGCGATGTACTACAAGTTTGCATCCATCGTGCGTACGTTGAACAGAGATGTTGACTACGAAGTAGATGAAGCAAAGCGAGTTGTGTTTCCTACCGAGACTGGTGTCGAGCGTGTGGAAGCCGAATTGGGACTCGACAACTTGTATGACGCTGTGCAGCAGAACCTCGTGCACCAACTACAGGTTGCCTTGAAGGCAAAAGAGTTGT
>JAUMDU010000118.1:0-1713 GCA_032121425.1 Ilumatobacteraceae bacterium | reverse complement strand
GTTGATTCTGAAATACGCCTGCAGTGGCATTTCACATTCGACACCTGGTGGTACATAAATGAATGATCCACCAGACCACACTGAAGTATTCAGTGCAGAGAACTTGTTGTCACCGGGAGGAATAACAGTTCCGAAGTACTGCTTCACCAAGTCTGGGTATTCACGAAGAGCGGTGTCCATGTCGCAGAACAAGATGCCCTGTTCGGCCAAGTCGTCACGGTTGCGGTGGAACACAACTTCTGATTCGTACTGTGCCGTCACGCCGGCCAAGTACTTGCGCTCTGCTTCGGGGATTCCCAACTTCTCGTAGGTGAGCTTCATTTGCTCGGGAAGGTCATCCCATTCGTCTACCTGAGCGGTTGCTGGCTTGAGGTAGTAAAAGATGTCTTGAAAATCGATGTCTGGCATGTTCGTGGCAAACCACGGAGCCATTGGCTTGCGATCAAAGATGTTGAGGCTGCGAAGACGCATCTCTGTCATCCACTTGGGTTCGCCCTTCCACCATGAGATCTGCTCGACAACCCGGTCAGAGAGACCCTTCTCGGGGGCAAAGGCATATTCGACTTCATCGCTCCAGCCGAGGCTGTACTTACTGAGGTCTAGGTCAAATGAGGTCACGGGAGCGTCCTTTTGGGTACTTTGCCCAAGGGGTTCCTTGGGGGTATTTGCACTACGGCCATAGTAACAATTCCCAGCCCCAACCCCACACAGGTAGCGTCAATCCCCTCATGGAATGTTTCGGTCTAGTTGGTCTCCCCAATGCAGGTAAATCCTCGCTCTACAACGCGCTCACGGGAGGTGGTGCTTTGGCTGCTCCTTATGCCTTTGCCACAAAGGACCCGAACATCGGCGTAGCCAAGGTGCCCGACAATCGACTGCTCGCATTGTCAGAGATGTCGAAAACCAAAAGCATTATTCATGCGTCAGTTCAAGTGGTCGACATTGGTGGACTCGTTGAAGGCGCAAGTAAAGGTGAAGGCCTCGGAAATAAGTTCCTTGCCAACATTCGTGAAGTCGACGCCATTGTGTACGTACTGCGCGCATTCAAAGATGACGATGTGCCCGGACCTGATGACCCGCTCGAGCATCTGCGCGTTGTTGAACTTGAACTTGCACTTGCAGATCTTGAAACCGTAGAGACACGCCTTAACCGTGTGAAGAAAACTGCACGCGTTGACAAAGGCAATCAAGAAGAAGCCGCACTGTTGCAAAAAGCGTACGACGCATTGGCCGAAGGTATGCCGCTCTACCGCGCTGGCTTGTCTGCCGATGACCGTGAAGCGCTCGCACCACATTTCCTTCTCACCAACCGCCGCGTACTTGCTGTAGTGAACGTGGGCGAAAACGAACTCCACACAATTCCCGCAATGGAAGAACGTGTTCGCCAAGAACTGTGCCCACCAGGTTCCGTGCAAGAACACGAAGTTGAAGTCATGGGCATGAGTGTGCAGATTGAAGCCGAAGCAGCACAACTTGAAGCCGCTGACCGTGCCGAGATGCTGGAAGCACTCGGACTTGGTGAAGGTGCTCTCACCAACATGGTGCGCAAGGCGTACCACCTACTCGGATTGCGTACGTATTTCACGACTGGTGAAAAAGAAACCCGCGCATGGACATTCCACGCAGGCGACAAAGCACCCGTGTGCGCAGGCAAGATTCACTCCGACATTCAACGTGGATTCATTCGTGCCGAAGTCATCCATTGGGACGAAC
>JAUMDU010000117.1:3094-8658 GCA_032121425.1 Ilumatobacteraceae bacterium | reverse complement strand
GGCTCCGAGGTCGCGATCAATGTCTGCACACACCACAACTTCTATTCCTGATATTCGATGCAAGACCGCCTCGGTCCCGACAAAGATGCTTCCTTGCGTCCATGTGTCGTGGTCATCTGAACTGACTTCAATGACATCACGTGAAGTAGACGCACGAAGCTGGGTGGCCAAATGAGAGATGCCCCCACGTGGAACTACAAAAGAAGTGCGCCCACACGTCACGCATACAGAACCGTAATCGTGATGACAACGATTACAAGTGAGATGTTGTTCATCATCTTGGGTTAACAAAGAACCACATGTGGCACACTCTTGAACCCCTCGACACGAACGGCACACAATCAGTCGTGCTTTCCCTTTGGTGTTCAGCACGCACGCAACCGACCCTCCAGATTGAGTCACAGCCGACAACATTTCAGTGGATAACAAAGATCCTGGAACCGGAACAGAATCCAGATCAACTATTTCAATGATGGGCCATTGCTTGTCTCCCCGAACCACCACCGTGGCCTGTTCCCAACGATGTAGAGATTCAGCGCTAGGAACCGGCGATGTTGCAATACATGGAACACCTTGTTGACGTGCACGCTCGACAGCAACGTCTAGCGCATTCCAAGTAGGTGCCCGTTCATCATGCAGCAATTCATCGTGTTCATCAATCACAATTACGCCAGATATCGATGCACATGGGGCAAACGCAGCAGAACGAGCGCCAATAACCACATCAACACCCGCGCGCGCTGCATCCCATTGTTCGGGAATCACCGCAGTTGTCAGACCTCTACGACGCAGTGAAGCTGCACCCAAACTTGCCATCTTGATAGTGGGACACACCACCAAAACAGTTCCACGTTGAGCCATTTGGGTCACCACCGATAGCGCCGAAGCAAGTGGTGGAACAACAATCAAACCCGCAGCACCTTGGGTGAGATGTTGCACAGCGCGCAAAACATCGTCATCATCTGTTGCTAAAGGAATCCCTCTATGTGGATGCATAGGACGCACTCGTACATGGGGTGCAGAAGCCGACGACAACACGGCCCTCCACGATCCCCAAAAATTCTGTGACACCCACTTGGTCAGTGGCACCACCTCAGGTTCCACGCCATGTCCAGAGACCGATACGAGCGAGAGCACGCGGCCATAGCGGCTTGACATGCTTTCGGCATCTTCGGCTGTCGTAAGTTCAACAATCCAGCCACCAACTCGGCGACCATTGAGGTCTATGCGTACACGAGCACCAATCCACACGCGTTCCACGAGCGAGTCGGGAACGATGTAATCAAAGACTTTGTCAATTCCCGATACATCGGGAACAACCGATGCGATCAGCAGGGACAATGAATCAGAGCTTGACTGCGGATTTAAAATCTGAGAGACGCGACAAGGTTTCCCATGTGAAGTCTGGGTCCTGACGACCGAAATGACCATAGGCCGCTGTCTTGGAATAGATAGGGCGCTTCAAATCAAGGTCGCGAACAATTGCAGCAGGGCGAAGGTCAAAGACACTGCGCACAGCGGCTTCAATGGACTCTTCGCTCACTGTATTAGTGCCAAAAGTTTCTACCAAGATGCTGATGGGCTGCGCCATACCGATTGCATATGCAACCTGTACTTCGCACTTTTCAGCAGCACCACTTGCGACCACGTGCTTGGCAACCCAGCGAGCTGCATACGCTGCAGAGCGATCAACTTTTGATGGATCTTTTCCAGAAAATGCGCCACCGCCATGACGACCCATTCCACCGTAGGTGTCCACAATGATTTTGCGTCCTGTCAATCCAGTATCTGCATGTGGTCCACCAAGAACAAACTTGCCAGTGGGGTTCACATAAATTGCAGGATTATCTCCAGCAAACTGAGCAGGAATAGTAGGAAGAATCACTTGCTCAATGAGATCGGGCCGAATTTCTGTCTCGCGACTTACACCGTCGCGATGTTGTGTCGAGATGAGGACTGCAGACAAACGCACTGGTTTGCCGTCTTCGTACTCAAAAGTAACTTGAGTCTTTCCATCCGGACGCAAATATGGAACCAAGCCACTCTTACGCACTTCCGTGAGGCGCTCAGCCAATCGATGTGCCAACCAAATAGGCAACGGCATGAGGTCAGGGGTTTCGTTACACGCATACCCGAACATCATTCCCTGGTCGCCTGCACCTTGGCTATTGAGTGCATCTTTACCATCGGCGCCGGTGCGCTGCTCCTCACTGATATCAACACCTTGAGCAATATCGGGGCTTTGCGCATCGAGCGCAACAAGTACGCCACAGGTATTCCCATCGAATCCAAAAGCTGCATCGTTGTAACCAATACGATTAATTGCCTCACGTGCAATTGCAGGAATATCTACGTATGCATCAGTAGTGATTTCACCCGACACGACGCATAGTCCTGTGGTCAACAAAGTCTCACACGCAACGCGGCTATGGGGATCTTTCTCCAACAAGGCGTCAAGTACCGAGTCAGATACTTGGTCTGCCATCTTGTCGGGATGACCTTCGGTCACGCTCTCTGATGTAAACGTGAAATTCCTCACGACAACTCCTTTAGGACGGCAGTCGACTGGATGACTGCACTTTTACTACGCTATCCAATACAGCAGTGGCGATTGTGTGTTTACTGGCTAATGGCACCGATTTCATATCTCCAGAGGCCGACAATATGGTGACCGCGTTGGTGTCATGGGCGAACCCCACCCCTGGCGCCGACACGTCGTTAGCCACAATCAGGTCAAGATTCTTACGTTCTAATTTGCCACGAGCGTTATCCACAAGGTTGTCGGTCTCTGCAGCAAACCCCACAAGGATTTGGTTATCTGATTTTACAGACCCCAACTGAGCCAAAATATCGGGAGTGGGCTCCAAAGCAATCGTGGGAACGCCTTCGTTCTTTTTGATTTTTCCTTCAACAGATAACACTGGTCGAAAATCTGCCACGGCCGCAGCCATGATCACTACATCGGCAGATGCCGCAGCTAGCACCACAGCATCTTGCATTTGTTGGGCTGTTTCTACGCTTACAACAGATACACCAGATGAAACTGGAATGTTGACGGTGGAAATCAAGGTGACTTTCGCGCCACGCTTGAGTGCAACTTCGGCGATTGCATACCCCTGCTTGCCACTTGAGCGATTTGCAATCACTCGCACTGCATCGATGGGCTCTCGAGTGCCACCTGCAGTGATCACCACATGCTGTCCGACAAGATCCTTGTTCGTTGACAACACCGCATCAATGGCTTCCAGAATGGTTTCAGGATCAGCTAGACGACCCGTACCAACATCGCCACCTGCGAGTCGGCCCGATTGGGGTTCAACAACAATCACACCGCGGGATTTCAACAGTGCGATGTTGTCCACAACACTTGGGTGCTCCCACATTTCAGTGTGCATTGCTGGACACAACACCACCGGTGCGCGAGTAGCGATCAATGTTGCCACCAACAAATCATCAGATAGCCCCATGGCATAAGCCGCAATAACGCGCGCCGTAGCTGGGGCCACCACTATCACGTCGGCGTTTTGCCCAAGACGTGTGTGCGGAATAGGAGAAGAATCATCCCACAAGCTTGTGTGCAACGGCTCTGATGCTAAAGCTGACACGGTGACAGGGCCGACAAAGCGATGAGCATCAGCAGTCATGATGGGTGCTACGTGAGCACCAGCATCTACAAGACGGCGCAGAACTTCTATGGATTTATACGCAGCAATGCCCCCAGAAATTCCAAGGACAATGTTTTTACCTCGAACCGATTCCATAGCGATGTGATCAGCGAAATCAAGGAACCAGCATGTGGTTCTTATTCGGCGTCGGCCTCTTGGTCGTCCACATCTGCAACATCAGCATCAAGCTCACCGAATAGTTCGGCTGCATCTGCTTCCATTTCGTCATAAGGAAGTCGCTCGACCTTGACGATTTTGTCCGCAGCAATTTCTTCAAAAGCGATAGACAAAGGCTTACGGGCCACAGAAGAAACCTGTGGTGGAACCATGTGCCCAAGACCTTCACCCAA
The DNA here is from genome assembly GCA_032121425.1 of Ilumatobacteraceae bacterium. Taxonomy (GTDB): domain Bacteria; phylum Actinomycetota; class Acidimicrobiia; order Acidimicrobiales; family Ilumatobacteraceae; genus UBA2093. The sequence continues at coordinate 4,643 of JAUMDU010000117.1, read as the reverse complement.
CTGGTTGAAGTAAGAGTTGATTTGGCGCGCACGGTAAGAACCAAGAGTTACGAGACTGAATTTTGAGTCAACACGGTCGAGCAATGTCTCAATGTGTGGGTAAATCATGGAGTCGTTTTGACGTGACATAGAAGACCTCCGAAGTCGCTTCAAGGCTATCGGGACTGGCCTCGCGCGGCACGAATAATGCCCTCAATCTCCCCCACAGCACGCTCTAAATCGTCGTTTATCACCACTACGTCAGCGATTTCGGCTCCCTCACGTTCCTCGTCCTCGGCTTTTTTTAGTCTCTCCACCACATGGTGCTCAGGATCTCCTCGGCCTTGGAGACGACGTTGTTGTTCTTCGCGAGACGGTGGCCGCACGAATACCAAGATTGCATCGGGCCGGGCGGCTTTGACTTGTTGTGCTCCGTGTAACTCAATTTCGAGCACAATGTCGCGTCCATCTCCCACATTAGGAACAGGCGACCCATACAGATTTCCCAAGAACTCCGTCCACTCCAAAAATCCACCCTCTGCAATTCGATCTTCGAACTGCGCGCGCGTCACAAACACATAAGCATCGCTGCTCTCGCCTTCACGCTGTACGCGAGTGGTCCAAGAACGACTCAACCACAATTGAGGGTCACGTTCTACGAGCGATTCAACGATAGTTCCCTTTCCTGCACCGCCAGGACCCGACACAACAATGATCAACGCCTTGTTCATCAAGACTCACCTACGGCAGTCAAAATCTGTTCCTTCAACTCTGAAGACAAATCTCCCACACATTGAAACGAAGACACTCCCAGTGATGCGAGAAGTTTTCTGCCCGCCACCTTGCCAAGTTGTGGATGCACATCAAGGAGCTTGACCACATAAATCAATCGTTCATCGCCTTCACAACGAGAAAACACAGAGCTAAGACGACCAGCGCGAGCATCTTCAATGGCATTTTCACGCACGGCGCGCACTTGTGACATCAGTTCAAGGTCACGAACTCTGTCTTCCATAAAACGATTCTACTTCTGTCCAGTCTCGCCCAACAGGGAACTCACAAGGAACAGTCTCATTCGCGGTGCGCCACCGACACAAGATCGGACCACTGTGTTGCGCCTCTGCGATGTGCAACTACGCCAGCCTCACGTGCGATACGCCATGTTGCCCCAGGGTCAGCAAATGATGCCGTACCCACCTGCACCGCATTGGCGCCGGCCAGCATCATCTCCACTGCATCGGCTCCTGATCTAATTCCGCCCACTCCGACAATGTCGATATGTGGAATTGCACGCCGGATATCAAACACCGACCGCACCGCAATGGGGTGAATTGCAGGGCCTGATAACCCACCACCACCATTGCCCAAAGTGGGACGCCCAGTGTGTACGTCAATTTGAAGACCCACCATTGTGTTGATGACAGTCAGCGCCCTTGCGCCTACCGTCACGACCGACTGGGCGATCTCCACAATGCGATCCGTATTTGCACTCAGTTTTGCCCACACCGGCACGGTCGATTCAGCACACACCGCTTCAATGATCTGTGCCGAGAGAACTTCGTCGTGGGCG
>JAUMDU010000117.1:0-3084 GCA_032121425.1 Ilumatobacteraceae bacterium | reverse complement strand
ACCTTCAAGATTTGGACATGACAGATTCACTTCAATTGCGGCAATGCGGCTTCCTGCCGCACGCAACTGTGTGGCAGCAGAGACATATTCAGACAGAGTTCTTCCCCAGATACTCGCAATCACACGAACTTGTGAGTCCCAGAGTTTGGGGAGAGATTCTTCGATCCATGTAGTTACACCTGGACCCTGAAGCCCAACCGCATTCATCATTCCTGAACTTGCCATGTGGACACGCGGAGAAGGATTGCCATCCCATTGTGTATGAAACAAACTTTTCACAGTGGTTGCGCCAATTTTATGCAATGGCATATATGGCGCTAACTCCACATCGTGCCCTGCCGTGCCTGATGCAGTCATAAATGGATTGATGAGTTCAACACCACCTACATTCACTGCGCCCAACGAGTTGAGCAAGTGGACCCCACGCCGCCCTCGCATCATCGACCGTGATACTCCTGCAACGAACGCACTTCGATCTCGCTGTTGTGTTGTTCCCATAATCCGTTTACCGCAGCTAAGGCTGCTTCCACAGTAGTTACAGATGGAACGCGATTAGTGTTGGCAGCTTTTCTAATCGCTTCCCCATCTTCTCTGGATCCACGACCGTGAGGCGTATTCACCACAAAGGTGATTTCATTTTGCGCCACCAAGTCAACTGCGTTTTCCAATGCAGTTCCCTCGATCTCTGACAACTTGCCCACCACACGATCTACAGGTTGACCAAACTTTGCAAGATACTCAGCGGTACCTGTGGTAGCAGCAATACCCAAACCTAATTCTCGAAGTCTCTTGGCCACTACAAGTCCCGCGGGCTTGTCTCCATCATTGAGTGACAAAAACACCATTCCGTGTTCAGGCAAAACTGTTCCTGCCGCCGTCTGGGCTTTCACAAAAGCTCGACCAAACGTGCGATCGATGCCCATCACTTCGCCAGTGGAACGCATCTCAGGTCCAAGAGCAGTGTCTACTTCTGGGAAACGGTTAAACGGCAGTACCGCCTCTTTTACAGACACATGGCCACCTGTAACTGGTGGGGTTAATAAACCTTCGGTGCGCAGTTGTGCAAGCGTTGCGCCCAACATGACTCGACTAGCCACCTTGGCAAGGGGAACACCAGTTGCTTTAGCCACAAATGGAACTGTGCGAGATGCTCGGGGGTTGGCCTCAATGACATACACAGTGGTTCCCAAAACTGCATATTGCACATTGATCAAACCACGCACATCCAACGCATTAGCAATAGATGTGGTGTAGGCCTTGATGACTTCAACGACCCATTCGGGCAATGTCTGTGGCGGAATTGCACATGCCGAATCACCAGAGTGCACTCCAGCTTCCTCCACATGTTCCATCACTCCACCAATCAAGACTTCGCCAGTTGCATCACGAATTGCATCCACGTCCACTTCGGTGGCATCTTCAAGAAAACGATCCACCAACACAGGTCGCTCTGCCGACAATCCACCTTCTTTGCCAAGAGTTCCATCACTGGCCATTTGTTGCATTGCGCGAGCAAGCGCATCTTGGTCGTGGACAATTTGCATTGCGCGACCTCCAAGTACATAACTTGGACGCACTAGTACAGGGAAACCTACGCGTGTAGCAATGGCGCTAGCTTCAGCCACTGTGACTGCAGTTCCTCCAGGAGGTTGAGGAATCGATAAAGAAGTGCACAGTTGATTCCACTTTTCACGGTCTTCGGCAAGATCAATTGAGTGTGGTGAAGTGCCCGCAATTATTGCGGGGTCTATAAGGCCTGACAGCTTCAATGGTGTTTGTCCGCCCAAACTCACGATCACCTTGGGAGCCACGCCACCGGCAGCTTGTGTTTCCGCCGCAATGACATTCAACACATCTTCTTGGGTAAGTGGCTCAAAGTACAAACGATCGGATGTGTCATAGTCCGTGGACACCGTTTCAGGGTTGCAATTCACCATCACTGTTTCAAATCCTGCATCACGTAACGCAAAGCTTGCATGAACACAGCAGTAGTCAAACTCAATACCTTGTCCAATTCTGTTAGGCCCAGACCCCAATATGATGACGCGCGGACGCGTAGATGGACGCACTTCGTTCTCGTCTTCATAGGTTGAATAGTGATACGGCGTCTCTGCAGCAAACTCGGCACTACATGTATCCACAGTCTTGTAGGTGGGAATCACACCGAGGCTTTCTCGATGGCTGCGCACAGCAAGTTCGTCTGTACCTGTGAGATATGCCAATTGGCCATCAGAGAAACCCAAGCGCTTGACGCGACGCATCTCTGATCGAGTGAGCGATGCAGCAGTTCTGCCTGCAAGTGCATGGCGCTCATCGATAATGATTTGCATCTGGTCAAGGAACCAAGGGTCAATTTTTGTGGCTTCATGAACCGCATCAATCCCTAAACCGCGATGCAGTGCTTCGCCGACTTCGAAGATTCGATCAGGAGTTGCAATGGCAGCTTTGGCAAGCAACGCGGTGTCGTCATATTTTCCATAGAGCAATTCACCTGAGTCACAGTTCAAACCAAGACGACCCTGTTCCAGTGAACGAAGAGCTTTTTGAAGACTTTCAGGGAAAGTGCGACCAATGGCCATTGCCTCGCCCACACTTTGCATTTGAGTACCCAGAACTCCTGATGTTCCCGGAAGTTTTTCAAATGCCCAACGCGGAATCTTTGTGACCACGTAGTCAATGGTGGGCTCAAAACTTGCTGGTGTCATCTTGGTGATGTCATTAGGAATCTCATCCAAGGTGTAACCCACGGCGAGCTTTGCTGCAATCTTTGCAATGGGGAAACCTGTTGCCTTAGATGCCAGCGCAGATGACCGCGATACGCGCGGGTTCATCTCGATAACCACCATCTCCCCATTGGCGGGATTCAGTGCGAACTGCACATTTGATCCACCCGTCTCTACTCCCACGCGACGAATACATGCAAGAGCAGCATCACGCATTAACTGATACTCAACATCAGACAGTGTTTGTGCAGGGGCCACCGTAATGGAATCACCTGTATGGACACCCATAGGATCAAAGTTTTCAATGCTGCAGATAATGACGCAGTTGTCCGCCTTATCACGCATTACTTCGAGTTCATAT
>JAUMDU010000116.1:0-11990 GCA_032121425.1 Ilumatobacteraceae bacterium | reverse complement strand
TCGGTCATCGTGGGTGCACGTTCATATGCCTATGCATCACAAGATGGTGATGCACCAGGTCAGCAGACTTCACAGTTTCGCGCACAAATTGCGCGTTATGCATGGGATGATCACTATGGGCACCTGAAGGCTTCCCTTAATGTGGTGGCTTCTCAGCTTCGGCGTGATGGCCATCGCGCCACTGTGTTTGCCGACGACAACTCCATTGTGGATCGTGAAGTGGCATATCTTGCTGGCTTAGGTTGGTTTGGTCGCAATGCAAATATTTTGATTCCTGGCAAAGGAAGCATGTTTGTATTGGGGTGCATTGTGACAACAGCAGAACTGCCAGTGGCTTCGGTAGTCGCCGATGGTTGTGGCAGTTGCACACGTTGTGTGCCGGCATGTCCTACTGGAGCAATTGTTGACGCCGGTGTCATCGATGCACATCGATGTTTGTCGTGGCTGTTGCAAAAGCCGGGCGTCTTTGCGCGAGAACATCGTGTTGCGTTGGGCGCGCGAATTTATGGGTGCGACGATTGTCAAACAGTGTGTCCCCCCACCAAAAAAAATGGCGCAGTACAGACAGTGTCGTCACTTACAACAACTGTGGATGTCATTGAGTGGTTGTCAATGGGGGACACTGCATTAAATCAAGCGTGTGAAGGCTGGTATGTCGACCATCGCGATATGACTTGGGTGCGTCGTAATTTGTTGATCGTGTTGGGAAATGTGGGCGACCCCAATGATGTGGCGGTTATAGAGACCTTGCGTCGGTATCTTTCACACGACAACGGCGTTTTGCGCGCACATGCCACATGGGCTGCGGCCCGTATTGGGTTGTTGTCGTATCTATTCTTTGATGACCCCGACAAAATGGTGCAAGATGAATTGGCCGATTTGCCACCCTTACGAGACGACTTATGAAGCACCTCCTTGTCACAAATGATTTTCCGCCGAAAATCGGGGGTATTCAATCTCTTTTGTGGGAGTGGTGGCGTCGGTTGCCCGCAGATTCATTTGCGGTTCTCACTAGTCCTCATCGAGATTCAGCCCACTTCGATGCCAACCAAAGTTTTCGCATAGAGCGCACCAAGGAGCCTGTATTGCTTCCTCATCCATGGATGGTGCACCGCATCAATGAACTTGCAAAAGATTTCGGTGCCGACTTTGTGGTCTTAGATCCTGCATTACCACTGGGTCTTGTTGGTCCATTGTTGAAGTTGCCCTACATGGTGGTGCTCCATGGTGCTGAGGTCACAGTTCCTGGGCGCATTCCCATGTCGAAACAAGTTCTTGGTCGAGTCTTACGCGGTGCTGACCACGTCATTGCTGCTGGTGGATATCCCGCCCGAGAGGGGATGCAAGCAGCAGGAAAGATGTTGGAACACACAATCATTCCGCCTGGTGTTGACACTGATCGCTTTGTTCCCCTCACGACCAGTGCACGCTTGGATGCCCGCGCTCATTTTGGTTGGCGCGATGACGCAGAGATTGTGTTGGGTATTAGTCGACTGGTGCCACGTAAGGGATTTGATGTGCTGATCCGAGCCGTTGCACAAATTGCTCCGCATCGACCTCGTCTTCAACTTGTCATTGCAAGCACTGGACGTGATGAAGATCGATTAAAAAAACTTGCCAATGAGTTACGCGCGCCAGTGGAGTTTTTGGGACGGGTGCCACACGAAGATCTCCCGCGACTGTATGGATGTGTGGATGTGTTCTCCATGATGTGTCGGAATCGGTGGGGTGGATTAGAACAAGAAGGTTTTGGCATTGTTTTTGTGGAAGCCGCAGCGTGTGGCGTGCCTCAAATTGCGGGTAATAGTGGCGGTGCCGCCGAAGCAGTTCTTGACGAAGTGACGGGTTATGTCATGGATGACCCCACCGATGTTTCAGGGCTTGCCGCCCGCATCACCACAATTTTAGATGACGATGTATTGCGAACATCCATGGCCACTGCATCTCGTAATCGTGCTGTTTCAGAATTCAACTACGACGTCTTAGGGAATCGTTTAGGTCAAGTACTGAAAGTCGGGCCACAATGAACAACATGAACGGACGCGGGATCATCAGGGCGAACGCTTTTCTCACGGCGTTGTTTGTGATCTCGGCACTGATGGCCGCCGTGGTGTTTGATGAGCCGTGGAAAAAGATTGCGGCAGGTATTGCCTTGGGGTGTTTTGCCGTAGGCATCGTGGTATTTCTCTGGGGTTATTGGACTGCGGTACAACGCAGTCGAGTAGACAACATTGCAGTCTCTTCGCTGTATTTTTTGGTCGACAAATGTGCTCCGAAATCTGTTGCTCGAATCATGAACGCATTGCTTGCTGTGCAGGTGGTGGTCAGTATCGCGACGGCAAGTATTCGCTCTTCCACCAATGGTGAACCCGGAAGCACATTGGCCTACGGGATACTTGTGCCAATGCTGGGACTAGGACTGAACGGGCTCTGGGGTGCCTTTTATGGCGCGTTTAGACCCCGTAGGGACACAAAAATTGAAGGGGTGCCCGATGAGGGCACTGTGAGCGGGCAAGATGTTGGTCATGACTGATCGCGCCGCCCAAACCACGCACATCAATGCATCTATGGATACCTGCGTGGAGATTGTTCTCGATTTTGAGCGATATCCCGAATGGGCCAAGGACGTGAAAGAAGCTGTCGTGCGATCACGTGATGATCAAGACAGACCATTGCAAGTGGAATATCGTGCGTCAGCTTTGGGCCGCAGCACTCGGTACATGTTGGAATACGACTACTCCGAATCTCCTTCACGACTTTCATGGCACTTGGTAGAGGGTGACATTATGCGCGCGCTCAACGGTGCGTATTCCTTTGTTGAAGTTGATGGAGGCACGCAAGTGTTCTATGAACTTGACATCGAACTTGTGGTGCCGTTGCCTGGTTTTGTGAAGCGCCGCGCAGAGGCACGTATTCTCGTGGAAGCCATTAAGGAATTAAAGGCTCGCGCCGAGTCGTGATTCGCATTGGTATCGATGTCGGTGGCACGAAGTGCCTGGGCGTTGCTCTCGACCACACAGGAAACGTTGTCCAAGAGCTTCGTCGACCTACACCTCATGCAGACCAACTAGTTGACGTCTTGTGGGAAATGTATGAAGAACTTGGCGCATTGGGCGTACTTGGGATTGGTGTTCCCGGACTGATTAGTCCCGAAGGCATCATTCGTGCATCACCCAATATGCAAGGCGCCTACAACATCGAAGTTGGTCCTCAATTGCGAGACCGCATCGGCAATGTAGTCACGGTGGACAACGATGCCACTATGGCTGCTTTTGGTGAGTGGCGCAATGGTGCTGCCCGCGGCACAGACAATGCATTGATTGTCACTTTGGGAACAGGAATTGGTGGCGGCATTGTGATGGGTGGGCAACTGCAACGCGGTGCCAACGGTTTTGCCGGCGAGATCGGACACATGACCGTCGAGCACGCAGGAGTGGAGTGTCCTTGTGGTCTTCGTGGGTGCTGGGAGCGGTATGCATCAGGATCTGCTCTTGCGCGCTTAAGTGGTGGCATGTCCGGTGAAGAACTTTTTGCACGTTGCAACAATGGAGATGGTGACGCCACACAAGTAGTGAACGCTTTTATTGACTGGATTGTGGTGGGACTTGCAAGTTTGACCAACGTGTGCGATCCCCAAGTGATTGTGTTGGGTGGTGGAGTGGTGACTTCACTAGATCGTCATTTTGATCGCGTGCGCCTGCGTTTTGGCGAAGCGTTGTATTCATCGAAATGGCGACCACATCCTCGTGTCGAGCCCGCACAATTAGGCGAATACGCCGGAGCAATTGGGTCTGCAGTATTTGCAGGCGAGTCCGTGAAGTAAATTTCTTTAGCTATTCGGCAGTTTCGCTCGCCCAATGCTGGGCTCGTTCTACAGCACGTAGCCATTGTGCATGGTTGCCTGAAGGTTCATGTGGCGTGCATCGAAGATCGAGTGTCCACATATGTTGGACTTCATCAAGTGAAGACCACACGCCTTCAGCAAGACCAGCAAGATAAGCCGCACCAAGTGCTGTTGTTTCGTGGTCGGTGGGCCGAAGAACGGGTACTTGTAATTCATCTGCTTGTCGTTGCAACATGTCATCCATCACAGATGCTCCGCCATCAACTCGCAGTTCTTTGAGCGACACTCCACCTGCTGTTGTCATTGCATCGATGATGTCGCGTGTGTGAAACACCATTGCGTCTAATACGGCCCGTGCAATATGTGCTCGTGTTGTTCCACGTGTAATGCCCACCATGGTGCCCCGCGCATAAGGATCCCACCATGGGCTACCCAAACCAGTAAATGCAGGAACAAAATACACACCACCAGAGTCGGGAACTGTTGCCGCAAGTGGACCTATGTCAGATGACTTCGAGATAATCCCCAATCCGTCACGTAGCCATTGCACTGCAGCACCAGTGACGAATATCGATCCTTCGAGAGCATATGTAGGTGCACCGTTTCCCAAATCCCATGCAATGGTGGTCAACATTCCCTCTGTAGGTGTGGGACATGTTGATCCCACATTCATGAGTACAAAACTTCCCGTGCCGTAAGTGTTCTTGGCCATACCCACTTGTGTGCACATTTGTCCGAACAGTGCGGCTTGTTGATCGCCGACTACAGAAGAAATGGGAATTCCATCGGGCACACCAGACACATCGCGTGTAAGACCTAAGCGACTACTTGTGGGGCGCACTTCGCCAAGAGTGGACATAGGGACATCCAAGAGTTCACACATCTCATGACTCCAACGCATGGTGGTGATGTCAAAGAGCATTGTTCTGCTGGCATTGCTTGCATCGGTGACGAAAGATTCGCCTGCTGTGAGTTTCCAGACAATCCAAGTATCAATAGTTCCGATACGTACGTCGTCTATTGGTCCAGTGTCGTAATGCTTGAGAAGCCACGCGGCTTTTGTGCCCGAGAAATACGGATCGAGAACTAGGCCCGTTGTGCGACGCACAAGATCAAGGTGGGGGAGAAGTTCTTCGCAACGTGGTGCCGTGCGGCGGTCTTGCCACACGATTGCATGACCAAATGGGCGTCCTGTGCGTTGACTCCACGCCACAACTGTTTCTCGTTGATTGGTAATGCCGATAGCAGCAATGGGTTCTGAGATCTGTTGTGTCACTTCAACCATGGTCTCAACAAGTGCACTCCAAATTTCTTCTGCATTATGTTCCACCCAGCCGGGTTGTGGAAAGTATTGAGGGAATTCTCGATAGCTCGCGATGGAGTCGCGCCCATCATCGAAGACTGCGCGCGTGCGAACCCCAGTTGTTCCGGCGTCTAATGCAAGAACCACTCCCATTGTCTTATTCGTCTTTCGTGCTGCGAGCGATGAGGTCAATAAGTGAACGTTGAATACCGGGAGATGCTGCCAGAACTTGCCGAGGAGTGACTGGGTCTCCTACATAATCGGTGACGATCGCACCAGCTTCTGCTGCAATGATCTGTCCGGCGACTAAATCCCATGAATGCAGATGTTCTTCGAAGTAGGCGTCGAATCTGCCGCTTGCAACAAAACACAAATCGATTGCTGCGGCACCAAAACGTCGAATGTCTCGAATTTCAGTAATCATGTGTGCAACTCTGCGTGCATGTGGGGCGCGTTCATGGACGCGGTAGCTGTATCCGGTGCACACAAGTGCATCTGTGAGAACAGTGTTGTCACGACAAGAAATGGGGGCACCATTGCAGGTCGCGCCTTGGCCACGAGCTGCTGTAAACATCTCACCCAAAGCTGGTGCGTATACGGCCCCAACGAGTGGTCCTTGAGCATCTGCAGCACCAATGGAGACTGCCCACATGGGAATATCAAAATAAAAATTTGATGTTCCATCGATGGGATCAATGTGCCAAGTGATTCCTGATGTTCCAGTTTTTGATGCACCTTCTTCACCGATGATTGCATCGAGTGGTCGCAATTCATGCAGCCCTGCAGTAATCATTTCTTCGCTCGCGCGATCGAACTGGGTCACCATGTCGGTGGGAGAGGATTTTGTATCGGCCGAAACATTGCCACTTTTTCGACCAGCCAATGCCATATCTCCAGCTTGACGCGCCAGTTGTTCAGCGATGTTTCGAAGGGCTGAATGGAGAACTTGAGAACTCACTAGTTATCCGAGATCTCTCGCCACTCACCCAGTGCCCGCAACCCAAGCACGGCAACAATTGCTGTGCCGCCCGCCGAAATGGTGGATCCCAGAATGATGCCCAATGAAAGTGGTGCTCCACATTCGCCGGTGCACTGCACGTCCACGAGTGCAAAACCAATTAAGCCGCCGGCAAGTCCGCCTATCAAAATTGCAGCAAAAGCGAGAACACGTGCAGTTGTTGAAGGGAGTGCGGACAGTGAATCAGGTTGTGTGGACACGTCTCTATCGTAGGCGCCCATTGTGCCTAGTGCAGTAGCGTCACTAGCGATGGCCTCACCTCGATCGATTCTGCATATCGATATGAATGCTTTTTATGTATCGGTGGAGCTATTGCGCCATCCGGAACTGCGGGGCAAGCCCGTTGTGGTGGGGGGCACCGGGGGTCGAGGAGTTGTTTCGGCAGCGTCGTATGAAGCACGGCAGTTTGGTGTGTATTCGGCGATGTCCTCGGCAATGGCAATGCGCTTGTGTCCAGATGCTGTGTTTCTTCCACCCGATATGGATCACTACCTAGAGATGAGTCACCGGTTGAGAGAAATCTTTGAGTTATTCACGCCACTCGTTGAACCAATATCAGTTGACGAAGCTTTTTTGGATGTCACTGGTGCACAGTCTCTTCTTGGAGATGCACCCACGATTGCGGCCGATCTGCGCAAAGCTATTGGTGATCACACGCAGTTGCCGTGCACTGTAGGTATCGCCCCCAATAAATTTCTTGCAAAAATGGCATCAGAGTTTGCAAAACCTAAGGCGCGTCCTCAAGGTATTGAGCCAGGTTTTGGTGTGTATCAGATCATGCCTGGTGAGGAGCTGAAATTTCTTACACCAATGCCAGTGAAAAGTCTGTGGGGTGTGGGGCCTGCCACGCGAACAAAGCTGGAGCGGTTGGGAATTCATACTGTGGGTGATCTTGCAGATGTAGATGTTGAGGTGTTGTGTCGGGCTATTGGAAATGCCCACGGACGACATCTGCATGCACTTGCCCACGGAATTGATGATCGTCTCGTTGAGCCCGAGCGGGTGGCTAAATCCATAGGAAATGAAGAAACATTTGCACGAGATGTTTTCTCTGCAGAAGAATTGCGTCCTCATCTTGTGCGGTTATGTGAGTCGGTAGCGCGGCGCACCCGGGAAGCAAATGTTGCCGCGGGAACACTGATGCTCAAAGTGAAGTTCTCTTCTTTTGAGACGGTGACGCGTTCTGTCACCTTGTCTGCAGCACTTACCACAGGTCCTTCGATGGTGGCGGCACTTGAACCGCTTTTGGGTGTGTTGGATTGCACGCAAGGTGTGCGCTTATTGGGAGTTCATGCACAAAAACTGATGCAAGAAACTTCTGCTGCACCCACATTGTTTGATGTGGACAACAAGAGCCCAGAAGAGATAGAGGAGCATTGGTTGCCCGCAAGTAAGGCAGTGGACTCAATCATTGAAAAGTTTGGTGAAGGAACGATTGGTCCGGCGAGCAGTTTGGGCGCTATCGCCCCTGGTCAACGTCGCTTCGGGCCTCTCGCGGAGGATTAAACGTCACTTAGGTATGAAATGTGCCCTTCTGAATTGTGTTTTGGCTCATTCAGTGCGAAAATCAGGTCGTGCCGCTGTCAGATGACGAACAAAGAATTCTTAGAGAAATTGAAGATCAGCTCAGCGCTGATGAAAAGTTTGCCTCTGCTGTGTCGTCATCGGGTCTATATCGACATTCTGCAAAGCGCGTGTGGTGGTCCTTGCTAGGGATGGTGGCCTGCCTTGCTGGTGTGGTCCTGACACTGCAGATTCATTACCTCGTAGCTTTCGGTGCTTTTATTGGAATGTTGCTCTTTGCATTGGTTATTGAACGACAGTTGCGCCTAATTGGTCGAGCTGGCGTTCAAGACTTAGCCCAACGCATGCCAAAGCCTCGCGTGAAGTTTCCTCGCGATTAAAACTCATGGTTTTCTTTAAAGTCGCAATGCCCGTGCTGATGCGACCAGGGCTATGGAGAACAGCGGTTGTGCAATGCAGCCGTATGGTGCCTCGGAACTGGTGGAAGCAATCGCCATTTCTCCCAGTGCCAAGGGCTGATTATCTGGAGTTTCGTTTAGTGACTCAATACGGAGGCAATTTGGAGTCCGCTCGCTCCAAGATTGAGGCTGCAGATGTGGTGAAATATTTGCAATGGTGCAAACAATGGAATCGCGACTCATGAAGGAATCACTTGTTGTGCGTGCTCGACGACGGTCGGGGTTGGTGAGATAGGGATGAGGAGCGCGCTCGTACTCAATGCAACGTACGAACCGCTCAGCGTGGTGTCAGCTCGGCGCGCAATTTGTTTAGTTCTCTTGGAAAAAGCCGACGTGGTAGCTGACGATGGGACAACCATTCACTCTGAGCGACTCAGTATTTCATCGCCTGCAGTGATTCGGTTGCGCTATGTCGTCAAAGTTCCATATCACCGACATACAGCCATGTCGCGTCGAGCGGTATTTGCACGAGACAATCACACGTGTGGTTATTGCGGTCAGATGGCAGACAGTATCGATCATGTGATGCCTCGTTCGCGCGGCGGGCAAAACGTATGGGAAAACGTGATTGCTGCCTGTCGCAGTTGCAACCTGCGCAAACGTGACCGCACCCCGGATGAAGCGGGAATGCGATTGTCCACTTTGCCGCGGGCTCCCAGAGAATTGTCGTGGATAACTTTTGCCGTCCAAAGGGTTCCTGAAGAGTGGAAGCCATTTCTTGCTCAGGCAAGTTAAGCAGTTGCAAGTTTTCTCATGTCGATACCGAATAAAGATTGGAATAGCCATGTTTGGCATGGATCTGCGGCCGAATTTCACGCGCTAGATCTTGATATGGAACGTGCAGTGTGGTGTTGTGCGGTCACCGCGCCTGCCCTGATTTTGGGCTCTACTCAAGATGAGAGCGACATTGATTCTGAACAGGCAAGGGCACATGGAATTGACATCGTGCGGCGTCGCAGTGGAGGAGGAGTGGTCTATGTACACCCAGAGACATCCATTTGGTGCGACATCACAATTCCTCGTGAAGATGTGTTGTGGACCGATGACGTCTCGGCTTCGATGCTGTGGCTCGGCGAGGTCTTTGTTGAGGCATTGACTCCTTGGCTCACCACCTCGGTGTATCGCAAAGAATTTTTGGTGGGCCATGACGGTCGCGCAGTGTGTTTTGCCAGCACATCACCTGGTGAAGTTTTTGCTGGTTCATCAAAAGTTGTGGGCATCAGTCAGCGTCGCACGCGTGAGGGCGCTCGATTTCAATGTGTGTTTTATAGGCAGTGGAATCCCGAACAGTGGGCGGACTGCCTAACAGCAAAAGATCTTGCTCAACGGGTTCGCACAATGCCCGTTGCAACAGTGGATGCCACGCCTGAAAAGATGGTCGCCTCACTGCTGGCAGTGCTCACTCGCGTGTAGCTCTAGATACTGCCCAGACACCAACGTCAAATCCCTCTCTTTTTCACGCCCTATTTCGGGTTGTGCCGTGTCCCTGATGTGAACCCTTGAGTCCCGATATGAGCCTTCGGGGGCCCGTGGGGGTCTGTGGGGAGAATTGTGGAGATAAATGGTGAGAAGTGGTTGACAGTGGGGGAAAGTGGGGATTAGGGTGTGTGACCAAGGCAGGGCGGGGATCTCCGTCTGAAAGGTGGAGGCAGTGTTTGTAGGAGTTCATGAGCGACAGCTCGACCCAAAAGGTCGTCTTGCTCTTCCTGCTGCATTTCGCCCGCGTCTAGAGCCCCGTTGCTATCTCGCGTTTGGCCGTGACAAGTGCATCGATGTGATGACTGCAGAAGCTTTTGAACGTGATGCCAGCGACATGCTGGAAAAAGTTCGCACTGGCGAAATGGATCGCAGTCAACAACGTGCGTTGGCCGCCAACACCATTGAAGTCACCATTGATGCACAGGGGCGGGTCAACTTGGACGAAAAACTCCGCGAGTACGCAGGAGTTGCTCTTGGGTCCAAAGTTGTAGTTGCTGGATCATTTGACCGCGTAGAAATTTGGGAGCCTGAGCGTCACGAACGCAACATCAGTGCAGGCACCGAAAAAATTGCTGGAGCGGACGCGTGATCGCGCATGCATTTCGAACTTCTTCTTTCAGCCATGGATCGTCGGTCTCTGGCAGTTTTCCGGATGGCACGGTGGTTAGCTCTCACTCCGCCTGCTGTCATCGCGTGCGTACCGGGGATACATCCGGGCGACATTGTTCATCCGGGGAACTGCCAGGGACCGAAGATCAACACAAGCAGGCAATCATGAATGCAACTTTTTCGCATGAGCCTGTGATGTGGGAAGAGATTTTGGATGTCTTTGGCAACCTTGATCAAGGTGTTTTTCTCGATGCCACCTTGGGCGGGGCGGGGCACAGTCGCCCTTTGCTATTAGCCCATCCTCAACTTCATGTTCTTGGTATCGACCAAGACACTTCTGCACTTGCCGCATCGGACAAGGTGCTCAGCGACGCAGGCCTCAGTGGACGTGCAACCCTCCGGCACGCCCGCTTTGACGCTGTTACAACAATCGTCCAGCAAGAGGGTCTCGGTTCGTTGGCCGGGGCCCTCTTTGATCTTGGGGTCTCCTCGCATCAGTTTGATGTATCTGAGCGTGGATTCTCTTACCGTTTTGATGCACCGCTAGATATGCGGATGGATCAAACACGTGCACTCAGTGCAAACGATGTTGTCAATCAATTCAGTCGTGAAGCTTTGATCACACTTTTGCGTGAGAATGCCGATGAACGGTTTGCTGTGCGTATTACTGATGCGATTATTGCGTCACGGCCGATTTCTTCTACCACGCAGTTAGCAGAAGTTGTTGTGGCTGCCATCCCAGCCCCCGCACGTAGGCGAGGTGGTCACCCAGCCAAGCGAACCTTCCAAGCAATTCGTATTGAAGTGAATGCCGAATTGAAAATTCTCGCAAGTGCATTACGTGAGGTGATTGATCTTTTGCAGCCTGGCGCGCGTTTGGCCGTTCTTTCGTATCACTCTGGCGAGGATCGCATTGTGAAAGAAGTGATGCGAAGTGCGGAGTCGGGAAATTGCACATGCCCAGTTGATTTGCCATGTGCATGTGGTGCGGTGCGCACTGTTCGTAGAGTGCGAGTGGCGCGAAAAGCAAGCGCAACTGAGCAAGCTCGCAACTCGCGTTCTACGTCAGCACGGCTTCGAGTAGTTGAAAAAATCGGATCTGGAATCTGACATGGCCGTGACATTCCGCATTCCGTCTTTGTTAACTCCTCGAGATCAAAATGAAGTTCGTCAACGTCCGACCCTCACTCTTGTTCCGCGTTCTGAACGCCGTTTCGTTCGAGTTTTTGTTTTCTTTGCTGTTGTGGTCGTGGCGATGGGGTTAGTGGTGGCCCTGCGAGTACACATGGCTCAGCAGCAATTGCGTCTTGATCGATTGAATTACGACGTCTCTCGAGCACGGATGCATTTTGACTCGCTACGCGCAGAACGTGCATCTTTACAGTCCCCGGAATTTCTCATCTCACGGGCAAGAGAAATGGGAATGGTTCCAAGTGTGGGCTCGCGCGTGGTGGAAGTTCCGGCAAGTGTTGCAGCAGACGTTGCGGCCAACGTGGGAAAGATTGACGCCGATGTAGCGGGGGCTGTCGAAACACCACTTGATGAATTCGGACGCTTAAAGCCAGCAGTGGTGGGTGCGCCGTGAGTGAAAAGTCCTCTAGTCGTAGGGGTACTCGCACCCATGGCACAACTGGTCCGTCGCAATCTCGTCGCAGTGCTCCAAGGTCTAGTTCTTCGCGTTCTTCGTCAAATAGTGCACGACCAAATGGTGCACGCCGATCCTCGACGCCATCTGGGCGTTCATCCACATCACGC
>JAUMDU010000115.1:0-3430 GCA_032121425.1 Ilumatobacteraceae bacterium | reverse complement strand
CGCACCTATGGGCACATCGTGGTGGACGAAGTACAAGATCTCACGCCGATGCAGTTACGTATGGTGACGCGACGTTCGTTGAGTGGCTCAATGACCGTTGTGGGTGATATCGCTCAGGCAACCGGGCCATTGGCTGCAAACGATTGGAACGATGTGCTGGATCACCTTCCCTCGCGCAAAGAGCCTCGGGTGGTGGGTTTGTCTGTGGGCTATCGCATCCCATCACAAATTATGAAATTGGCCGACAAGGTGATGTTGGCAGCAACACCAGGTTTGCGTGCTCCACGAAGTGTGCGCGATGGCGATCAGGACCCATTGATTGTCTGTGTCGCATCGGATGCATCACTTCCGCACGCGGTTGCACAACGAGCACGTGATGTTGTTGCTCAAGGTGATGGGCGAGTGGCAATTATCTGTCCAGAGGACATGATTGGCGGCATCAGTGCATCACTTGATGCCCTAGAGATTCATTATGGATTGGCGCGCACTGCAGGTCTTGACCAAGGACTATCTATCGTGCCGGCCACCTTGGCTAAAGGTTTGGAACTAGACGATGTGATCGTGGTGGAGCCTGCAGCAATTGTGGAAGAAGATCCACAAGGTTTGCGATTGTTGTATGTGACATTGACGCGGTCTACGCGCAGCTTGTCCGTGGTGCATCAACGCGATTTGCCCGATGCAATGGTGTAAATAGATTATTTGTTGAGAAGTTCGGGAAGTGATTCGCGAATAAGAGTGAGAAAACGTTTTGCTTTATCTGCATCGGCAGGACGCTTACGAATGGTTGCGGTGCCAATGAGGCCAACAATTCTTTCCACGTCGTCGACCATATCGATTCCTGAAGCACGAATCTGGGGCTCAACAGCAACCAGTATCTGTTGGGCACGTGCATATTTTGCTGTGATGATTTCGCGTTCGCTGTCAACAATTTCTTGACCAAGATTGTCTGTGAGTTCATCGAGCTGGTCAAGAAGTTCCACAATGTCTCCCTCGGGTGGACCAAGCGTGGTTGTTGTGGTCTCGCCGGGAGGCAGTGTCGTGGAAGTGCTCAAGATTTGTGTGGAACACGCAGATAACACCACAGCGCACACAACAGTGATTGCGAGATTTCTGAATCGATTCATCGTGGGGGCTCCGATGTAGTGGCGGGGTTGTTTAGACAGTGACGAGTATGCGTTCGGTGGCAAAAGAATCCACTTCGATGTTTTCGCCGTTGATGGAGATGGTCATTTTCCCGGTACTAGGTGTTGAGGCCACAACGCCTGACATCCCAGGCATCAAATTTGTCTCTTCCAAAAATTCCAGCATTCCCGGAGAGAACTCGAGTTCTTCAGGAATGCGAGACACTGTAAATGTTTGTCCGGATGTCAGTTCAATTAACGGGATGGCATTTGGTGCTGTGTAGCCCGAACCTGGGATGGGGTTGCCGTGAGGACATGTAGTGGGGTTTCCCAAACGCTCTCTCATAGCTTCTTCCACTTCATTCGACATCACGTGTTCCCAGCGTCCAGCTTCACGGTGTGCCAATGCCCATGAAAGTCCCAAGATGTCGGTCATGAAACGTTCGGCGATGCGATGACGACGCACTACTCGCTGACCGAGTTCTTCACCCGAAGGGGTGAGGGTGATGTGTCCACCTGAGACCACAACGAGCCCTTCTTCGGACATGCGCTTAATCATCTCTGATACAGATGGTCGTGACACCTGTAAACGGTCTGCAATACGGGCCTGAATCACTTCAAGGTTGTCTTCGTGCAATTCAAAAATGCACTCGCAGTATTCCTCGAAGGCTGGATGGTGTTCTCCAGGGGTTGGCATGATCACATTCTAGGGGGCACTCATCAAGATGGATTTGGCAGATTATGGGGTTTTGGTTGTAATGGGGGCCGTACAACCCAAAGGTGACAAAGGCCTATCGCGGTTTGGTATTGCGGGACTGACCCAATGAGCGCAGGCCGCCCCATGCAAGTGAGGCCACTGTTGCCCCCAAAGATTCTGGTTCAAAGGTGCGTTGTTCACGAATGACTTGTCGACTCACTGCTTCTGCCATGCCCACTAGACCAATTGCGAAAGTGTGTACGTCTGTGCCGTCGGCATCAACTGCGATAAATGGCGAGATGGCACGCGCAGCACCATCTTCAAATTCGCTCACAATGTGTGCAAATTCGCCGTCAACTCGCGCTGAACTTTCAAACAACAAAGAGAACGCTTCTTTGTTACGCGCAACCCATGCAAAGTAGGCCACCATGCCACGTTCTGTTTGTTGGCGTGGGTCACCTGTTCCGGCCACTGCCTTTGTCACTGTGTTCAACAGATCATCACCCACGTCGTGAAGTAGTTGTAGGTACAGGGCGCGCTTGGAATCAAAATATTGATACACAACAGGCTTGGTGATGGACAACGCTTCGGCGATGTCGTTCATTGAAGTGTCGTGGTAGCCAGAAGTAGAAAATGCGGTTAACGCAACATCAAGAATTTGTCGACGGCGATTAATGGTCACAATCCGCGCTCGCGGTCGTCGCGGTCTGCAGCTTTCACCGCATATCCGATGATGATGGACGGTGCCAACAAGATGGAGCCGATGATCAAAGTTGCAACCACCACAGTGACAAGAGGCCCTTTGAATCCGAAAGCAAAAGCCATCACGAACGTGGACATTGAGATAGCCCAAAAGATGTATCCAATGCGATTGGCCAACAGATTGTATTTTGCGACTTTGGCACGACGAACTCGTACGGGATCCAACTGCGGCTGATTCATGGAAACAAATCGTACGGGCAATCAGCTCAAGCCGGCGTATCGGTTACAGATTCGTAGGCAGTAAACGGCTGAGCTGTTCAAAAAAGATGAAGAGCACTGGCAACATCACCACAACCATCACGGGGTAAGAGATATAGGCCCGGAGTCCACGGCGTATCGCAACGAGTGCCGTTACGTACAGCCCAATCAATACAGAGAACCACAAAAGGACCCATGGCCACGCTGCTGCATCGTGAAACCAGCCTTCGTTTAAGAGTTCTGGAACATAGTCACCTGTTTGGGCAACAAACTGTGTGGGAGGTGCTGGTTCCACTGTGGGGACAAGTTCGGCGGTGACCACAATGCGTTTATCAGATGTCCATTTTGGGTGACATGAGATAAGTGTCAAGGTTGCAGAATTCGGATCAGTTGTTTGTGCAACGTCCGTTTGTGTGGCTTCTACAACGAAGGGTTCTGCATTCACTATGTAGGTGAATTCACCCTCTGAGGTCTTGAGAATGATTTCATCACCTATCGCAATTTCATTGATACGACTAAACGGTGCGCCGTAGGTGGTGCGATGACCGGTGATGGCAACATTTCCTAATTGGCCAGCCAAAGGAGATCCGGGAAACAAACCTGGTCCTTTTTGTAGAGATTGTGCGTCTACTCCGGCAACGACAAACTTGTC
>JAUMDU010000114.1:1440-9105 GCA_032121425.1 Ilumatobacteraceae bacterium | reverse complement strand
CAGCTGCTAACGAACTCAGTGGAGCATCTGAGGTAATTGTGGAAGTCACCGTGCGTTGTATTCCTGCATTGCCGTAGCGATATCGGTGGCAAGAATTTTCTCCACGGCATCGGCAGCAATCTCGTTAGCAACGTCGAGAATCTTGCGCTCTGGCGTCGGAATAGAACTCAAGACAAAGTTCGCGCCTTGTTCTTTCGATTGTGGTTTACCCACACCAATACGAATGCGTATGTAGTCATCGGTGCGCAAGTGTTGAGAGATGGATTTGAGACCGTTGTGCCCGGCGAGTCCGCCGCCAAACTTTATTTTCACAATCCCAGGCTCTAGATCTAGTTCGTCGTGCAGCACAATCACATTGGCTGGCGTAATTTTGAAACGTCGACACAATGCTCCGACAGCTTCGCCTGATTCATTCATATAGGTGGTGGGAATGGCAATAACAACAGCCTTGTTATGAAGACGTGCTTCAATCACTTGCGCTTTGTCGCGGCCAACTTTGAATGAAGCACCCATGCGAGAAGCAAGAATCTCGACAGCTTCGGTACCCACGTTGTGACGTGTGCGTGCATACTTTTTCCCAGGGTTACCTAGACCCACAATGAGAATGCGGTCCATGTCGCCAGAACCTGAATTCGAACGGCGCAGCATGGGAGTTGAAACGACCCGCGGGTCGCCTAGTTATTGACCAGAGTCAGCAGGTGCGGCAGGTTCATCGCCTGCGGCAGCAGCTTGGGCAGCTTCAGTTGCTGCACGTGAAATCATCACGGTCACCACTGGCATGTCTGGGTCACCGACGGCAACAACACCTTTTGGCAACACAAGATCAGACAAACGAATGACTTGATCTGGTGTCATCTCGGTGATGTCAATCAAAATCTCGTTGGGAATGTTTGCTGGAGTGGTGCGAATTTCCACTGTGTCCACTGTTGGGTCCACAAGACCGCCTGCGTTCACAACAGCTTTTGCTGTTCCGGTGAGGTGCACAGGAACCTGCATGGTGATTTCTTCAGACAAGTTGATTTGTACGAAGTCGATGTGACTGACATTGCGACGCACTGGGTGTCGTTGCAGTTCTTTAATCACTGCGTTGTAGGACTTGCCGTCAACTGAAAGAGTGAGAATTGTGTTTTGGCCTGCTGCACCAGAGAGGGCAACGCGCAAATCGCGACGAGCTACCGACAAGGTGACAGGCTCCATGCCTTGGCCGTAGAGAACACCAGGAATGCGGTCTGCCGCGCGCAGGCGGCGTGAAGCAGGACTGCCAGTTTGGCGGCCGAGTTCGGCGGAGAGAGTTGCTGTATTGGACACGGCTAGCGAGTCTATGCCGGCAAAATTGAACTGCCACACGGCCCCGAAAGGCTCAGGCGGACCGAATCGACACCAGATTCAATGAGCCAAGGCCAGATTGGGGACCTAGGACTGGTTTTCCCCGTCAAACAGTTCGCTGACACTGGTTTCATCGAAGACCGCCGAGAGGGCGTCGGCGATGATTTTGGCCACCGAGAGCACCTCGAGCTTGTCGAAATTCTTTCCGTTCTTGAGCGGCAAGGTGTTGGTGAGGACCACCCGTGAGATGGGAGATTTCGACAATCGCTCGACGGCTGGGTCAGAGAGAACGCCGTGAGTGGCCATTGCCCACACTTCTTTGGCGCCACGCTCAAGCAACAATTCAGCAGCAGACACGATGGTGCCACCAGTGTCGATCATGTCGTCGGTCAAGATGCATAACCGTCCGTCGACATCACCGATGACTTCTTTTGCGATAGCAACATTTGTGGTGCCTTTGGGGCGACGCTTGTTAATGAATGCAACGTCAGCGTTTTTGTCGGAGAGGTGCTGTGCGAATCTTTCTGCAACTTTTACTCGTCCCGCATCAGGCGACACGATGACGAGATCTTGTTCTGCATGTTGACGTACGTATTGCTCCAAAACCGGAAGTGCGGTGAGGTGATCTACTGGGCCAGAAAAAAATCCTTGAATCTGTCCGCTGTGTAGGTCGATAGACACCATGCGTGATGCGCCTGCTGCTTTGAACATATCTGCAACCATTCGTGCAGTAATGGGCTCACGGCCTTCTGCTTTGCGATCTTGACGTGCATACCCATAAAACGGGCATACGGCGGTAATTCTTTTTGCTGATGCACGTTGTGCTGCATCGATCATGATGAGTTGTTCCATGATCGAGTCGTTGATGGAACCTGCATCGGTTCCAAAGTGCGACTGCATGATGAACACGTCGCCACCGCGAATACTGTCGGTGAAGCGCGGACGAATTTCTCCGTTTGCAAACTGCACAAGATTTGCATCGCCCAATTCGATGTTCAAATGGTTTGCAACTTCAAGTGCAAGCGTGGGATGAGTCCGTCCAGAAAACAGCGACAATCGCTTCGTTGTAACTTTTTCCATGGACCGTGTGCTCATGGTGGACAGTGTAGATGAAGGGCAATTTGTTCCGGGAAGAGGACTCGAACCCCTATTAACGGGACCAAAACCCGCTGTCCTGCCAATTGAACGATCCCGGAAAGACCCTTTTACGGTATCGGATTTTAAGTTTCTTGAAATGTCCCGATAGGTTCTAATGCCTTATGGGTTCTCTGGTTAAAAAGCGTCGCAAGCGCATGCGTAAGAAGAAGCACAAAAAAATGCTCCGCCGTACGCGTCATCAGCGTCGTAAATAGTTAATTTTCGCCTTTTAGGTGTTCTTCAACGCGTCCCGCATCGGGGCGCGTTGTTGTGTGTATTACTTGAAGCCCCTCCAAACCCTCTGTAGGGGTGCTGACGTGGCCATAAACGAACCAAGTGGACCCAGAGCCCGCAAGATGTGGCTCTTGTCCTAGAGCGTGTGAGATGCGCTCACGCCACAGGGCCAATTCAGGAACTGCGTGCAGCGCGGCTGGTTCAAGATCGTTGAGACCATCACTTGTAGGTCCACCCATCTCATCCCATGTGCGATACACGAGGGGGGTAGGGGTGTGAACCGGCGGAATCAGCAATGTGATGTCACGGCGCTCATAGACCAAAGGGTGCACAAATTCGCCAATACCTTGCACTTGTGCTCGGCCACCCGTGAGAGAAAACGGCACATCGGCTCCGATAGTGGCCGCTAGTTCGAGATTGGTGAATTGTGCCCAACGCAAAATGGCTGCTGCATTGCTAGACCCGCCACCAAGGCCACCGCCATGGGGAATGTTTTTGTGAATCGCTACATGAGCTGTGCGACCTACAAGAGATAGTGCGCGGTGTACCAAATTTGTTGCATCGGTGGCGATGCCTTGTGCATATGGGCCAGTGAGTGAGATGTGTGTGGTGTCTGCTTGGGTGATGGTGATGTGATCAGCAAGATCGAGTGCGACCATCTCGGCATCGATGAGGTGGTAGCCGTCTTCGCGTACACCTGTGACGCGAAGAGAAAGTGTGAGCTTTGCAGGCGATTCAAGAAACATCATGGAGTGGGATTGTGTACGGCATGAAACAGTGCAAGCCATTGTTGCACGGTGAGTTCTTCTGCGCGTGCGGTGGGTGCAATGCCTGCCAGTTCAAAATGGGAGGGTTCAACTGTTCCACTCAAGGCCCCTCGCAACATTTTGCGTCGCTTTGCAAATCCCATTTTCACAAGAGAGAAAAATGCTTTGGCGTTGACGGAATCATCGGCCAGTTGTGCACGACGAGTGATCTCTACAAGTGCTGAATCCACATTTGGGCGAGGAAGAAACACGGTGGGTGGAACAATTCCGACAATGCGAGCGCTGGCGTAGAAATCAACCTTGACGCTCAGTGCGCCGTATGCCTCGGTAGAAGGTGTGGCACAGAATCTTTCGCCCACTTCTTTTTGCACCATGACCAGCATCTTTTTTACTTGCGGCACGAAATCCAATATGTCTGCAACAAGTGGAGTTGCCACGTTGTAGGGAAGATTGGCAATGAGTGACCACGAATCTGACGCAGCAAGTACCTCAGGCCAATTAATTTTCATGGCATCAGCATGCAACACCGTCACATTGGGCAAATGTTGCACGTTGTGTTGCAGCAAGGGGATAAGAGCGGTGTCTACTTCAATGGCAAGAATGTTTGCACCGGTTTCCGCAAGAGCCAAAGTTAACGAACCCAAGCCCGCACCAATTTCTACAACGAAATCACCACTAGAGACCGAGGCGGCGTGTGCGATCTTGCGCACTGTGTTGGCATCGACCACAAAGTTTTGGCCAAGAGCTCTTTTTGCGCGAAGGCCCGCCTCTTCAAGTTGGCGAGATGCATCAGTACGAGACAGTGTCACCAGGACATCTCGACAGGAAGAGGCGCATCAACCAATTCGGCCACCGCTTCAAACACAGGCAGATGCAAAATGATGTCGAAAGTGCCAGAGATTGGTCCGATATTGATATTCAGACATGTTGTCTTGAGACCATTGTTGAGATTGCGTACCGTGACGGTGGCACCAAGTGGTGCGATGTTGGTAGAACAACCGTTCTTTGCTGATTCAGGAAAACGTTTGAAACTTGCAGTGCCGCGGTAGGACTCTGATGAGTTTCCCGCCGGGTATGCAATGTCTCCTTGTGCGTTTGAATCCACAGCAACTGGGCCATCGAGATTTGCGGGTGCATCAACAGGGTTTTCGGTGAGCAGTCCGGTATCAAATGTGGTGGTGGGTGCAATAGTGGCGTCGGTGCCTGCGGTACCAGCGCTTCTTCCGCCGGCAATAAACAACAAAGGAAGCAGCAGTCCAGTGGTAACTGCTGCAACGGTAAGTCGATTGCGGTCGGTGCGAGAGAGATCCATGTACCTATGAATGTATGCGGGGAAATGCTGCGAGTGCATTCGCCGTGGTTTGCCGGGCGAACTCAGCGGGGTCTTGACCGCGTAAATCTGCAATCGCAGTCCCCACGAGACCCACATGTGCAGGTTCGTTAGGTCTTCCACGATGAGGGACCGGGGCCAAAAACGGGCTGTCAGTTTCTACAAGAATTCGATCACTAGGACACAGAACTGCCGCTTCGCGCAAGTCGGTGGCGTTTTTGAATGTCACAATGCCGCTAAACGACAAATACGCGCCACGATCGAGACACTGGCGTGCTTCATCTGGCCCACCGGTGAAACAGTGAATGATGGTGTGAGAGGGCATACCTTCAGCATCAAGCACATCGAAAGTATCTTGCCATGCATCACGAGTATGAATGACAAGTGTCATGTCGTGTTCTTTAGCGAGTGCTATTTGTTCGGCGAACGCTTTCATCTGCACATCACGTGGTGAATGTTCGTAGTAATAGTCCAGGCCGCACTCACCAATTGCAATTACACGGTCACGTTCAATGAATGGCACGATGCTGTCGACACCTTGGGTGGCATCGTGTGGGTGTAGTCCCACGGTTGCCCACACATCGGGAAATTCACCAGCGATTTTTATTGCAGCGTCACATGTGGGTGCATCAGTTCCAATCACAACGAATCGTTCCACGCCAAGTTCACGCGCACGTTGCAAAGTGTCGGTCACATTGTGTGCCATTTTGTCATCGTGAATATGACAATGCGTATCTGTCCAACCTGTTGCGTAACTCATGAGATCGTGCGACGAGGAAACAGCGGATCACCTTTGACTACAGGTGCGCCTGAAGGGTAAAGGCCCCATTGGGTGTCTGTGCCAATGCGACAGTCTTCAATATTGGTAGTCATGCCAATACGACGCCAGATTTCACGTGTGGTGTCTGGCATTGCAGGAAACGCCAAGATTGTGACGATGCGCAATGCTTCGAGTGCATCACCCATCACTGCATCTACCTCTGGTCCTGGCTCGCTCTTCCATGGTTCATGGTTTTCAAGATGAGCATTGGTGGCGCGAATCAATTGCCAGGTGGCCTCTAATGCACGCGATGGTTGCACTTGCTCCCAATGTTGCGAAGTTTCAGCCACGCATTGTTGTGCGATAGATGCAAGAGCGCTGTCGGCGCTAGGTGCGGTACCAAGTCCGCCACACTTTTTCTCCACCACTGTGGCGATGCGTGCCGCGAGATTGCCCAAGTTGTTCGCAAGATCAGAGTTGTAGCGCGAAATCAGTCCTTCGTAGGTGAAGTCACCGTCGTTTCCATACACAGTGTCGGCCAAGACGTAATAGCGAAATCCATCAACGCCAATTTCGTCCACCAAGTCCAAAGGGTTCACTACGTTGCCCTGAGTCTTAGACATTTTTTCGCCACCGACCAAGAGCCAACCACCCACAGCCCAACCTTTGGGAACTTCAATTCCCGCTGACATCAACATTGCTGGCCAATACACATTGTGGAAGCGCACGATGTCTTTGCCAATGAGATGATGATTGACGGGCCACCATTTGTTGAACGTGTCATCGTCGGTGCCATAACCAATTGCGGTGATGTAGTTGGCGAGCGCATCGAACCACACATAGGCCACGTGCGAGGAATCGAAAGGAAGTGGAATACCCCACTTTAAGGTTTTTCGACTGATTGAGAAATCTTGCAGGCCTTGCTTGATGAAACCAATCACTTCATTGACGCGATGTTCAGGAACTACTGCATGGGGATGTTGCGCATAGAAGTCGAGGAGTCTTTGTTCAAATCTTGAGAGGCGAAAGAAATAGTTTTCTTCTACGACGTGTTCAACGGGTCGTTTATGAATGGGGCAGTTGTTGCCGTCGAGATCTTCTTGTGTGAAGTAAGCCTCGCACGGCACGCAATACAAACCGCTGTAGGTGTCAAGTTCAATATCGCCGGCATTCAAACATGCTTGGAGCAGTTTCTGCACGCCGGCATGATGTCGTGCCTCGGTAGTGCGAATGAAATCATCATGGGAGATATTGAGTCGTTGCCACGCTTGTTCAAAAAGGGGAGCAATGGAATCGGTGAATTCTTGTGGCGTCATGCCGGCTGCATCAGCAGCTTGTTGAATTTTGAGGCCGTGCTCGTCGGTACCTGTCAGAAAATGTACATCGTCGCCCAACAGACGATGCCAACGAGCCAAGGCATCGCCCACAATGGTGGTGTAGGCATGCCCCAAGTGAGGGCGCGCATTGACGTAATAGATAGGGGTGGTGAGGTAGTAGGTGCCCACTCATTCAGGCTAGGTCACAAATGGGTGCGATAGTCGGTTCGTTTTTCACTGCAGGTGTTTCATACGCTGGTCAGAATGTCTTTTGAGTTCGATCACGCCACACATGCAGTCCCGCTAGGTGATGGCGTGTACGACACTCCCATTGAAGATCGCTGGGACATCAACGGCAATGCCAACGGTGGCTATCTGTTAGCACTCGTGGCAAACGCGATGCGCGAAGCATCGGGACGCGCACATCCAGTGTCGGTATCGATGCATTATTTAGCGCCTGCTCCTGCGGGCCCTGCACACACTCACACCGAAGTGGTGAAATCAGGAAAGCGTTTGGCCACCGTGGTTGCATCACTGCGTCGAGATGGAAAAGATCTTGTGCGCAGCATTGGCACATTCGGCGACATCGATGCAACGCAAGGTCCTCAATCACTCACATTGACGCCACCCGAGCTTCCCGCATTTGATGATTGCCCCACTCGGCCGGCAAATGGACCCGCACCACTGGGATTATCCACGCGCCTAGATATGCGCATTCATCCTGATGACACCGGCTTTGCTCGCAATGAACCCAATGGTCGCGCCCGTGTGCGTGGGTGGTTCAAATTTCTCGAT
>JAUMDU010000114.1:0-1430 GCA_032121425.1 Ilumatobacteraceae bacterium | reverse complement strand
GGCGTTGCTGCTTGCAGCAGATGCATTTCCACCGGTGATGTTTAATTTGTTCGGCATGCAAGGGTGGGTTCCCACTATTGAATTCACTGTGCATGTGCGTGGAGTTCCTGCACCAGGCCCTATTGCATGTGTGTTTGAAAGCCACGCAGTGCAGGGTGGTTACTGGGAAGAAGACGGTGCAATGTGGGACAGCAACGGTCAACTCGTTGCAATGAGTCGACAGTTAGCGCTTGCGCCCTTGACGTAGGCCAACTGTGTAGGCAATGAGCAGTGCCGCCGACATCACGGTTGCGGTAGTAGAACGTCGAATCAACATCTTTGATCGTTGTGCAAAAATCACTACTGGCCACCCACGCGTGCGTGACAGTGCAGCCAACTCAGCATCGGGGTTAACAGCAACAGCGTGCCCCACAATTTCCATCATTGGCACGTCGCTCATCGAATCTGAATATGACCAAGACTCAGCAAGATTGATGCCGCGCTCTTGGGCAAGACGCGAAATTGCTTCGGCTTTCCCCTCGCCATAACAAAAAGGACCATCGAGACGACCTGTGTAGATGCCGTTGTCTACTTCGGCGCGCGTACCAATTCCACCTGTCATTCCCAATGCAGTTGCTAACGGCTCAACAAGTTCGATGGGGGAGGCTGACACGATCCATGTTTCACGGCCTGCACGGTGATGTTGTTCAAGAAGCGCGCGTGCTTCGGGGCGAATCAGCCCGAGTAGTTCTGGCAACACAATTTCATTGAGACCCACAAGATCTGATTGCTGCATGCCGCCCACGCCGGCCAAAATGCGATCGCGCACGCCAGTGCTGGAGTCATCGCTTGAGCCAAAGAATCTGAAACGCACTGCACGCACAACATCTGGCACAAAATCTTGCAATCGAATATGTCCCGCATCGCGCGCGGCACGTGCGAACACAAAAGCCGACGATCCCGCAATGAGAGTGCGATCAAGATCGAAGAAAGCCGCGGTGCGTGTGGTGGTCATAGTGCTACTGCAAGCGTATAGACGCGTTTACGGGGCACACCAAGTGCATCAGTCACTTCATTGATGGCATCGCGAGTAGTGAGGCCAGACTGAATGCGTTGTGAGAGTTCATTGATGATGTCGGTGTCTGTTACTTCAACAACATCTGCCTGGTAGGGGGCAATCACGATGGCGTACTCACCGCGTGGTTCAGTAGTGCGCACGTGCACTAATGCATCTTCTAATGTGCCTCGCCACAGTTCTTCGTGCAGTTTTGTCAGTTCGCGTGCAAGAACAATGGTGCGCATGGGGTCACAAGTAGATGCAAGGTCAACCAATGTGCGCTCAAGTCGATGTGGCGCTTCATAGAGAACAGTGGTGCGCCGCTCGCGGGCAATCTCTGTGAGTCGCTCACGGCGGGCAGCTCCGGCCCTTGGCAAGAAACCATCAAAGGCGA
>JAUMDU010000113.1:23883-24279 GCA_032121425.1 Ilumatobacteraceae bacterium | reverse complement strand
AGGCGATGTTGATAGAACGCGCACGTGCCACACAGTGCGCCATTGTGTATGTGAACCAAGTGGGCGGTCAAGATGAATTGGTGTTTGATGGTTCCAGTGTGGTGATCTCAGCCGACGGCAATGTTGCTGCACGCTTGTGTTCTTTTGATACTGATTACGCAGTGGTGAACGTGGAGGCAGACGGAAAAGTTGCGCCCAGTGCAGTAGTTCCTTTTGACGACGACATTGATCGCGTGTACCGCGCTTTGGTGATGGGAACGCGGGACTATGTCACCAAGAACGGTTTCACCGATGTAGTCATTGGTTTGTCAGGCGGTATTGATTCATCGATTGTGGCTGCCGTTGCAGTAGATGCTTTGGGTGCATCACATGTGCATGGCGTAGCGATGCCATCGC
>JAUMDU010000113.1:18775-23873 GCA_032121425.1 Ilumatobacteraceae bacterium | reverse complement strand
AGAAATGTTGCAGCCCTCGTTTGCGCAAAAAGATCCCGATCTCACCGAGGAGAATCTGCAGAGCCGTTGTCGCGGTATGACATTGATGGCATTGAGTAACAAATTCGGCTGGATGGTGCTGACCACCGGCAACAAGAGTGAGATGGCTGTGGGTTATTTCACTATTTATGGCGATTCTGCCGGTGGCTATGCACTCATCAAAGATGTCTACAAAACTGATGTGTTCGCACTGAGCCGACGGATTAATGAACGCGCCGGTCGCATCATCATTCCTGAGTCAGTTCTCACTAAGCCACCGTCGGCTGAACTGCGCCCCGACCAACGAGATGATCAAAGTCTTCCGCCATACGAAGAACTTGATCCAATCCTGCGTCACTACATCGATGATGATCTCACTGTGCCAGAGATTGTGGAAAAAGGATTCACTCGTGAAGTGGTGTCACGTATTGCACGCCTTGTTGATGTCAACGAATATAAGCGGCGGCAATGTGCACCAGGAGTGCGCGTGTCAACAAAAGCTTTTGGTAAGGATCGGCGTATGCCGATTACCCATGGCTATCGAAGCGATCGCGAATAACCAGAAATAGCAAGTGCCGTGAGCACTGCCAACACGGTGGCGGCAACTGCAGGCCCGAGTGGGCCCACCCAGTCATAGAGCGAAGTAGCTACGGAGCTAAAGATCGCACGGCCTAATGTGCCTGCTCCCACAGTGAGCCCTAAACCAATTCCCCCGGCTGTGGGAACAAGGTTGGCTGCAATGGGCAACATGGACACGAGTGCGAACTCAAACCCTGCGACGTAGATGATCAACATAGGAATAGCAAGAAAAGCAAACTGGTGACCCACGGTCATGAGGATTCCCGCTATTGCCATTGCCGCTACACCGCGCATCACACTTTTCTCTTTGCCCCATTGGTCTGTCACGCGACTACTGCCAATACTGGAACCCAACTCGAATATGCCGAGCACCACAACAATCACAATTAACCCAAGGCTGGTAAAGCCAAACTCATCTTCGAACCATGGACCAAATGTGATGCCCACACACTGACTTGCGCCCATCAAAAGAAAAGCGGATGCAAAGATATACAACGCATTGCGCGGAACTTTTCCTCGTTGCATCGATGGTGGTGGCGCATGTGCGTCATTTCTCGGCAAACCTGTTGCAATAAGAGCGCCAGAGATTGCCATTGCGATTGCACCTAAAAGGAAACCTGCGCGCCACGACAAGAGAGCAGTGGCAATTCCCATTGCCGCGACACCGATAAATAATGACAAGGCCCATGATGTTTCAATGATTCCCACAATTCGACCACGACGTTCATAGGGCACATGATCGTTGACCCACACAATGAGGGACGTATCGAATAACACTTTGGAGCTGCTCATCAAGAACATGCCTGCACCAAATATCCAAAGATTTGTGGCTGTTGCCAAGATGACAACGGCGGTTGTCAACAGTGATACTCCGAGCAGCATCGAGACCAATCGATTACCACGATCGATAAACCGACCAATCACTGGTGAGAGTAAACCCGCAAATTCGCCGATCATAAATGCCACACCAAGTTGGGCAACAGTTACGTCTAAACCACGAGCAATAACTGCAATAAACGGAGGAGCGAAGCGGTAGCAGGCATTGGAGACCAAGCGGGCCCACACAAGGCGATCAAGATTCTTAAGTACGACCGGCGCATATGACTGGTCTAGATTTCGAGCAAACACGTTTAGAGTTCTTCGCCTAGTTCGCCGTGTTCGAAGAGATCCACAACGTCGCCTATTTCAATGGAGAGCAAAGGCTGCGGGCGCACAACGAAATGGCAACCACCTAAGTTTGCAATCCTTGTATCGGGAACACGGTGTGCGCGCCTCATCACACGAATCACGCCGGCATGTGCAATGCAGAGAACTTCGGCACCTTGGTAGGTATGTGCAAGATCTGCGAGTGCCGACGAGACGCGCGCAACAATGGATTCGTCACTTTCAAAACCTGGCGGGCGTTTGTGTTCGGCCAAATATCCAGGCCAATCGCGTTCAATTTGTGCAGGAGTGAGCCCTTGCCATTCGCCTACATCTGTTTCACGTAAGCGCACATCTGGCGGAAGTAATCCGATTCCAAGATTGTCGGCGATGATGGAGGCAGTGCGATGCGCACGCAAAAGGTCGCTAGACACCACTGCATCAAACATGCCAAGTCTCTCGGCCGCGCGACGGGCTTGTTCATACCCAAGATCTGTGAGTTCAATATCGGCTTGACCTTGCCAACGACCCATGGCATTCCATTCGCTTTGCCCATGGCGCAGCATCAGTATTCGGGTCGATGAAGTCACCAGACAAGTGTAGTTACTGGGTATGCGCAGTTACTGGGTGATGGCAGCGAGAATCTCGTCAAACACCGCATCTGCTAGTGCTCGCATCTCGTCATCGGTGCGATCTTGAATGGGATGTGATGTAAACACACGTTTCATGGTGGGGAATCCCAATGCAACTGATTGGGCATCGGCTGCCGTCACAAACTCATCAGAGGCGACAAACACCCCTGGTAATCCGCGAAGTTCTAGATCTGCGATGTCATGCACACTGCATGTCGTGCAGCTGCCTCAATCGGCAAGGGCTTCAATCACCAATGTGCACTGCGTGGCAATCTCATGCCGTAAATCAACAGGTGCCGGTTTGGTGAATGTGGGTTTAGAGAAGCGAAGAACTTTTGCACCGCGTTCGGTCAATTTTTGTTCGAGATGATCGAGAAAAACATTGCCGCGCGGTTTGGAAATATCAAGCAATCCAATGACATGGCCGTCAACACTGGTTGGGCGTGCCAACAACTCTCTCGTTGCAGGCTTTGACTCATTAGTCGGATCAAGAATGGTGATGGAAGCCATTGATATTCAGTATGTCACGAAATGCGACATCAGGTTCCTACTGTGCGCGTCACTGGATCGCTACCGATTTTGCCATTAGCCCATCCTGCAATCACCGAGGAGAAAAGGCCTGCACCGCCACCGGCGAAGGTCACGAGTAATCCACCGGGGCGGAACTTGGGCAAGGTTGCAGATTCCAAGTGCGCAGGGATTCCTTCGGCCATGCCGTGTGCGCCACGCACAAGATCTGATCCTGGGCGAAGAGAACGTTGTGTGATTTCTTCGATGAGTTTTTCTCGCGTCCACCCAGCATCTGCGAACATGCGGCCGTGGTCTGGGCTGATGGTCAAGATGGCATCAAATCCAAGAATGAGTTTTGGATGATGCACTGTCAACAAGCACGCCACGTATGAATTCACGAGTTCATCTGCAGTGCGTGCAAGTTGATCCACCACACAACGTGGGCCTTCACCTGCAAACACTGTGACAGCATTTGTTCCAAGTGGTATTCCACGTTCTGTGGCAAGTGATGTAAATGGTGAACGCTCTTCATCTTCGGCAAAACAGAATGAGATCTTTCCGGGGTTGCCATGGGTTGCACGGTCTACTTCTCCAGGGCGTCCGCCACCCACATTGCGAATCGTTAATTGCACTGCACGACCAATGGTGTTGTTGGCACGATTACCTTGACCAAAAGTGTTGATTCCCGAATTCATTCCAATGGCACGCGTCCCTGGGCCATTGCACACAATCACTGGACCAACGGGCATGGTGGTGGCGAGAACTCCATGCATGTTGAACTCGTCGTTGCACACTGCTTCAAGTGCTGCAATCACCCATGGCATGTATTCAGGTAGACAACCAGCCATCACGGCATTGATGGCGATTTTCTCTACGGTGAGTTCCACTAAGTCAGGTGGACACAGTGCGACAACATCTTGTGGATGGCGAGTAGTGCCCATCAACATTTTGAGAACACGTTCACGCGTGGGTGGGATAACAGGAAGACCATCTGTCCAGCCACGTGCATACATTGCTTCAAACTCATCTTCTGCAGCGGAAAATTCAATAGCGCGCGCAATGACTGGTGAGTCTGTGAAACGTGCACGTAATGCATCAACCCGATCGGGGTCCACACTCATCGATCCACAACCCGGGCGCATCTCGGGAAGATCTTGTCCAAGGGAGGCAACTCCGGTGAGATCACGCCATTGTTGTTTCGACCAACCAATTGTGCGTTCTACTTCATGACCGTTTTCTACTTTGATCACAGTGGGTACTGTCTCAATGTCGTGATGCCATGAGACAGATAAATCTTCATCGTGCACAGGTGTCACTGTTGCGGGGAACGAAGGATCATCTTGGGTGTAGACAGTTAGTGCGACTCCCGTTGTGGCAAGTTCACCAATGACTGGCTCCACCATTTGGCATGTTGCGCACTCTCGCTTCACAACAATGACGAGGCCATCAGGTAACTGAGGTGCGATGTGTTCCATGGAAGAACGGTACCCTCATTGCGGGGGCGTACGAGTACCTGGTGGGCTTCACTGTCTTCAAAACAGTTGGAACGGGTGAACCCCGTTCGGCGGGTTCGATTCCCGTCCGCCTCCGCCAATCACCACCTGTGGCCGCGAATGCGTACGTCCCCTGCGCGACGGGTGAGGCCATACTTATCTACGCATTCGGCCAACGGCACCGCATGTTTACGGGTAATTCCCAAGGCATCGCGAAGTTGTGAGACGGTAAAGCCTTCAGGTGAGACCTGCCAGAGTTTTTCAAGTTCTGGGCGAAGTGATTCCAAGGTGTCGCGATGGAATGCCACGGCGTCGTGTTCAAAGATCACACCTTGTTGCGCCAACTGGCGCACCACATTGCGATCGAAATGTGCACTCGAAGGGCCAGTGAGTCCATCGTTGCGAATCTGTTGCGCCAGTGGATGCACAGACAATGCATCTGCATCGCGACGTCGCGCAATTCCTGCACTCACTACAACATTTGGGAGCAAGGTGACGAGGTCACGCTCATGTGGCGAAAGTGGAGCTAGATCAATTTCACCGTGTGTGTCTAGTTGTGCGGTGAGTGACTTCAATGCAGATTCCACAATTTGGGGAAGTGCAAACCATTGCCCTGCAACTGGTACCAGCGACGTTCCGGTGAGCAGTTCGGCCTCGGCGAGAGAGATGAAACCGCGACCTTTCATGATGGATTCCACGGTGCCGTCTGGCTGTGCTCGTGAA
>JAUMDU010000113.1:0-18765 GCA_032121425.1 Ilumatobacteraceae bacterium | reverse complement strand
CAGGCGAATCGTTCCTTGTGAGGACGCTCCAATTTCTTCTGCGGATATGACGCGCACGGTCGTTGATTGAAAGTCCGTACCGATATGCACCGTAAAACTTCCGCGGTGAGTGAGAGGGCGCACCAGAGATGGCAAAGTGTGAATGAAGGCATCACACACGGTGGTGGTGCGCCATTTGCCCGGTGTCACAAGCGCATCTCCACGCATGAGAGATTCTGCTTCTACTCCCACAAGATTGACTGCGCATCGTGATCCGGGTTCGCACGTGTCAACAGTTGTGCCATGTACTTGAATATCGCGCACACGCACGGACTCGCCAGTGCGTGCAACGATGAGTTTATGGTCGAGGCGTAATGGGGCAGTGTCGAGCGTGCCTGTGACTACAGTGCCCGAACCTTTCATGGTGAAGATGCGATCAATAAATAGGCGCGATGCATCTGGCCGTGTAGTGCGCTGGCTGAACTGAGTAAGGGCAGTTAATGCCTCCACAAGATGGGTAAGACCTTCTCCAGTGAATGTGGATGTCTCGACGATGTCTGTCCAAGTAATAGTGCTTGAGGTGATGCGTTGTTGAATTTCTGTACTACGTAACTGACGCTGTGTGGCATCCACACGGTCGCACTTCGACAGTGCAATCACACCATGGGTAACACCCAACACTTCCAAAATGCCGAGGTGTTCTTCGGTCTGGGGTTTCCATCCTTCACCTGCATCAATAACTAAAAGCGCAACATCTACTCCGCTCACCCCAGAAATCATCGTGCGAATGAAATCAGTGTGTCCTGGAACATCGATGAAGCTCAAGGTTGCACCAGAGTCTGTGCGTACATGAGCAAAACCCAAGTCAATAGTCATGCCTTTTCGTCGTTCTTCGGCGAGCCGGTCTGGATCGGTGCCCGTGAGTGCTCGAATTAATGAGGACTTACCATGGTCGACGTGACCCGCAGTTGCGATAACTGCCATTGTTAAGCGAGTTGTTGCAGTGCGTCAACGATGATCGCATCATCATCGGGGTGCACACTACGCAGGTCAATAAAT
The DNA here is from genome assembly GCA_032121425.1 of Ilumatobacteraceae bacterium. Lineage (GTDB taxonomy): Bacteria > Actinomycetota > Acidimicrobiia > Acidimicrobiales > Ilumatobacteraceae > UBA2093. Next base: position 17,727 of record JAUMDU010000113.1, on the reverse strand, counting down.
GTGGTGCCATTAACTGCACGGGCAATCACGGGCAACGCGCGTCCACGCAATGTCTCGCGGTGATCGCCAGTAAGTGCAATGCCGCATGATTCAACGGTGGTGCCGGGAGCCGATCCGGCGCCAACAAGTGCATCTAGCGCAACTACTTCACCTCGACCCACGCGTTGCACTATCGATTCTGCGCGTGTGCGCAATGATGCGGTGGTCTGGGCGAGCATGAACCAGAAAGGAACGTCATCGCATACAGTGCGTGCACAATATGACAACAATGTTGATTGCAGCATTTGCATGGTGTGGCTACCCGGGCGCAATGCACGCATAAGTGGATGGGCTGCGCACATCTCTACAAGATCTTTGCGTCCCGCGATGATTCCACATTGCGGTCCACCCAATAATTTGTCGCCACTAAAGGTCACAAGTGCTGCACCATCTGTGAGTGCTTGTGTGGCGGCTGGTTCATTAGCCAGCCATTGCGGCACTTGTGGCATATGGCCTTGTAGCCATGGACATGTGTTGTCGAGCAAACCAGAACCAATATCGGCGACAACAGGAACATCACAGGTTGCCAACTCACGCACTGTGGTGCCTTCAGTGAATCCTTCAATAGAAAAATTAGACGGATGAATTTTCATCAACAATGCGATGTCATTGCGTGATGATGCAATTGCTTTTGTGTAGTCACTCAATCGAGTGCGGTTTGTGGTTCCCACATCAACGAGGCGTGCACCAGATTGTTCCATCACATCAGGAATTCGAAAATTGCCGCCAATCTCTACGCTCTCACCACGTGAGACTGCAACATCGCGACCGTGTGCCAATGCAGCGAGTACAAGCATCACCGCTGCTGCATTGTTGTTCACCACAATCGCTGCCTCGGCTCCAGTGAGTGTGGAGACCAAATGCGACACTGCATCGTGTCGCGACCCGCGCTCGCCGGTGGACATGTTGAACTCCACATTGTTGGCTCGCGAAGTCTCTGACGCACGAAGTGGGGCTCGGCCCAGATTTGTATGTAAGAGAACACCAGTTGCATTCACCACATCAACCAAAAGACTTCGATGTAACTCATGTGCGTATTTGCGAGCAGTGTCTAATGCCTCAGCGGGGCGAACCTGAATGGCTCGGCGTGCACAATCCACGAGCAATGCATGGGGAAGGGGTACGTCCTTGGCCAGTGAACGAGCAAGAGCATCCACAGAAGGTGGGCGTGTGGGCTCAGTGGACATTGAATTCAAACTAGTAGTTTCGTGTCTATGTCTTCTAGTGCACCTGCCATCAAATTGACCGAATGGACATCGTGTGGAGGATGTGCAGCAAAATGGGGCGCATCTTTGTTGGCCGACATGGTTGCACAGTTGCCCACGGGATTCGATACCTCTTTATTAGTGGGACTTGCACCTTTCGATGATGCAGCGGTGTACAAGATCACCGATGACGTAGCGCTAGTGAGCACTACGGATTTTTTCCCACCATTGGTGGACGATCCTTATGACTTTGGGGCCATCGCTGCAGCAAATGCATGTAGTGATGTTTTTGCCATGGGTGGTCGGGTGGTGCTTGCCGTGAACATTGCAGCCTTCCCTGAGCACTTACCACGCGAAGTGATTGCAGAAATCTTTGCTGCTGCATCAGACACTGTGGCTCAAGCTGGTGGAACAATTGCTGGTGGACACACCATCCGTAATCCTGAACCCATCTTTGGTTTGGCGGTGCAAGGTGTAGTGCATCCGCAACATATCTTTAGAAAAGCTGGTGCACAGCCTGGAGATGTTGCTGTGTTGTCTAAACCACTAGGCACTGGTTTGGTCACTGCACAAGGAACAGAGGCTCAAAAGCAACTGGCAATCACTGGCATGCGTACCTTGAATCGTGCAGCTGCTGAGTCTTTGAAAGAACATGCCAATTTTGTGCATGCAGTGACCGATGTGACCGGATATGGATTAGCGGGCCACGGCTGGGAGATCGCAGATCGCTCTGGGGTAGTACTGCGTATTGACACTTCGCTATTGCCGCTCTACGACGGGGCACGCGACATTGCCGATGCAGGACATAGAACCGGTGGTGATCCACGTAATCGCACATATGTAGGTGAACGTCTTATTGCCGAGATTGACGATGCATCAGTAGCTCTATGCATGGATCCGCAAACTTCGGGCGGACTTCTTGCGGCGGTTCCCTCACAAGTTGCCAAGGAATTGGTACAACAAGGTGGTTGGACGGTGGTGGGGGAATTTGTCGATGGCACACCTGCGGTGCAGTTGATTGCTTAGCGATACCATCTCGGGCATGGCTCAATTGCGACTTTTTGCTCAGGCGCGTGAGGCTGCAGGAGTTGCCCACGTGAGTTGTGAAGGCGCCACCGTTGAAGAGGTGATACACAACTCCATTGTGATGTTTGGCCCCGCATTCGCCGAGGTAGTCAAGATGAGCAAAATATGGGTGAATGGGGAAGAAGTGCCCCGTGAGCACATCGTGAACAATAATGATGAGGTAGCGGTGTTACCGCCAGTATCTGGAGGCATGTGATGTCAGAGAATGCACCATCATCAGTGGCAGATATCCGCGCACGCCGTCAGGCACTCCAAGCCGAAGAAGATGCGATTTCTTTTGTGCGTCGCTTGGCTCAAGGTCGACTTGATCTTGTACGTGATGAACAACGTCGACGCACGCAAGGGACAGACATTCCCACTGCATCATTAGAAGAACGATTGGCGGAAGTTTTTGGCCAACAACACGGTGGAGGTAGCGCACGTCCTCCACGAGAGACAAACGTTCCTGCCGATCATCACCTTGTGAAAGAACTTGATCAGGTGTGTGAGCATTACTCATTTGAAATGATGGACACTCTCGATGACAAGTCACTCGAGGAACTTGGTGGGTCATTAGAGATGTTTGAAAAAACATGTTCACAAATGCGCCACGAAATGTTTGATCAGATTGATGCACTCACCGCCGAACTTGTGAAGAAGGTTCGCGAAAGTGGTGCAGGGTCTGTCGTAAAGGATTCGTGACCTCGATGCCAAAAATTCCTGGCGATGCACTGCATGACGTGGGCGAATTCATTCGCTTGCAGCGTGAGAACGCACAAAAAAGCATTCGCGATCTTGCACGAGCCGCGGGAGTGTCTAATCCGTACTTGTCGCAAATTGAACGAGGCATTCGTCGCCCATCGGCAGATATTTTGCAGCAGATTGCACGTGCATTAGAGATCTCGGCCGAGACGTTGTATGTGCGTGCTGGAATTCTGGATGGCACACCACCAGAGGTGAGTTCAGTGGTGGAAGCAGTGACCGCCGATGAATACCTCAGTGCTGAGCAAAAACAAAGCCTGTTGTCGGTATATCGCTCGTTCCTTATTGCTAATGGGCCCACAGAGCCCCCTGAAGGGAATCAATAAGTCCCTAGATAGGTTGACACCTGCATGCAACGTGTCGCTGTTCTCTCGCTTCACACCTCTCCATTGGCTCAGCCCGGTGTTGGAGACGGTGGTGGAATGAATGTCTATGTACGCGAACTTGTCTCTGGGTTGGCTCATGCTGGTGTGGATTGCACCACCTACACGCGGGCAACAAGTCGTGATGTGGCGCGCGAAATTCACATTGAACCCAATCACAAAGTGGTGCATATCGACGCGGGAGACTTTGATTTAGATAAGGGTGAACTTTTTGGAGTTGTTCCTGAATTCACCGACAAGGTGCTCGACCACATCACCCGTAATGGGGGCACAGATGTTGTGCATGCAAACTATTGGCTCAGTGGCCTGAGCGGGCATCTACTAAAGCATGAACTAGATGTGCCTCTGGTGAGCACTTTTCATACCTTTGCCCGCGTGAAGGCTCTTGGTGGAGATCCTGAATCTCAACTTCGTGAACAATCCGAAACTGAGATTATTGGATGTTCAGATGCAATTTGCGTGAGCTGCACAGAAGAAGAACGTCAGTTTGTAGATCTTTATGGCAACCCACCAGGGAAAATTGAGATTGTTGCACCAGGTGTAGAGCATGCATTTTTTGCACCAGGAGACAAAGGCGGCGCACGTCGCGCACTCGAACTGGGTAGTGGCCCAGTGTTGTTATTCGTCGGTCGCATTCAGCCGCTGAAAGGCGTGGATGTGGCGGTGAAATCACTGGCTGCTTTGGGTCGCCGTGATGCAACATTGCTGATTGTGGGTGGCGCAAGCGGTGAAGAAGGACATACCGAGATGGATCGTGTGTGTGCGTTGATTGACGAACACGGACTTGGGGATCAAGTGCGATTTGTTCCCCCACAACCGCACCACATTTTGTCCACGTACTATCGCGCTGCCGATGTTGTTCTTGTGCCAAGCCGTAGTGAAAGTTTTGGATTAGTCGCACTTGAAGCAGCAGCGTGCGGCACTCCAGTTGTGGCAAACGCCGTAGGCGGTTTGCTCACCATTGTTGAACATGGACGAACTGGTTACTTGGTGGCCGATCGCCAACCAGATGTGTTTGCACGTCATATCGACACCATTTTGAATGACGCGGATATTGCGCAACGTATGTCGGTGGCTGCTGCAGAACGGGCGCGTCATTACACATGGGGTTTTGCTGCTGCGCGATTGCGCCGTACATATGCAGATCTCACATCGCGTGATCGAGTGGTGTGCAAGTAGTTCATGAGCGAGCTGTTTGGCTTTCATGAACTGGAGTCTTTAGAGACACAGATTTCTACATGGCTGCACGCAATGAAGGATCGCAATGATGCGATCGTTGCGATTGATCGTGGTGAACCTGATGAGCGGCGCTGGTATGTGCGATTGCATGGTGAAGAAAAGGAGTTCACCACTGTGTGGATCACCCTTGGACAACGCACCTTGCGCTACGAGACCTACGTGATGCCTGCCCCAGAGGAAAATGCAGAACAACTGTATGAACATCTTTTGCGTCGCAATGAATCGCTGACCGGCGCTCACTTTTCCATCGGGATTGAGGATGCAGTGTTTTTGCGCGGAGAATTGCCATTGGGGTTATTGCGTGAACAAGAGCTCGACCGAATCATTGGCACGCTGTACGCCGCTGTGGAAAGAATTTTCCCCGTCATTATTCGCATCGGCTTTGCTAGCCGATTCGCCGAATAATCCATCACCTGGGCATTTCCGGCGCGAGAGAGTCAATGTCCACATTGTCCTCGTCGAAGCGAGGCGGTCGGGGAAGCCGCTTTCGCTTTGGCACTCGCCGTTAGTCTCCACATATGACATCTCGCGAGGCTCAACTAGTTCTTATTGGTGGCGGAAACATGGGTTCAGCCTTGTTAGGCGGACTCATTGCAAGTGGTTGGGCTCCCAGTGACATCGTCGTGGTGGAAATCAATGATGAAAAGCGTGCCCAGTTAGAGGCCACCCATGGTGTGCGCACCAGTGCAGTAGTCGTTGCGGGAGAAGGAGCACTTGTTGCAGTAAAGCCGGGCGACGTTGCAAGTGTGTGTGCCGAGTTAGCAGCTGTAGGAGTGAGTCGCATTGTGTCTATTGCTGCAGGAATTTCAGTTGCTCGCTTGCAACAAGCTTCGTCACCTACAACTGCCGTGATCAGGGCGATGCCCAATACGCCAGCTCTTGTCGGTGAGGGGATTACCGCACTGTGTCCTGGTGCAACATGCACACCAGATGATGTTGTGTGGGCTGAATCACTGATGCGCGCAGTTGGTGTGGTGGTGCGCATTTCAGAAGATGACATGGATGCATTCACAGCAGTTGCAGGGTCGGGGCCTGCCTATGTGTTTCGTCTTGCTGAATCACTTCTTGCCTCAGGCGTGGAACACGGACTTGCCCCGGAGGTGGCAGACGCCATCGTTCGTCAACTGTTCAAAGGATCAGGCGTTTTGTTGTTCGAGTCACAAGATTCACCAGCCGAGTTACGCCAGAAGGTCACGAGCCCTAACGGCACAACTGCGGCTGGATTGGCTGAATTTGAAAGTGCCCGATTTAGTGAAACTGTGAACAAAGTCGTGTCGGCTGCGGCGAAACGAAGTGCAGAAATGACGCGGGAACTCTCGTAAAAATTTCCAAAAATTTCTTGCACAGATTTTCATTTTTTGGTTCTTCCTGGTGTACATTTTGTGACACAGGTCACCAGAGACGGGAAACCGTTAATGGGAGTCGCGCCCCGCAAGGGCTGCGCCGAAGGGGCCGGTGCCGTCGGGGGGTTGGCACCGGCCCCTTTCGTTTATCTTCAAACTTGAAATCTCATGACAACTGTTGCCACACACTCAATATCGTGAACGTATGACTCATCACATTTCGTTGCTAACCGATTACGGATTGAACGATGAATTCGTGGGCGTCGTGAAGAGTGTGATTTCAGATATCGCACCGACTGCGCATGTGATTGACCTCACACATGGCGTCAAGCCTTTCGATGTGCGTGGTGGCTCTCTCGCGTTGGCCCGTGCAATTCAATACGTGCCCGATGGTGTGATTGTGGCAATTGTTGATCCCAGTGTGGGATCTGCGCGCCGCGCTATTGCAGTAGAAGTTGCACAAGGTCGCGGTATTTTTCTGGGACCAGACAATGGTTTGTTGGGGCCAGCTGTAGCTCTAGCTGGTGGGGCCGAACGTTCGTTTGAACTCACCAATACTGAATTACACCTGCACAGTCACGGTGCCACATTTGCAGGTCGCGATGTGTTTGCACCCGTGGCGGCATTTCTCGCAAACGGCGGTGCATTAGAAGACGTAGGACGCGAAATTGATGTTGCATCACTTATGCCTGGGTTAGTTCCCATTCCTACACAGGAAACCCATCCACTTCATGGAGAAGGGCTTCACTGTGAAGTTTCGTGGGTTGATGTGTTCGGAAATTGTCAACTCAACGTCGGCCCCGAAGACGTTGCCCCATTTGGTGAAGTGCTTCGATTAGTCATCGGTGAAGATGTGCGCAGCGCACGTGTCGTCACTCATTTTGCAGAGATAGATGGTGGGGCCATTGGAGCTGTGGTGGATTCCTACGGAATGATCGCACTCGCTGTTGATCGAGGTTCCGCCGCTGAAGCCTTACGACTCCAAGAGGGTGACGAAGTGCTTGTTTTTCAAGGCCAAAGCGACATCTCCACCTCGTCCGTGACCCTGCGTTCCAGCAAGTAAGGTTCCTACCCATGCGCCCAGCAACCACATTGTCGATAGCACTTCTTTTGGGAGTCATTTTTGCAGCGGGCATTGTTCAACTTTTGATGTTGCGGTAATGAAAGTGATGTGCCAATTATGAACCTTGCACAAATTATTGAAGGTCATGATGGGAATAGCACAGCCTTAATCAGTCGTGGTCGTTCCACGACCTATCAACAGCTTCGTGATCAAGTGGGATCGATGCGCGGTGCACTCATTCGTCGAGGTGTGCAAAAAGGCGACGTGGTGGTGTTGCTATGTGGCAACAGTCGCTACTTCGTGGTGTCTTATCTTGCCGCGGTGGGAATTGGCGCAATTGTCACGCCACTGAATCCCACGAGTCCCGCGCCAGAAATTGAGAACGAACTACATGTGGTGACTCCTACTGTGGCAGTCATTGAGCCGTCAGCCTATGAAGCATGGAAGAACATCCCATCGATTACCACTGCTGCTGTGCGCATTGTTATCGCGACTGAAGGTCACGTCATAGAAGGCGCAGAAACAATCGACGAATTTTTGGTGGGCGAATCGGCGCCCGTAGTAGACGTTGATGCATCTCATCCAGCTGTCTACATGTTCACAAGTGGGACAGCGGGTTCACCGAAAGCTGCAATTCTCACTCACAACAATTTGTTGACAAATATTCGTCAAGCAAATGTTGCAGAACACATTGGCGCCACGGATGTTGTCTTTGGTGTGTTGCCCCTCTTTCATATTTTTGGTCTCAATGTTGTAATCGGTACGACATTGGCTGGCGGCGCGAGTTTGATACTCATACAACGATTTGACCCTGTGGCCACAATGGAAACCATCGCGGAGCGTGGCGTGACAGTGTTGCCAGGCGCCCCAAGTTTGTGGGCCGCACTTGGCCAACTCGATCATGAGTCACCTCATGTCTTTGGCACTATTCGCCTTGCACTATCGGGCGCCGCAAAACTTCCCGAACAAATCAGCCAATCATTTAGCGCACGTTTCGGATTGCAAATTCAAGAGGGATATGGACTCACTGAAGCATCGCCAGTGGTGACGACATCTATCGGTATGGAATGGATACCTGGTTCTATTGGCCGGCCTGTGCCAGGAATTGAACTGAGAGTTGTTGATGAAAACGGCGGCGATGTGTTGGTGGGCGATTCTGGAGAAATTTGGATTCGTGGCGAGAATATTTTTGCCGGCTATCTCAACGACGCCGAAGCAACTGCTCGTGTGCTGACTCGTGACGGTTGGTTGCGCACGGGTGATATCGCAGTTGTTGATGAATCAGGCCATCTCTATATGGTCGACCGCGCCAAAGACTTAATCATCGTGTCGGGCTTTAATGTCTTTCCTGCAGAGGTTGAAGGGGTGCTTGCAGCCCATCCTGATATTTCAGAAGTTGCAGTTGTGGGTACACCGCATCCGCATACGGGCGAAGCAGTGCGTGCCTACGTTGTTGCGCGTAATGGAATTCATCTCGATGAAGATGCAATTATTGACTACTGCCGCACGAAGTTGGCGCGCTACAAGTGCCCCTCGAAAGTGTTGTTTGTTGATTCTCTCCCGCGCAATGTCAGCGGGAAGGTGCAGCGCTACGCGTTGAGGTAGCGCCTTGTGTTGCATTGCTTGCTACAAGGAAGCCCGCAAACAAAATCACAATTCCCACAAGCAACGTGATGACGAATGCACGATCTTCTCCCAGGCGACCCGAAAAAGTTCCACTCATCGACAATGTGGCCGCCCCAGCAGCGATCAAAATATTTCCACCGGCTAATCGTCGTGCAGAACTCACTTGACGAATGGCAGCAGTTGTTAAAGCAGGGTTAGCCCCTCGCAATACGCGCCATGCAGACCACAAGGCACCACCAAAAATCACAATTGCGGGGATTGCAGATCCCACGGCAGCCAAAATTCGAGGAAGCGGTTCGAAGTGGTCTTTTCCGGCTGGTAACCCAATGGGGGAGATCTGGCCGTTGATGGGGGCCGTGAGGACCACCCCGATAGCAAAACCACTAAACACCAACAAGATGCGTGTGACCACGCCACCGGCTTTAGGACCGGCAAGGAGATAGACAGTGCCAAGGGCCAGCCAAGGGACGTTCACAATGGCTCCGAACATAAAGAAGACCCGGAATGATGCGTTATTCCATCCACTTCCCTCGGCCCACCACAGAGCCAATGAGGCCACCACAAACAGGGCCATAGCAATCGTCCAGGCCAATTCGTGTGGTTTGCGTCGGCGAAGCCAGCGGTCAAAGGTGCTGAGCCCAAAAGCGAGGGCCACTATGGCAGCGCCAGCAGCGAGAGCCGTGTTCAAGGTCACGCTCAAAGAGGCTAGAGGGAACTCAGAGGAGTTCGTGAATGAGTGAACAAAGGAATAGCGTAAGGGTGATGTCGGAATCCCCTCGCCGCAAAATTCCAGAAGCCGCCCTCGGTCGTCTGCCTATCTATCTGCGCATCCTTGTTGAGCTCTCTCATGACAAGGTCACACAGATATCTAGCGAGCAACTCGCAGAACTTGCTGCCGTTAACGCGGCAAAGGTGCGCAAAGACTTGTCATACCTCGGTACCTACGGGACACGTGGTGTGGGTTATGAAGTGCAATTTCTCACGTATCAAATCCAACGTGAACTAGGACTGAACCAATCATGGCCAGTAGTCATCGTGGGTGCGGGAAACTTGGGTCAGGCATTAGCCAATTTCACAGGGATCTCGGAGCGCGGATTCCACATTGTGGGTGTGGTGGACAAAGATGAAACCAAAATTGGCACTGTTGTCGGTGGCGTGCGCGTCAAACATGCAGATGAACTAGTCCAGATTGTGCAGTCTAAAAATGTCAGCATTGGCATCATTGCCACGCCTGCGCCACAAGCCCAGGAAGCTGCCGATGCTTTGGTGAAAGCAGGCATTGGTTCCATTATGAATTTTGCGCCCACAGTGTTGTCAGTTCCACGAGATGTCAATGTGCGCAAAGTTGACTTAGCTCTCGAACTTCAGATCTTGAGTTACTACGAACAATGTCGTAACAACGGATTGCGTTCCGTACCCACCGGCAATCAATCAGATTCAGTAAGCGCGTAGGCCGTTATGTCCATTGTTGTCATCGGAGTGAATCACCGCACTGGTCCAGTTGAACTGCTGGAAAAAGTCATGATTTCCGATGGTGGAATGCCAAAGGCTTTGCACAGTTTGATTGTGCGCGATGACATTCGCGAAGCAGTGGTGCTATCTACGTGCAACCGCACTGAGGTGTATGCAGTTGCCGAACGTTTTCACGGTGCATACTCAGACATTCGCGATTTCCTTTGCGAGACCAGCGGCATTCCCGCTGACGAGATAACGCCACACCTTTACAGCCAACACGACGATGATGCCATCGTGCACTTATTTGAGGTTGCATCGGGAATTGATTCTGCAGTGCTGGGCGAAACAGAAATTGTGGGTCAAGTACGTGGTGCATGGGAAACAGCAATGACAGAGGGTTCTTCGCGAAACACTCTCAATTTGTTGTTCCGGTATGCACTTGAAGTAGGAAAGCGTGCACGCACCGAAACCGCAATTAGCCGTTCTACGGCATCGGTGTCTCATGCTGCCGTTGAGATGGCTCGTGAGATTTTGGGCACAATTGACGAAAGAAAAGTTCTTGTGATTGGCGCGGGAGAGATGGGCGAAGGAGTTGCAACTGCACTTGCTCGCGCGGGCGCCAACAGTGTCACGGTGATTAACCGAACAGCATCTCGAGGTGAAACACTTGCCGAAAAAGTTGGTGCTCGTGTTGCGACTTTTGATGATCTAGAAAAAGAACTCGCCATCTGCGATGTAGTGGTTGCATGCACCGGTGCAGGTGGAACGATCATCGATGTTGACATGGTCCAACAGGCTCGCCAAACAGGAGACTCTCCATTGTTGATTGTGGACATTGCACTCCCACGCGACGTGGATGCATCAGTTGCGACACTTGCGTCGGTCACATTGCGAGATCTTGACGATCTCAGCAAGTGGGCTCAACGAGGTATTGAGTCTCGTGCAGCAGAAGTTGATCAAGTCAAGGCCATTATTTCCGAAGAAGTAGATCGTTTTGCGCTTGATCAAGCACAACGTCAAGCAGCTCCTTTAGTTGCCCAGTTGCGTGAAGTTGTAGAAACCCTTCGTCTTGCCGAGTTGGAAAGATTTGGTACGCGACTTAGCGACATGAGTGATGAACATCGCGAAGTTGTGGAGTCGATTACTCGAGGCATTGTGGCAAAACTTCTACATAGCCCATCGGTGCGTTTGCGTGAAGCTGCTGGCACTCCACAAGGTGAACGACTTTCTGCGGCCATTAGAGACCTATTTCTTCTCGACTGAGTCGACATCGGCTAAGAAGTAATCATGTCTTTGTTGCGCATCGCTACACGCTCTAGCGCCCAAGCACGGGCACAGTCTGAATTTGTTGGACAATTACTCATTCAAGCGTTGCCCTCCACCACTATCGAGTATGTCTACGTGGACACCCAAGGTGATCTCAATGCAACAACTCCGCTGCACCAAATGGGTGGTCAAGGTGTTTTCGTGAAAGAGGTGCAACGTGCAGTGCTCGATGGGCGAGCCGACATTGCAATCCATTCTGCAAAGGATCTGCCTTCTCAAAGTGCCGAAGGATTAGTGATTGGCGCAGTCGGTCAACGCCGCAGCCCAAATGATGCATTAGTAGGTAAGTCACTTGACCAATTGGCACACGGGGCCACGATTGCCACGGGTTCTGTGCGTCGCCGCGCCCAACTGCAAATTCTTAGGCCCGATCTTTCTTTCATAGATCTGCGTGGAAACATTCAAACCCGGCTTTCAAAGATTCCAGAAGGTGGTGCGATTGTGATGGCAGTAGCTGCCTTGGAAATTCTCGGAATGACTGACCAGATTGCACAAGTCTTAGATGTTTCTGTTGCGGTTCCTATGGTGGGTCAGGGCTGTGTCGCAGTGGAATGTCGCGATAACGACAGCGCAACTCAAGAACTTCTTGCCTCAATAGATCACGGTGAGAGCCGACGAGCAGTGGAAGCTGAACGCGCTTTTCTTGCTGAACTAGGAGCGGGTTGTTCGTTGCCCGTTGCAGCGCATTTATCTCACGATGGTGTGTTTAGAGCATTTATGGCGACTGACGACATGAGTGATGCGGTTCAAATTGAGGGCTTTATTGGTGATTCCGATGATCACCGTGTAGTGGGAATTGCAATGGCTCAGGAATGTCGCACCAGGTTGTCATCAAAGGGTTAATGAAGTGACCACACCACTTCAAGGGAAATCTGTGGTGATCACTCGATCACATAATCAGAACGAATCACTCCGTCGCCTGCTTGAAGCACAAGGTGCTGAAGTGATTGAAGTTCCACTTCTTGCAATTACTGAGCCCGATGATGAAGGTCGTGAACGTGACACCGTGCTGCAACGTTTTCACGAGTTTGATTGGATAGTGGTGACGTCACCGAATGGGGCAGAACGAGTTGCACCATTTTTTAGCGCGGCGATTGCTGCAGGCGACACTGATCATTTTCCACATGTTGCTGTTGTGGGTGCAGCAACACAGCGTTCACTCAATGTGGCTGCCCATCTTGTGGCTGACCCCGCTCGTGCTGAAGTCATGGTAGAGATGTTTCCCGAAGGTGATGGAGAAGTTCTCGTAGTGCAAGGAAACCTTGCCGATGATGTCGTGGTACGAGGCCTACGCGCAAAGGGGTGGAATGTGACGCAAGTGGTTGCGTACCGCACCGTTCAATTGCAGCCAGAACCCGAGAAGCGCGATGTCGCGTTATCGGCTGATGCTTTGTTGTTGGCATCGTCAAGTGCGGCGTCAGCATGGTGTGATGCCTTTGGAACTATGTCTCCTGAAGTAGTGGTTGCAATGGGCCCGTCCACAGCAAAGACAGCCATTGCATTAGGCCTACATGTGTCCGCTATTGCTCACGAACAGTCACTTTCAGCTCTGATTGACGCAACATCGGATGCCTTTGGGGCACGATAGGGATTCAAGGCTGTCGAGGTGGCTATTCCTGCCAATAACATCGAAGAGTGACTTTCCCCACCTCACGTCCCCGCCGTCTGCGTACTTCTACTGCAATGCGAGAGCTCGTTGCCGAAACGCATTTACAAGTATCAGATTTCGTTGCACCGCTTTTTGTGAGAGAGGGAATCACTGAGCCACAGCCCATCGTGTCGCTACCCGGGGTGGTGCAACACACCTTGGATTCATTAGTTGTCGAAGTAAAACAATTGCGTGACCTTGGCGTGCGTGGAGTCATTTTGTTTGGTGTGCCCGAACACAAAGATGATGTCGGGTCAGGTGCATATGATCCCAAAGGGATTGTCCAGGTCGCGCTGCGTCATTTGCGTGAGGCAGTCGGAGATGATGTTGTGTTGATGGCGGACTTGTGTGTTGATGAATACACCTCGCACGGACACTGTGGAATTGTTGGCGCTAACGGAGATGTAGATAACGACGCAACATTAGAAATTTATTGTCAAGCAGCAATCGCGCAAGCCAATGCGGGTGCACACGTTGTTGCGCCCAGCGGAATGATGGATGGACAAGTTGGCGCAATTAGAGGAGCACTCGATGATGCCGGCCATACCGAGGTGGCGATTATGGCGTATTCAGCCAAGTATGCCTCGGCCTTGTACGGCCCATTTAGAGATGCAGTCGATGTGCAAATTGCAGGTGGTGGGCATCGCAAGGGCTACCAACAAGATTGGCGCAACGCACGAGAATCCATGAGAGAAGTGTTCGAAGATATTGAACAAGGCGCAGACATCGTGATGGTGAAACCCGCTCTTGCATATCTCGACGTCATTGGCCAAGTGCGCGCATCTGTTGACCATCCGGTTGCTGCCTATCACGTCAGTGGTGAATACGCGATGATCAAGGCAGCGGCAGAGCGCGGTTGGATCGATCACGATGCAGTTGCGCTAGAGCATCTCACGGCGATTAAAAGAGCAGGTGCGGACATCATCTTGACGTACTTCACTCGCTGGTTTGCAGAGCGTGTTGCCCAACAAGGTCGTCATGTCTGATCAGATTCCCTATTGCGATGAAGTTGCATGTGTCAAAGCTCAATGCAACCCCGTTGTATGTCGTGGTGAAGGCATTGCTTCAAATCAATTGATTTTTGAGCGTTCAGCACGGGCCATCCCGGGTGGTGTGAACTCTTCTATTCGTGCATTTAAATCCGTGGGCGGTAACCCTTACATTGTGTCGCGAGCCGAAGGTGCAAAGGTTTTTGACGTTGAAGGTCGTGAGTACATCGATCTCGTGCAAAGTTACGGCGCAATCATTTTGGGTCATGCGCATCCCAAAGTTGTGGAAGCAATTCGCAGTGCAGCAGGTGATGGCACTTCCTATGGTGCTCCTACAACGCGTGAAATGAAATTGGCAGAAGCAATTTCAGAACGTGTTCCGTCGTGTGAACGCGTGCGCTTCATGAATAGTGGAACTGAAGCCACAAGTACTGCGGTGCGTTTGGCACGCGGTGCAACTGGCCGTAAACGTATTGTCACATTTCATGGAAACTTTCATGGCGCAACCGATGCATTGCTTGCAGCTGGTGGAAGTGGCATTGCCACTTTGGGAATACCCGGAACTGCAGGCGTTCCCGAAGAAGCAGTAGCAAACACATGGGTGCTTCCCTACAACGTGGTGCCTCAACTTGATGAAGATGTGGCTGCGGTGTTCGTAGAACCTGTGGCGGCAAATATGGGTGTTGTGGCGCCCGCCCCGGGATTCTTAGAGGGATTGCGTCGTGAATGTGATCGCGTGGGTGCGCTGCTTGTATTTGATGAAGTCATCTCAGGATTTCGACTTGGCTTAGGTGGGGCGCAAGCAAAGTTTGATGTTCGCCCAGACCTCACATGTTTTGGCAAAGTCATTGGCGGAGGTTTGCCCATTGGCGCAGTTGGTGGTCGTCAAGATGTGATGGAAAATCTCACTCCATTGGGAACTGTGTTTCACGCCGGCACATTGGCAGGCAATCCACTTGCCACCGCTGCTGGTTTAGCTACGTTGCAACAACTTGGACAAGGTGAGTACATGGAATTGCTTGCGCGCGCACGACACTTGTCTGCGTTGCTCCGCGATGCGTGTGCCTCGCAGGACATTCGCGCTCAGTTTCCTGTGGTGGGCACATTGGTGGGTATGTACTTTGGTGATGCATTGACTGGCACACCAACAAACTTTGAAGAAGCGAAGTCCACCGATGAAAAACTCTACGCACAGGTATTTCATGCATTATTGAAGGCTGGAGTGGCAATGCCACCGGGCGCATACGAGGCATTGTTTGTGGGACTCGCCCATAGCGATTCCGTGATGGACGACCTGGCTGAACGTGTGGCGAATGCTCTGGGGAGTTTGCAGCGTTGAATCGTTCACGCCTTCTACTTGCAGCAGTCATTGCGCTGGGGGCATTGTTCTTTGGAAACATCGTTGCCGATGTGTTGCAAGGGGACACACAAATTTCTCCAGATCGCGTGTTGCGCAAAATAGATCTCGTGGCGTCTGTGAATTCAATTGAGAAAGATCCCAATTGGTCTCAAGATGGGCCACGCACTTCGGGAGGTCAAATGCGATTAGCGCTAGATGATCTGCGAATGGTGTCTATCTTCGAATCAACAATGGTTGATGACTACGCAACTGTTCCTGCATGTACAGACTTCGTGACACCTAATGCATGTGTTCTCTTGGCAGACATGCTGGGCGATGCTGTGGTGTGGTTTGCACTTGTGCCAGCCGATACTTCGTCGGGAAGAGAATTTCTCACATTGCCTGGCCTGATTGATATGCGTAATAACGGTAGTGAAGGAGTGCTGCGCAATGGTTGGGTGCTGAATCTCACCAACGGAGTACGCCGTGAATGTGGAGACGTAGACACTTCATCATTGCGTAACTTCATTACGCGCTTCCCAGATACTCAAAGCACAACATTGGTCAACATGATTACCGACAACGTTGTCACTGTGTCGTGCGTGCAATAAGCACGCGGAAAATCACTTTGACTTGTTGGCTCTCGGAGTTGTTCCGACGGCAATTGGTGTGGGCATCAAGTCTTTGAAGTCATCTGCAAGAGTGTCAAAAGTTGATGAACCATCTTGAAGCGCTTTGAAAATTGGCGACTCAGGTGAGCACCAGTGTTCATACTCTGCTGCCCATTGCTCATCTGCGGGGTCAATGCCGGCGAGGTCATATCGAATATGGCAAACCACTCCGAGAATTTCGTATTCAGTGAGTGCACCGCCTGCGCTTTCACCTTGTTGAGGCATAGCTGCACCGTTGTAGCCGAGCAATGTATGTACTCCACCTTCGCGGTTGGGGTCTCCGTAACTGGCAAGTCCAGCGGACAAATACTTTTGGCTTCCGTTATACACAAAATTGAGCATGTCCTCAATGTGCGGGAAAGTCTTTACAGCGTTGCCCTGATAGAGAACTTGCCCGGCACCGCCAGATCCGTTGGCACCATGGCATCCTGCGCAACCGCCGTACACCTCGATGCCTTTGGCGATGGGGCCTTCAACTTTTTTCTCTTCAGGAGATAATGCGACAAGGTAGAGGAATGCCCAGATAGGTAACAACGAAAGTCCGGCCATTGCCCAAAATGGAATCTTGCGTCGTGTTTTGGCCGCAACGACGTACGCGGGGTCTGGTGCGGCCATTTTTGCCACTGGGGCAACTTTTGGCGAGGCAGCAGAATCTGTTGTTGCTGGTGTTGCAGGTTTTGCAACTGCGGGGGATGCGTCGCTCGATGATTCACCAGACGCAGCCTCGCGGCGCGCCTTGGAACGATTCAACAGGTGCTCGGGGATCTCGGTCACTGCTCTTACCTCTCGGAAGACCTCGTCGGACACCTCAGGTGGGCGGATTACCCACCTTTTACACGGCGCCAGACTTCTCCACGATAGACAAAAACTGACCCCTCACCGCAATCTTTGTCCACTGAGGGCACTATGAAATGTGTTATTTGAGTCGGGGCTCCCAGCACAAAAGCACAATCATCCTTTTGCACAAAAGCACAAACTTCCATTGGGCGGGGGTGCTTTAGGTGACAGAAGTCGTTCTTCACAGATTGGGTCCAAACGCTGTTGCGATGGCTAGTGTTCATAGTGCTTAAGCACCCGCCCCGTGACCGGAGAAGTAGAACAGTCCATGCTCGCGATTGACATCCTCAGATGGCCCGGAATGAACCAGGCCTTTCTGTTTTCATTAGTACTGACGACGGCTCTGGCACTTGTTGCCATGCCGTTCGGAAAGCGTCGCCCTAAAGGGGCTCCCGTGACATGGGGCGAAGCAATGGTCGGATCGGTCTACGTCTTTTTCGTGATGTTCCTAGCTTTCGGAGTTGTTCCGCATCAATTCATTGTTCATGCAGACAACGACCTCGGATGGCGCAAAGACAAACTGCTCAATGGCCCATTCGACATCTTGCAAGCTCAAGTCAATGGCGGCAATTTCCCATTCACAGTCAGCTATGAAGCATTGCGCGACATCCTCGTTGTGGTCATTCACGTGTATTTCATCGGTTTGATGATTTTCCTCTTTGTGTGGTGGCAAAAGCGCCATGACAAGGTGAGTAAAGAACTCGAAACATCTTCTTATGGTCGACCATTGGTGAAGG
>JAUMDU010000112.1:0-4005 GCA_032121425.1 Ilumatobacteraceae bacterium | reverse complement strand
CCGCCATTGAACAAATCCCCGCCTATCCGGATTTTTCTGTGGCTCTCGAAGCACACAGAGTTGTGGAAGCAATGTATGAAAGCGCGCGCCATAACGGCACATCAGTTGATGTTGCCCAGATCGTGGGCAAATGACTCATCAGGTGGTGGCGCTCGGCATTGACGACATCATGTCGTTACGTGTACACGTGCTTCGCAAAGGCACACCCACTACACATTGCAGTTATCCCGAAGATAACTACCACGATGTGGTGCATCTGGGTGTTGTTGATTCAGGTGATGTGATTGCCACCTCCACATGGTTTGCAAAGCCCTGCCCCGAACGAGATGGAGTTGCATCTATGCAACTCAAAGGAATGGCTGTTGATACCTCACGCCAAATTGGTGGGCTCGGTAGTGCCCTGATTAATGCAGGAATTGCCCATGCACAAAAACATGGTGCACACCTTGTGTGGGCACGTGCCCGTGATTCCGCACTCGAGTTCTATCTGAAGTGTGGCTTTGAAATTGCCGGCGAGGGATTCATTGATGAACCCACCGGCATGCCACACCACATCGTGGTGCGCAGTATCTAGCCAGTAATAGCAACCGTGGCTGTGTAGGTCACGATGGCACCAGGGGTTGCTTCCACTTGCACTTTCATCTCCCACTCACCAGAGAAGGGAAATTGCACCACTCCTGTCCAGTGATTTGGCCCCAGTTCAATCACTGCTACTGGTATTGCAGGAATGTTGCGTGCAGGCAACGAGAACTGCACCGTGGCATCAACAACTGGCGACAGTGCTCCACCAGGTGGCGTGAGAATGACATGTACTTCTGCTGCCCCGACACGCGCAGGCACAACTGTGAGATCTGCCAACACATCACCTTGAATTTGTGTGGAAGAAAAAATCTTGTCGGCTGGGTTATCGGTGGAACCCGGCGGGGTGCCTACCAACACCGATGTCAGTGCAAGAACAATCACAATCAATAGTGCATCAAACTTCAAGATGGACTGAATAGGTGTCATTGAATTGTCGGCGATGCGTTGGCGTGCAGCAGCACCCGACAACACCACAATGGCAATGACCACCACTTTTGCCACGAGTAATTGTCCATACGTTGTGGAGCCAAGATCACCTACGCCATCCATCAAATGCATTGCTTGTACAACGCCCGTAAGCACAACGACAGGAAGTGCTCGGGTGGCAAGCCGTGAGAATCTTTGGACGTCCACGCCTGGCTCATGGCGTAAGAAAAACATTGCAACAAGGCCACCCACCCAGACAGAAATTGCCCCGAAATGCACCGCGTCTACCAACACAAACACGATCGGCAAAGATCCCGCACTGGGGTGACCACTCACTGAAAATGTAAGTGCCGACACCGCAGCGACAATGACTGCGCTGTTGTGCCACAGAGCAGTTGTTGCCCGATGAAGAAGCAAGAACAACACACCCCATGCCACGATCGCTGCAAAACGCACCAAAGATGCAACACCTATGCGCGTGCTCAACACATCGGCCAATAGATCAGCATCAAACACTGCACCCCAACTTCGCCCCGTGGCATAGGCACCTTGCAACAGCAAGATACCTACCGACCCGATTGCAAGGGCGATGATGCTGATGCTGAAAATCTGGCGCATGCGCACCGATGACAACATGGGCGTGCCCCATGCCAACACGAGCGCACCCACTAATGCCACAAGGGCAAAGAACGCAACAAAGCGTGCGATGGTCAATGGTGTCTTTAGTGGTGATGCGGTGTCGAGCCCCGACAAAATTTGTGCCACCAAATCAGCACCTGTTCCCGATGTGGTACGGCCGATTTCAAACGGGAATGCTCCTGTTGCAGGGTGACCATCAGTACTCATCACGCGCCACACCACTACATAGACACCATCATCCAAGGTGGGCACACTTGCCGTCACAATTGCCGTGTTTTGTGCACCACGTTGTGCATCAGAAATCTCTAATTCATTTTGATCAGCACCAAAAAGCCGTATCTCTAACAACGACGATTCAACAGGTTCGTTAAAGGTCAATCGAATTTCGCTGGGGGATTCTTCCAACACCGTGGATGCCGCAGGGCTCGATGCATCAAGCACAGCATGTGCCGACACCGTCGATGCGGATGCAGTCATCACTGCGAGCAACATCGCAATAAGTGCTACTGCCAGGTGTCGTGTTCTTCTCATCACAACCCTGGCCCCGTGGGTAATCCATCAATCTGAGCACGCTGTAATAACCATGCAAGTCGATGTGCAGGGCTTAATTGCAAACTTGCTTGCGGGAGCTGTGTGAGCCCCATCGCATGGCTTGCAGCCCACGCCATTTTTTGACGGTCCAGTTCGAGCCGTACATATAAAGACGGCCACTCGTCATACGACACACCTACATCTAAATCGGTGAGGTGCACCACAGTCTCGCGCCAACGCAAAAAAGGCAGCTCATGCATTGCCACAATTGCACCAGATGCAGTCATGCCCGTGTTGTTCCATGCCTCATACGTGGTGTGGGCCCATTGGCCTTCTAACGCATACACCGCATTACGTAACTTGCGCACAGCATCGCTATGTTCCCACTGTGATGCTTCATCAATGGCCTGTTGACGCGCGGTAGCGCCACCGGGGTACTGCTCGCCCACTTCCCCACGTGCCGCACATTCCAAGAGATGCATATGGCTTTGCGCATTCAACGCAAGATGACCCACCACAGTGAGCCGCGACCAACCCGGCAACGAAGAAGCCCCTGCAAATTGTTCTGGGCTCAATGTGTCAACGATTTCAAGAAGACGTTGATGGCTTGCTGCACACCCGGCCACGCAGGCATCAAGTTGTTTGGCATCAAGGGGTGCAGGCACATCTTCAACGGTACTAGACGACCCCCGCCTTGTGTCTTTCAGCCTCTTGGGCGACCGCACATGGTTACATCAACGGTGAGCGGTGTGGCACCACAATGATGGTGCCGTCATCGTCGCGGTGCACGCGCACAGATACTCCATAGAACTCGCCCAAGGTTTCAGGGCGCAGTACTTCTTCGGCATTTCCTCGGGCCACACAATGACCCGCATGCAACAGAGCAAGGCGATCTGAATAGATGCCCGCCAATGTGAGATCGTGCATCGCAGACACCACAGTGAGTCCGTGCTCACGACGCAAACGGTCGACAAGTTCTAAGGCTTGTTGTTGATGTCCAATATCGAGTGCACTGGTGGGTTCATCAAGCAACAAAATGGGTGCTTCTTGTGCGACTGCACGTGCAATGACCAGACGTTGACGCTCTCCACCGGACAATGTGTCCACATCGCGTGTGGCAAGTTCAGCCAAATCAAGTCGATCAATCACATCGCTCACCATGTCGAAATCCAACGTGGATTCAGAACCAAAATGACTGACAAATGGGTTGCGGCCCAACAACACATATTCAGCACCGGTCATGCCTTGGGGAAGAACTGGTGATTGAGGCACATAGGCAATGAGTTGTGCGCGACGACGCGAAGAACGCGCAGTCAATGGTGCGCCATCTACCAATATCTTTCCTTCATGGTCAGTGACGCCGGCAACCGCACGCAACACCGAAGATTTCCCTGCGCCGTTCGGGCCGATAAGACACAACCATTCACCTGGTTTCACAGTGTCGGAAAAACCTGCCACTGCAGTGCGATCTGAATAGCGCACCGACATGTTGTCAAAAGAAAGAGATGTCATCGTTGTGCCTGTCGTGTTCGAAGAATTAATAAGAAAAATGGCGCACCCAAGAATGCAGTAACAACACCGATTGGTGTTTCGGCTGGGTTATCCAAAATACGCCCGGGGATATCGGCAACAATCAAAAACGATGCACCCATCGTGAGCGCAAGTGGCATCACCATGCGATACGAAGAGCCAACTATCAAACGAATGGCGTGCGGAACAATGATGCCCACAAAGCCAATCAAACCGCTCACAGCCACAACACTTGCAGTGCCTAACGTGGCCGCTATCACTACAACAAGGCGCACGCGGTCCACATTGACACCAAGG
>JAUMDU010000111.1:35957-49296 GCA_032121425.1 Ilumatobacteraceae bacterium | reverse complement strand
TGGTGACAATGTGGCTATGACTGTGGAGTTGGGTAAGCCCATCGCTATGGATGAGGGTCTTCGTTTTGCTATCCGTGAGGGTGGCCGTACGGTGGGCGCAGGTCGCGTCGTCAAGATCATTAAGTAACGGAATCAGTAATGGCAACTAACAGCATTCGTATCCGTCTCAAGGCATTTGATCATGAGATTATCGACAAGTCGACACGCATGATCGTGGAGACAGTCTTGCGCACCAACGCAAAAATCCGTGGACCAATTCCCTTGCCGACAGACAAGCATCGTTTCACTGTGATTCGTGGACCACACGTTGACAAAGACTCCCGTGAGCATTTTGAAATGCGTATTCACAAGCGTCTCATCGACATCGTGGAGCCCAACAACAAGACCATCGACTCTTTGCAGAGAATTGAACTTCCTGCAGGTGTAGACATCGAGATCAAAATTCAGGGTTAATAAGATCCTGTTGAACAACTTGCTAAAGGGGCGGCCGAAAGGTCGCCCCTTTGCTATTTCTTAGGAAATTATTCACTGACTTGATGTCAAAACACTGTGTACCCATGCCCATACTTGTCCTATGAGCAATGACTCCCACTGGATTAATACACCTCCTCAAGTCGCTACCCGACGTCCGCTAGGGGCGCGCTTGGCTGCGGTTGTGGTGGTGTTAACCATGGCCTTTGGTGGTGGAATCATCGGTGGAATCATTGGTTCCACTTTCGATGACGGCAATGGTGGAGCATCTTCTCCATTAGTAACAGCGTCTGCAGTCAAGCCTGTCGATATCGGTAACACAAACATCGCACAAGCCGCAGATGTCATTGCCAAAAGTGTGGTCACAATTGGCAGTGACTCCGGGACGGGAACTGGCATCATCGTGACTGCCGATGGCGAAGTACTCACAAACCAACATGTCATTGATGGCGCTGATCAGGTACAGGTTCGACTTTTTGGCGAGACATCTCCCATCATCGCCGATGTATTGGCTGAAGATGAAAGCAATGATCTCGCGTTATTGAAACTTCGTAATCAATCTGGGTTGACACCAGCAGTATTTGCTGACCCTGACTCCATTGCTGTGGGTGATCCAGTTGTTGCGGTGGGATATGCACTTGCACTCGATGGTGGACCCAGTGTGACCAGCGGAATTATCTCGGCATTGAATAGAACACTGCAACTTGATTCAGATGTGTTTCTGAATGCATTGATACAAACTGATGCTGCAATTTCTTCGGGTAACTCAGGTGGACCACTCATCAATCTTCGTGGTGAAGTAGTGGGAGTAAATACTGCAGTGGCTAACGGCGGATCAAATAGTTCTGCAAACAACATCGGATTTGCTATCAGTGTCGCAGAGGTAACTCGAGTGACAGAGATTTTACGTGCAACAAAAGATGGCGTGATTCGTCAGCAGGGCTTTTTAGGAATCAGTCTGGGATCTCGCGATGACGGCGGTTCTGGTGCAGTAATTGGTGAAGTGACTGCAGGTTCACCAGCTGCAGTGGCTGGTCTTGAAGTGGGCGACATTGTTCTAGAGATAAACAGCCAACCGATTTCGGGCGACACATCGCTTGTGGCCATTATTCGTGACTCGGCGCCGGGCGATGAAGTGGAAATCATTGTGGAACGTAATGGCGTCATGCGCACATTGACTGCAACTTTGACCGCTCGCGAACGGCAATAGAAATATTCACAAGCTTTGGTTTTACGAAAGTTGCACCAACGGAAAACGCGGATCATCTAATACATCACCGTCTGCGAGACCATCTGGACTCAATGGCGGTGAGGTTTTCCACGGCCGGGTAATCCAGCGCGCATCGTCGCCCACATATCGGTAACTCACCACGCGACGGCGAAACCGATGGGTAGTTGTCCCGGGTGCGCCATGCAGGGTGCGAAAGTGGAACGCGACCACATCGCCCGGTTCGGCGGCACAGCTCACAATTTCTCCTAAAGATTCCATTTCCTCTACCGAGGGGAATGTTTCGAATCCGTCTGCTTCGGGCACATAAGGCGAGTCATCGACAAAACGATTAGGAATGAAACGCCGAGTGGACAGATGGGTTCCTGAGATGCAACGCAAGGAGATCTGCTCGGGGACTGAATCAAGCGGGACCCACAGACTCACGTTGTCCATACCTTCCACCCCGTAATACGGGTCGTCGTGGTGCCAGGGGGTGGGAGTGGTGGTCCCGGGCTCTTTGACCAAGACATGTTCATGAAAGAAGCGAGGCTGCTGGGTGCCCATGAGCTCGCCTGCAATCTGGGGCAACACGCCACTTAGGGCGGTCTCTGCAAATTCCGGAATTGACTGCCAATTCACGTAATCATCAAAAAATCGCCCTTTTGGGGCATCGGGGTTGGCTTGAGTGGTGTAATCGTTGGACCATTGGCTGGGTTGGGCCAAGTTCTTCTCCACACCACGCTCAACTTTTTCAAGGGTTTCACGGGGGAGAACACCTCGCAGGACAACAAAACCCTCACGGTGATAATGGTCAATCTGATCTGGGGTCACCGCGGCCATTCCCCGATGTTAGGAGCCATCTTCGCGAAGCAATGATTTTCACAATCATACAAACAAGGCCCGCTCGAGGCGGGCGAGCGACTGCCCTTGTGGGGTGAAAATCTGTCCCTGAACCCTTTGGGGTTCGGCTTTTCCGCCGATAGTGTTTCCAGTCCATGCGATTTGGGCCTCGGCCCGATGAGCTAGATCGATAGTCGAAAACACAATCGACGTCCGTGAAGGCCGCGAAGCAGAAATGCCAAGTGGAACCACACGGCAAAACCCAGACAGGTGCTCCGTCAACAGTGATGTTGTCGGAGCATTTGCGTGAAGTAACAAAACGAGAAAAGGGTTGCCGCCATGGCACAAAAAGCGATCGTCGGCGAAAAGGTCGGCATGACACAGGTATGGGGAGATGACCAACGCGTCATCCCTGTCACTGTCCTGCGTGTCGAACCAGTACGCGTCGTCCAAGTAAAAACACAAGACCGTGATGGGTACACCGCATTGCAAGTCACCTACGGTCAAAAGAACGCGAGCAAGCTCACTAAGCCAGAGCAGGGACATTTTGCGAAAGCAAATGTTGAAGCTGGCCGTCGACTTGTGGAGTTGCGTCTTGATTCCGTAGATGGTTTCGAAGTTGGTCAAGAGATCGGTGCTGATCTGTTAGCTGCTGGAGAAAAAGTAGATGTGACTGCAGTGAGCCGAGGCAAAGGTTTTGCTGGTGGTATGAAGCGTCACAACTTCAGCGGTCAAGGAGCCAGCCACGGTAACCACAAGCATCACCGTGCACCAGGTTCTATTGGTTCATGTTCTTTCCCAGGACGAGTATTCAAAGGTTTGCGCATGGCGGGCCATATGGGTAACGAGCAAGTAACCACACTGAATCTTGAAGTTGTACAAGCAGATCCAGAGCGCGGAATTCTTTTGGTGAAGGGTTCAGTTCCTGGTCCTAACGGCGGCGTTGTCATTGTGCGCAACGCAGTGAAGGCGAAGTGATTTCAATGGCATCTATCGCAGTAAAGAATTCATCCGGTGCAAGTGCAGGAAAAGTTGATGTAGCAGACGATCTGTTTGCGGTTCAACCAAATGTTCCTGTGATGCACCAAGTTGTGAAAGCACAACTTGCAAACCGTCGTGGCGGAACATCTGCAACAAAGACACGTGCTGAAGTTGCAGGAACAGGCAAGAAGCCATTCAACCAAAAGGGAACTGGTGGCGCACGTCAGGGTTCAACCCGCGCGCCTCACTTCACCGGTGGTGGTATTGCACACGGTCCACAACCACGCAAGTACACACAGCGCACACCTCGCAAGATGGTGCGTTTGGCTCTTGCATCTGCATTGTCAGATCGCAATAACGAAGGCCGTGTAGTTGTTGTTGATTCCTGGAACTTCACAGCTCCAAGCACAAAAGCTGCAATCGCTGCACTTTCTGCAATTGGAACAACTGGCAAAGTTCTTGTCGTCGTCACTCCTCAAGAAGAGATTGTCATCAAGAGCTTCCGCAACCTTGTAGAAGTTCAGTTGATTCTCGTTGGCGAGTTGAACGCATACGACGTGTTGTGTAACGACTGGATTGTTTTTTCTAAAGACAGTCTTCCTGGCGCAAAGGATGCGAAGTAATGAAAGATCCTCGCGACATCATCATTCAGCCAGTGGTCTCTGAAAAGAGCTACGCACTGATGGAGACCGACGTGTACACCTTCCAAGTACATGTCGATGCAACTAAGCCCGAGATTCACGATGCAATCGAAGCAATCTGGGGCGTAAAAGTGTTGAAGGTCAATACCTTGAATCGCAAGGGCAAGTACCAACGCACCCGTAACTCCAACCGAATCGGTCAACGTCCGCATACAAAGCGGGCCATCGTCACATTGGCAGCGGGCAGCAAGATCCCGCTGTTCGAAAGCTGAGCTCATCATGGCAATTCGTAAGCGCAAGCCCACAAGTCCCGGACGTCGTTTTCAGACCGTCTCTGACTTCTCTGAAATCACAAAGTCAACACCCGAGAAGACTCTTCTCGTTTCGAAGACAAACAGTGGTGGACGTAACTCTTATGGTCGCAAGACTGCTCGCCACCGCGGTGGAGCACACAAGCGCCAATACCGCATCATCGACTTCAAGCGCATCAAAGATGGTGTGACTGCAAAAGTCGCCGCTATTGAGTACGACCCGAACCGCACATGTCGTATTGCACTTCTGCATTACGAAGATGGCACAAAGGCATACATCTTGGCTCCTAAGGGTCTTGAAGTAGGTATGCGTGTTGAATCCGGTCACGGTGCAGACATCAAGCCAGGCAATGCAATGCAGTTGCGTTACATGCCAGTGGGAACTGTTGTTCACAACGTTGAACTTCGGCCTGGTCAAGGTGGCAAGATTGGTCGCTCTGCGGGAATGGCAGTGCAGTTGGTCGCCAAAGATGGTGACTTTGCAACGCTTCGTCTTCCTTCAACCGAAATGCGTCGCGTCCTTTTGGATTGCCGCGCAACCGTAGGTGAAGTTGGCAACGCAGAACACGAACTCGTAAAGATCGGTAAAGCTGGTCGTAACCGTTGGAAGGGCGTACGCCCACAAACTCGCGGTGTAGCAATGAACCCAGTCGACCACCCTCTCGGTGGTGGAGAAGGCAAGACCTCTGGTGGTCGTCCACCAGTGTCGCCATGGGGCAAGCCCGAGGGTCGTACCCGTAATAAAAACAAGCCGTCGCAGCAACTTATTGTTCGCCGTCGTCGTGCAGGAAAGGGACGGAGGTAACACATGTCTCGCAGCCTCAAAAAAGGTCCATTTGTTGACGAGCATCTGCTCAAGAAAGTGGACGCCGCTAATACAGCTGGCGATCGCAAAGTGATCAAGACTTGGTCACGTCGTTCAACGATTGTTCCCGACATGGTCGGTCACACAATTGCAGTACACGATGGCCGCAAGCACGTACCCGTGTACATCTCTGAGTCAATGGTCGGCCACAAGCTGGGCGAGTTTTCTCCTACCCGTACATTCCGCTACCACGCGGGACAAGAAAAGAACGCGAAGAAGTAAGCCATGACCGGTCCAAAGCTCAATGAGGCAAACCGCGTTGCTGGAAGCAAGAGCGGAAGTCGCGCAAGTGCAAAGTATGTGCGTTCATCTGCATCTAAGGCACGCGTGGTTTTAAATCTTGTGCGTGACAAAGATGTCCGCACTGCAGACGAAATTCTCCAATTCACCGATCGCGAAATGGCGCGGGTTGTTCGCAAGGTTCTGGCATCTGCTGTAGCTAATGCAACAACCAACGACAATCTCGATGCCGATGAATTGTTCGTGAAGGCATGTTTTGCAGACGAAGGCCCAACGCTCAAGCGTTTCCGCCCTCGTGCAAAAGGTCGCGCAGGAAAAATCTTTAAGCGCACTTGTCACATCACAGTAATTGTTGATCGTATGAGCGATGAGCAACTTGCAGTGCGTGAAGTAAAGACAATGGCAAAGGGTGCACCAACAAGCAACCGTCGTGCACGCGTTGCTGCAAGCCGCAAGACCACAACAGCTGAAGCTCCTGCAGTGGAAGAACCCACGACAGAAGCACCAGCAGATGAATCGACCGACACCACGACTGAAGAAGCAGGCAACTGATGGGCCAGAAAATAAATCCATACGGCTTCCGTCTCGGAATTACCACCGATTGGAAGAGCCGCTGGTTCAGTGAGCGCGAATACAAGGATTACCTCACCGAGGACTGGAAGATCCGCGAATACTTGATGACAACATTGGAAGATGCTGCTGTAAGCCGTGTAGAGATTGAGCGCACACGCGACAAGCTCCGCATCGACGTGCACACTGCTCGTCCTGGAATTGTTATTGGTCGCAAAGGTGCAAAAGCAGATGAGCTTCGCACTGGATTAGCAAAAATTACTGGCAACAACCGTTTGCAGTTGAACATCGTAGAAATCAAGCAAGCAGAACTTGACGCAGCATTGATTGCACAGGGCGTTGCAGACCAATTGGTTAACCGCATCGCTTTCCGTCGCGCCATGAAGCGCGCAGTGCAAAATGCTCAAAAGTTTGGTGCCTTGGGAATTCGCGTTCAGTGTTCCGGTCGTTTGGGTGGCGCAGAAATGAGCCGCACAGAGTGGTATCGCGAAGGCCGTGTTCCTTTGCACACATTGCGTGCAGACATTGATTACGGCTTCCGCGAAGCGCGTACCAGTTCTGGTCGCGTGGGTGTAAAAGTGTGGCTGTACAAGGGTGACATTGTTCCCTACAAGACCACATCACAAGACAAGATTTCTCGCGAAGCTGCAATGGCAGTGGGCGATACTTCAGGTCAAGTATTCGTAGAGCAGACACCATCACGCAAGGTTGTGTCATCTGGCGGACCACGTGCAGTAGACATCGAGCCCGAAGTCGCTCCTTTGATTAAGGAAGCCGACCCAGAGTTCGAGCGCTTGTTAGAAGAAGAAGAAGCGATCGAGCGTCGACTTCAAGAGTCTCATGAGACTCCAAAACTCCGTGGGGAGGACTAATCATGTTGATGCCTCGCAAAGTTAAGCATCGTAAGCAGCACCGCGGTCGTACCACTGGTACATCCAAAGGTGGAAACACATTGGCATTTGGCGAATTCGGTATTCAGGCTCTTGAGCCAGGCTGGATCTCCGCACGTCAAATCGAAGCTGCTCGTATTGCAATGACACGTCACATCAAGCGCGGCGGAAAAGTGTGGATCAACATTTTCCCGGACAAGCCAGTGACAAAGAAGCCTGCCGAAACACGCATGGGTTCTGGCAAAGGAAACCCAGAGTTTTGGGTTGCTGTTGTAAAGCCAGGTCGCATCTTGTTCGAGTTGTCGTATCCAAACCCAGAGGTTGCAAAGTCTGCTCTTGAGCGCGCCGTGCAAAAACTCCCTATTAAGGCTCGCGTTATTTCACGCGACGAGCCAATCTGATTTCGAGGAAGGACTAGATAATGGCACGTTCAATTTCTGATCTTCGCGAGATGGATCTGGCTTCTTTGGTTGCCGAACTACGCGCATCCAAGCAAGAAGCTCTCAATTTGCGATTCCGCAACGCCACTGGCCAACTCGACAAGCATGACGAGTTGCGCAAAGTGCGTCGCCAAATCGCTCGCATTAATACCATGATCCGTCAGCGAGAAATCGCTGCGGCTGAGTCGGCTGGGAAGTGAGTAGTCACATGGCAGACAACAACACACAAGAACGCAACGCACGTAAGGTCCGCGAGGGTCTCGTTGTATCGAACAAGATGAACCAGACTGCAGTTATTGCTGTTGTCGAGCGTGTTCGTCATGCGAAGTACGACAAGTTCGTTATTCGCACAAAGAAGCTTTATGCACATGATGCGGCAAACGATGTCAACATTGGTGACCGCGTACGCGTGATGGAAATCCGTCCGATGTCAAAGCTCAAGCGCTGGCGCATCGTCGAAATTTTGGAGCGTGCAAAATGATTCAGCAAGAATCTCGTCTTCGCGTTGCCGACAACAGTGGCGCCAAAGAAGTCCTTGTGATCAAGGTTCTTGGTGGAACCCGTCGTCGTTATGCATCAATCGGTGATGTCTTTATTGGCACTGTGAAGGATGCAATTCCTGGCGCAGGTGTCAAAAAAGGTGAAGTCGTTCGTTGCGTAGTAGTGCGAGTGAAGAAGGAAAAGCGTCGTTCCGATGGCAGCTACATCCGCTTCGATGAAAACGCCGCAGTTCTCATTAAAGAAGATCTCACACCGCGTGGTACTCGTATCTTCGGACCAGTTGGTCGCGAACTGCGTGACAAGAAATTCATGCGAATCGTTTCGCTCGCACCGGAGGTGCTGTAACTCATGAAGTTCAAAAAAGGTGACACCGTTCAAATCATTGCTGGCAAAGAAGCTGGGTCTCAAGGAGAAATCATTGAGGTACTTCCAAAGGCCAACAAAGTGATTATTGAAGGCCGCAATATTGCAAAGCGCCATACAAAGGCCACACAGCAAAATCAAAAAGCCGACATCATCGAAAAGCCAATGCCTATCGATGCATCCAATGTGATGCTCGTGGTGAAGGGTAAGCCATCACGCATTGGTTACAAGGTCAAAGCAGACGGCACGAAAGTGCGCGTCGCAAAGAAGACAGGAGAGGAAGTCTGATGACTACCGCAACCACTCCACGCCTCAAGGCTCGTTACGAAGCTGAAGTCAAGCAAGCATTGTTGACACAGTTGGGCTTGGAAAATGCAATGCAAGTTCCCAAGTTCGAAAAAATTGTGATCAACATGGGTGTAGGCCGAGCAACACAACAGCCTTCATTGCTTGACGCTGCTGTTGCAGACCTCACAGCAATCTCTGGCCAAAAGCCCATCGTGACTAAGTCACGTGATTCAATTGCAAACTTTAAGTTGCGTGAAAACCAAGCAATTGGTTGCAAGGTCACACTTCGCGGTGACCGCATGTGGGAGTTCTTCGACCGTTTGTTGTCGATTTCAATTCCTCGTATTCGCGACTTCCGTGGTTTGCCTGCAAATTCATGGGATGGCCGTGGCAACTACACATTTGGTCTCTCAGAGCAGACAATGTTCCCTGAAATCAATTACGACAAGATCGATGCCCCACAAGGCATGGACATCACAATTGTGACCACAGCAACTTCTGATGCAGAAGGTCGTGCACTTCTCGACGCATTCGGTTTTCCGTTTAAGCGCGGAAACGAAGGCGGCCCCCCCGCAAAGAAAAAGTCCAAGTCACGCGGCCCTGTCCGCGGCGGCAAGAAGAAATAGGTAGAGGACAATGGCAAAGAAGTCTCTCATCAACAAGGCAAATGCAAAGCCTAAATTCAAGGTCCGTGGTTACACACGTTGCCGCAAGTGTGGTCGTGCGCGCTCAGTGCTGCGCAAGTTCGGCTTGTGTCGTGTGTGTTTCCGAGAAATGGCGCATGCCGGAGAAATCCCTGGCGTGACCAAGGCGAGCTGGTGAGGTATCCATCATGATGACTGATCCAATCGCCGACATGCTCACACGCATCCGCAATGCAAACACTGCATTGAAGGAAGTAGTAGTGATGCCATCGTCAAAGCAGAAAATCGCTCTTGCAGAGATCCTCAAAAAAGAGGGCTACATCGTGGATTACTCCGTAGCCGCATCTTCAAAAGGTCCTGGCAACGAGCTCAGCGTACGAATGAAGTATTCCGATGATCGTCACCGGACAATCAGTGGTTTGACACGCGTGTCAACACCTGGTCTTCGCGTGTATCGCAACTCCAAAGAAGTGCCTCGCGTACTCGGAGGTCTTGGTGTTGCAGTTTTGTCCACTAGTCAAGGTCTGATGACCGACCGCGAAGCGCGCAAGCGCAAAGTCGGCGGCGAAGTCCTGTGCTTCGTGTGGTGAGCAAAGGACAAAGGTAGGAAACGACATGTCTCGAATTGGCAAAGCCCCCATCGCAGTTCCTGCTGGTGTAGATGTAACCATCGCTGGTCGCACCGTCACCATCAAGGGCCCCAAAGGAACGCTGTCCCGCGATATTCCTGGGGAAATAATTGTGCGCAAAGAAGAATCAACAATTTTGGTTGAGCGTCCAAACGATGAGCGCGAAAATCGCTCACTGCATGGTTTGTCTCGCACATTGGTGAACAACATGGTGATTGGTGTAACCGATGGTTTCACCAAAGAGCTTGAAATTGTTGGAGTGGGTTACCGAGCAGAGGCTCAGGGTCAAAACCTGCGTCTTGCACTTGGTTTCTCTCACCCAGTCATGGTCCCAGCTCCTGAGGGAATCACTTTTGAGATTCCTCAGCAGACTCGCGTGATCGTCAAGGGCATCGACAAAGAACTTGTCGGACAAGTAGCGGCCAACATCCGCTCTATCCGTAAGCCTGAGCCATACAAAGGTAAAGGTGTGCGCTACCTCGGTGAGCGCATTGTCCGTAAGGCCGGCAAGACCGGTAAGAAGTGATTCGGTAGCAGAGGTTTCATCATGGCAAACATTGCAAAAATTCGCCGCGAGTCGCGACTTCGTCGCCACCGCCGTGTTCGTAAGAAAATTCATGGCACAGCTGAGCGTCCACGCTTGGCGGTACATCGCACCAACAAGCATTTCAATATGCAGCTCATCGATGATGATCGTGGCCACACCATTGTGGCGGCTTCGTCTATTGAGACAGACATGCGCAGCACAAGCGGCGCAACTGTTGCGGCTGCAACAAAAGTTGGACAATTAATCGCACAACGCGCCAAGGCAGCAGGGGTTTCATCGGTCGTATTCGATCGCGGTGGCTTTGCATACCACGGTCGTGTTGCCGCTGCCGCTGAAGCAGCCCGTGAAGCAGGATTGGAATTCTGATGAGCACATTTAATAACCCCGCCGCTGGTGCAACTCCAGAGCCCGGCGCATTGCGCGAATCTCGTGTGATTCATATCAACCGCGTAGCAAAGGTAGTGAAGGGTGGACGTCGTTTCTCTTTCACCGCACTTGTTGTTGTAGGTGATGGCAATGGCCGAGTTGGTCTTGGTTACGGAAAAGCAAAAGAAGTTCCTTTGGCTATCCAAAAAGGCACAGAAGAAGCAAAGCGCAACATGTTTGATGTGGCCTTGGCTGGAAGCACCATTACTCACCCCATCTTGGGAATCTCTGGTGCTGGTCGCGTGCTGTTGAAGCCTGCTGCTCCTGGTACTGGTGTTATCGCCGGTGGTGCTGCTCGTATCATTCTCGAAGAAGCTGGCATCCATGACGTACTTGCAAAGTCGCTTGGTTCAGCTAACGCAATTAACGTTGCACGCGCAACCATTGAAGGACTTCGCACATTGCAACGTCCCGATGAAATTGCAAAGCGTCGCGGTATTCCTGCAGAGTCTTTCGTTCCTAAGGGAATGTTGAAGGCCTACATCGACCGTCAGAAAACAGTTTCTGCTGGAGAGGCGCACTAGTCATGGCTGAAAAAACTCTTACCGTTACGTTGAAGCGTTCCAAGATTGGCTCAAAGCCAAAAACTCGTGGAACATTGCGTGCACTTGGCCTCTCTAAGATTGGTGACACCAACACCATTCCCGACCGTCCAGAGATTCGCGGCATGATTGCTCGCGTTCCCCACCTGATTGAAGTACAGGAGAACAACTGATCATGCGCGTAGATGAACTCGCTCCAGCACCAGGAAGTGTGAAGCGCCGCCGCCGAGTAGGTCGTGGTACTGCAGGTAAAGGTGGAAAGACCGCCGGCCGTGGAACCAAGGGTCAATATGCCCGTAACACGGTTGCACGAGGTTTCGAAGGTGGCCAGATGCCATTGAAGCAACGTGTTCCAAAGTTGAAGGGATTTAACAACCCTTTCCGCGTGGAGTACTACGCAGTGAATCTCGACTCATTGAATGAGCTTGGTTTGGCTGAAGTTACCCCAGAAATCTTGATGGAAAAAGGTGTTGCTCACAAGGGAACACTCGTCAAAGTTTTGGGTCGTGGTGAAATTTCCATCGCTGTCAAAGTGTCAGCTCATGGTGTGTCAAAAGCTGCAGAAAAAGCAATTGTCGCAGCAGGTGGATCGGTCACGATCTTGCCATTGCCACACAAGATTCGCCCTCCTGCTAAGGGCAACCAGTTCACAAACCGCTAATTTTCGTTGTTGTGTAACCACACAACGATTGCAAGGAGTCACACGTGTTCTCAAACCTGAAGAACATCTTCAAGGTGGAAGATTTACGCAAGAAGGTGTTCTTCACCCTCTTGATGATCCTGGTCTATCGCTTTGGTACTGCATTGCGCGTACCCGGCGTAGATGCCGGAGCTGTGGCTCAACTTCGTGAAGCAGCCAACTCACAAGGTGCACTTGGTTTCTTGAACTTGTTCTCGGGCGGAGCTTTTGGTTCATTCTCAATTTTTGCTTTGGGCATCATGCCCTACATCACTGCCAGCATCATCATGCAGGTACTCAATGTGGTGATTCCTAAATTGCAAGAGTGGCAAGAAATGGGTGCTGTCGGTCAGCGCAAAATCACCCAGTGGACTCGTTACGTGGCTGTTGCAATTGCACTTCTTCAAGGAAGCGGTCTCACGTTTATTTTCGGACAAGGTAATGGTTCGGCATTTTTGGGCGCAGCAGCACAAGCACCAGACGTTGTTCTTCTCGATCCATTTATGCCACGTGCGTTGTTGGTGATTCCCACACTGGTTGCAGGAACTGCAATGTTGATGTGGGTCGGTGAACTTATTAGCCAACGTGGAATTTCTAATGGAATGTCCATTCTCATTTTTGCTTCGATTGTGGCGGGTTTGCCCTATAGCTATTACTCCATTTTGCAGAGCCGCAAGTTCATCGTGTTCGCTGTGCTTGTACTTGTATCGCTAGGAATTTTGGCTGCTGTTGTGCGTGTGGAACTTGGTCAACGACGCATTCCAGTTCAGTTTGCAAAACGCGTGGTGGGTCGCCGCATGACAGGTGGACAAAGCACATACATTCCGTTGAAGGTCAACCAGGCCGGCGTTGTGCCCATTATCTTTGCATCGTCGGTGTTGTTGTTGCCTGTGTTGCTCTCCAACATGTTGGGTAGTGCTGAAGGTTGGCGAGGTTCTGTTGCCACGTTCGTGAACGACTATTTGGTCAACAGCCAAAACCTTGTGTACATCGTGGGCTTTTTCCTTTTGATCATTGCCTTTGCGTATTTCTATAACTCCATTGCATTCGATCCCATTCGACAAGCAGATCAACTGCGCAAGCAAGGCGGATTCATCCCAGGTATTCGCCCCGGACCACAGACCGAGCGTTATTTGGCAAAAACTGTTAACCGCATCACTTTGCCGGGCGCAATCTTTGTGGGCTCCATTGCAATCTTGCCGTACATCATTTTGTGGGTCGGCGATGTTCAATCTTTCCCATTTGCAGGAACAACCGTATT
>JAUMDU010000111.1:15555-35947 GCA_032121425.1 Ilumatobacteraceae bacterium | reverse complement strand
TTGGAGCTCATGCGTCAAATTGACAGCCAGTTAATGCTGCGTAACTATGAGGGCTTCTTGAAGTGATCATCGTCCTGTAAGGGTGATGATTGACTCTGATGAACGAGCAGAGATGCAGATGAATCCTGGTGCACGTATCGTGCTGTTGGGTCGCCAAGGAGCGGGCAAGGGCACACAGTGTGTGCGATTGTCCCGTCACTATGTGGTTCCCCATATCTCTACGGGCGATATGTTGCGCGCCGCGGTTCGTGAAGGAACTGAGTTAGGCAAAATGGCCAAAGCTGTCATCGACGCCGGCCAACTTGTGAGTGACGAAATCATGGTCGGAATTGTGGCTGAACGCCTGCAAGCCGATGACGCCAGCACACGCGGATACATCTTGGATGGCTTTCCCCGCACGGTGGCCCAGGCCATCTCCCTCGATGAGATCACCCAGGATCAACCTGTCGGCATGGCCGTTGACCTGGTGGTTCCTCGAGAACTCGTGCTGTCTCGGTTATCGGCTCGGCGGGTGTGCCGCGATTGTGGTGCCAATTACCAGTCCGCCGGGGTGGATCCCAGCCCTTGGATTTGTGAAAACTGTGGGGGAGACGTGGTTCAACGCGACGACGACACTCCTCAGGCCATCAATAATCGCCTCGATCTGTATGAGACCCAGACCCAGCCCCTGATCGATTACTACGGTCAGTCGGGTCGGATGTTCCATGTCGATGGGGTGGGCAGCCCCGATGATGTCTTTGACCGCCTGACCAAGGTGATCGAGGGGCAGAATTAGAACCCCAAACTGACACTTGGCGCTTGCCTAATGCGCCGATAGCATTGTCACTCGCCCCTTATGCAGGTCTGCTATGGGGGCATTTTGTCCCAACAACGAAGGAGGGCATCCTGGCCAATCCAAAGGAAGATGCAATTGTGCTGGAAGGCACAATTCTCGAATCTCTACCGAACGCAATGTTTCGTGTGGAGTTAGAGAACGGCCACAAAGTGTTGGCGCACATCTCAGGAAAGATGCGCATGCACTACATCCGTATTCTTCCGGGCGACAAAGTCCAGGTTGAACTCACTCCTTACGATCTCACCCGAGGTCGTATTACCTACCGCTTCAAGTGAGATCGCAATGAAAGTACGCCCAAGCGTTAAAAAAATTTGTGAAAAGTGCAAAGTCATTCGTCGTCACGGGCGTGTAATGGTGATTTGCGAAAACCCCCGGCACAAGCAGCGCCAGGGCTAAGAGAGTCAACGAAGGAAAGCTAAACAGATGGCACGTATTGCTGGAGTCGATATCCCACGCGAAAAGCGGTTGGAGATTTCGTTGACATATATTTTTGGAATTGGTCGCTCTACTTCGCAAAAGATTTGCGAAGCAACAGGGCTCGACACCAATACACGCGTGCGTGATCTCACCGAAGATGAGATCAATCGCATTCGTGGTTGGGTAGATCAAAACATCACCGTTGAAGGTGACTTGCGCCGTAATGTCCAACAAGACATCAAGCGCAAAATTGAAATTGGCTGTTTGCAAGGCATTCGCCATCGCAAAGGTTTGCCAGTTCGTGGTCAGCGCACGCACACCAACGCACGTACACGCAAAGGTCCGAAGAAGACAGTTGCGAACAAGAAGAAGGCAGTGAGATAACACATGGCTAAGCCAGCAGCAGGTGGACGTCGTCCACGTAAGCGCGAGCGCAAGAACGTCACCTCTGGTGTCGTGCACATCAAGAGCTCGTTCAACAACACAATCGTGTCCATCACCGACGCAGAAGGAAATGTCATTGCATGGGCATCTTCTGGCGGAGTGGGCTTCAAAGGTTCACGTAAGTCGACTCCTTTCGCTGCACAGATGGCAGCAGAAAAGGCCGGCAAGGCTGCAATGGAGCATGGTCTTCGTCGCGCCGAAGTACATGTGAAAGGACCAGGTTCTGGTCGCGACACTGCACTTCGTTCCATTCAAAACCTTGGTATTGAAGTATCAGGAATCAAAGACGTCACCCCGGTACCGCACAACGGTTGCCGTCAGCCAAAGCGTCGGAGGAGCTAATCATGGCCCGCTATACCGGACCGAAGGTACGCATTTCGCGCCGCCTCAACACCAACATTTTTGAAAACGCCAAGGGCTCAAAGGCTCTTGATCGTCGTCCATTCCCGCCAGGTGCACACGGCCGCACACGTCGTCGTAGCGCAGGCAGCGAATACCTCGCTCAGATGCAAGAGAAGCAGAAAGCTAAGTACATCTACGGTGTACTCGAGCGTCAGTTCCGTCGCACCTATGAAGAGGCAAACCGTCTTGCCGGCCCAACAGGCGAAAACCTGTTGCGCTTGTTAGAGCTTCGCCTCGACAACATCGTGTTCCGTGCAGGTTGGGGATCAACTCGTCCGCAAGCTCGTCAGTTCGTGAACCACGGCCTTATTTTGGTTGATGGCAAGCGCGTTGACATTGCGTCGTACCGCGTAAAGCGTGGTCAAGTTATTTCTTTGTCTCCAAAGGCAAAAGAAATGATTCAGATTCAACACAACATCGACACACTTGATCGTGCACTTGTTGGTTGGCTCGAAGCTGGTGACAAGCAAGTCACCGTGCGCGACCTGCCACAGCGCGAGCACATTGATGTACCCGTCCGCGAGCAGCTCATCGTTGAGCTTTACTCGAAGTAACCACCAGTCTTTTCAGAGGAGAACACCATGCTTGTTATCCAGCGCCCTTCAGTCGAAGCCATCGGCGACGACCATCCCACACGTCAGCGTTTTGCTGTAGGTCCACTCGAGCCAGGCTTTGGTCACACCATTGGTAACTCGTTGCGCCGCACATTGCTGTCGTCAATTCCAGGTGCTGCAATCACCACAGTGAAGTTCGACAATGTCGAACACGAATTCACCACCATTAAGGGAATGACAGAAGATGTCACCGAGTTCATTATGAACTTGAAAGACATTGTTGTGCAGTCCACCAGTGAAGAAGCAGTTGTTGTGCGCGTTGATGTCAACGGCCCAGCAACACTTACCGCTGGCGACATTCAAGTACCAACCGGTGTTGACATCTTGAACCCTTCTTTGCACCTTGCAACATTGAATGCAGGTGCGTCGTTGGCACTCGATATCACCATTGAGCGCGGTCGCGGATACTTGTCCACCGACCGTGATGCAGATAGCCGCATCATTGGAGTTATTCCCATCGATGCAATCTTCTCGCCAGTACGTCGCGTCATGTTTGATGTAGAGCCAACACGTGTTGCGCAAAGCACAAACTACGATCGTTTAGTTCTTGACATTGAAACAGATGGTTCAATCTCGCCACGTGAGTCACTTGCATCTGCTGCTGCAACACTTCGTTCGTTGGTTGATCTCATCGCAACTTTGTCCGAGGAGCCACAGGCACTCGAGTTGAGTGAGCCGATTGGTGCCAACATCGGAGTTCCCGACTTGGATCTCCCCATTGAAGATCTCGACCTCAGCGAGCGTCCACGTAACTGCCTCAAGCGAGGACAGGTCAACACCATTGGTGAGCTTTTGTTGAAGAGCACCGATGACTTGTTGAACATCACAAACTTTGGTCAAAAGAGCCTCGATGAAATCATCCAGAAGCTCGACGAGCGCGGCTTAACCCTGCGCGCATAATTCAAGAATTCAAGGAGCATCACAATGGCAACACCACGTCGCGCACCACGCTTCGGCGGCAGTGCATCTCATCAGCGTTTGATGATGGCGAATATGGCTGCATCACTGTTTGCTGCAGAAGGCATCGTCACTACCGAGGCTAAGGCCAAGGCATTGCGCCCAATTGCAGAAAAACTCATCACCAAGGCAAAGAAAGCCCAAGAAGAAGGTCCAATGCGCGTACATCGCATTCGCCAAATTCAGGGTTACTTGGGCGACAAGGAAATGACCAACAAGTTGGTGAACGAAGTTGCACCTAAGTACATGGCTCGCAATGGCGGATACATACGTATCTTGAAATTGGGAACACGTCAGGGTGACGCTGCGCCAATGGCGCGCATCGAACTGGTCTAATGACACCACCGGTCATGGAACCGGATAATCATTTCTCTGACGGGCCCGCGCTTGCGCGGGTCCGTTTGTTTGTCACCTATCACGGTGCTTTTTTTCATGGCTTTGCATCGAACAATGAATCATCCACAGTGGAAGACGCTCTTGTTGAAGCAATGTCCACAATCGCGCGCATGCCAGTGCGCATGAGTACTGCGGGTCGCACAGACACCGGAGTACACGCTCGACAACAAGTGATCTCTCTTGATCTTCCATCGGATACACACCTTGAATCATTTGTGCGCGGAGTGAATTCATTGTGTGCACCCAACGTTGCGGTCTTTGATGCCCAGTGGGTTGAAGATTCTTTTGATGCACGGCGCAGTGCCACATGGCGCCGATATCGATACTTCGTGTCTAATCAACCCACACCTAATCCACTGGTCAAAGATTTTGCGTGGTACGTGCATCGTCCATTGTCATTGCCCCTCATGAATCTGGCGGCCGATGCGTTTATTGGTCATCACGATTTCTCAGCTTTTTGCCGTCGTGAAACCACCCCCGATGGTCAAGAGCCCAAATCGATGATGCGCTATTTGCTTGATCTCAAGTGGACCGATGAAGGGGAGTCGAATCTGGTCTGTGAGATCCGGGCAAATGCCTTTTGTCATCAAATGGTGCGCGGTCTTGTGGGGTTCATGGTCGATGTTGGTCTCAAGAAGCGCCCACCTAGTGATGCCGTTGCTGTCCTTTTGGCCAAGGACCGTGCCCACGGCTCACGGGTGGCCCCCGCCCATGGATTGATTCTGTGGGATGTGGGCTACGAGGGCACCCGGCTTCATCCATAGAGCGGGAAGCGCAGCCCCGGAATCCTGCGATTTGGCTCCTTATTCGCGGTTGCCGTAGGCACATATGTGCCCCTATCCTTAACAAGCCCCAGTAAATGGGGTACAGGCGGTCCACGTGGGCCCCTATCAAGGAAGTCTCATGCGTACCTATTCTCCAAAAGCAAGCGAAATTCAGCGGGCTTGGCACATCGTTGATGCCGAAGGTCTCGTTCTTGGTCGTGTCTGCACAGAAGTTGCACGTATCTTGCGTGGCAAGCACAAGCCAGTGTTCGCACCGCACATGGATATGGGCGATCACGTCATCATCATCAATGCATCAAAGATTGTGATGACTTCTGGCAAGTCAGAAAAGAACATGGTGTACACCTACTCGGGTTACCCAGGTGGTCTCAAGAGCGAGACATACCAAAACCTTCTCGACCGCAAGCCAGCCGATGCGATCACTCGCTCCGTTGCAGGCATGCTTCCCAAAGGACCACTTGGTCGTCAAATGGTGAAGAAGCTCAAGGTGTACGCAGGACCAGAACATCCTCACGCTGCACAGTCCCCCGTAGTTCTCGATCTCAGCGCTGCTAAAGCACGCTGATACAACAAGGAGTCGTTGTGGCTAACACACCCATCACCCAGACAACAGGTCGCCGTAAAGAAGCAGTAGCTCGCGCCGTCCTTCGTCATGGAACAGGAAAAATCACTGTGAACGGCAAGCCCATCGAGGCTTACTTCACTACTGCAGCACAACGCATGGTTGTTACCGAAGCGTTGCGTGTCACCGAGCGTGAACAACAGTTCGATATTTCCGCAAACATTTTTGGTGGCGGCGTAAGTGGTCAAGCTGGCGCATTGCGCATGGCGATTGCTCGCACCTTGTTGGAGTTTGACCCTGAGTCACGCCCTGTTCTGAAAAAAGCCGGACTTCTCACTCGCGATTCACGTCGCAAGGAAAGCAAGAAGTACGGCCTCAAGAAGGCGCGCAAGGCGCCACAATTCACCAAGCGCTGATGCGTGTTCGACGCCTTATTGGCGTCGTGTCATAAGGAATACTCACACATGTTGCACTTCGGTACCGATGGTGTTCGTGGTGTTGCGCTAGAAGAGCTCACTGTGGAGCTTGTGCGCGATCTTGCACGTGCAGTTGCGCGCGTATTACAGCCCTCTGGGATTGTGGTGGGTCGAGACACACGCGAGAGCGGCTTGGCATTTGAACGCGCAATCATTGAAGGTTGCGCATCAGAGGGAGTTGCTGTGCATCTTTTGGGGATCTGCCCAACCCCAGCAATTGCCTTTGCAGCAGAACGACATGGCTGGGTGGGCATTGCCATTACTGCATCACACAATCCTTGGAGCGATAACGGGATCAAAGTCTTTGCCACTGGTGGTCACAAGTTAGATGACGCTGAACAAATTGAAATAGAACGCGTGTGGCATTCGTTGATTACAGATGCATCACCAACCTCGATGGGAACAGTACATGACGCCGCAAATGTCATTGATGAGTACATTGCGCATCGCACAAACATTGTGGGCGAATCCTTAAAAGGGCTCACGGTTGTTCTTGATTGCGCCAATGGCGCAATGTCTTACGTTGCACCCGCTGCATTTCGCGCAGCAGCAGCCCACGTCATAGTGATTGCAGATCAACCAAATGGTCGCAATATTAATGAGCGTTGCGGAGCAACATCTCCACAGTTATTGGCGGAAAAAGTTCTAAGTGAAGGTGCTGACCTTGGTATCGCATTCGACGGCGATGGTGATCGTGTGATTGCAGTGTCGCGAACGGGGAACATTGTTGATGGCGATTACATCATGGCTATAGCTGCGCGAGATCTTGCAGAGCGGGGATTACTTCGCAACAAAGCAGTTGCAGTCACAGTGATGACAAATCTTGGTTTTCATCGGGCGATGGCTAACTGCGGCATTGATGTGATTGTGACCCCAGTAGGTGATCGCAGTGTGTTGGCCGCCTTGGACGAATATGACTTGGTGCTGGGCGGAGAACAAAGCGGTCACGTTATTCATCGTGCACATGCCACAACAGGAGACGGTGTTCTTGCCGGCTTGATGTTGATGGAATATCTTGCTCGTACGGATGTGTCATTAGACGAAGCTGCGTCAATGATGCAGTCGTATCCTCAGGTGTTGGTCAATGTGCGCACAAGTGAGCACGTGCACGATCCAATGTCTGCACTTGGTGACGCAGTGGAAAATGTTGAGAAAGAGCTTGGCCAAGATGGTCGAGTGCTGGTGAGATCCTCTGGGACCGAACCTCTTGTGCGGGTAATGGTAGAAGCCAGCACCGATGCAATTGCACTGGAAAAAGCGATGGAATTAGCCAATATTTTGGCCGATACCTATGAGGGAACGATTGAAGGTGCCCACTAGCGTCCTAGTGGGTGTCGGTAATCTAGATATCTATGTGTGGCATCGTTGGCATTCTTTCTTGCCCAAGCCACAGGCATGTCCCAGATGCCAAAGACATACTCTCGCTTTTGGATAGCGCTGTTGAAGTTTCTAGCAATCTAGATTCATCCGCTGAATTTCTTGAACAAGTCGATCAACTTCTTCGCGGAGATGCCGGAATACTCGCATTGGCCGGAAATCATTCGTTGGCGAGTGACATTCTCACGCGGCTCAACGTTCTTGATGAGGTTGTAGATGTAGAAGAAGCACGCATTGATGAGATGCATGTTGATTCACTTTCTCTAGATCAAGCAGTAGAAAGAGCATCACGAGTACGAGATGCACTGTGGGCGATTCGTCGTGATCGTCTACGCACTGCAGATGCTGTCCATGCATTGGCGGGACGCGGTGCAACGCCGTCCAGCATTGTGGGCTACCTCAGTATTCAGCAAGCCTTGTCGGCAATTGATCGCATGGAAGTGCGTGGACGAGATTCCGCAGGAATCAGTGTCATCGTGTCGTCACCAGAACTGCACAACGCACCCATTGATGTCGTGGACGCAATTACACAGCGTGGAATTGATCCTTTGTTTACTAATCGCAGTGTGCGCTACAGCGGAAACACTGTTGTGTTTGTCTACAAAGCTGCTGCAGAAATTGGCGAGCTAGGAGACAACACCCGGCATATGCGTGCATCGCTTGCTGCAGACGACTTGTTGCGAAAAGTACTCAGCCTCAAAGATGCTCGTACATCTGTGTTGGGCCATACACGTTGGGCAAGTGTGGGAATCATCTCTGAACCCAATGCCCACCCAGTGACTTGCGAAGAGGTGACGGATTCGCGAGCATCAGTTTCAATGGCTGTACTCAATGGCGATGTTGATAATCATGCAGATTTGAAAGCACGTCATAACTTGCGTTTCGCAGATCCCATCACAACTGATGCAAAGGTGATTCCTGCACTTGTAGATCGTGGAAGAACTGCAGGCATGAACACTCTCGATGCCTTCTTGAACGCAGTGACTCAATTTGAGGGCTCGGTAGCCATTGGCTATTGCGCAGCAGACGAAACTCAAGACATGTACTTGGCATTGCACGGCAGTGGACAAGGTTTGTATGTAGGTCTTGCCGAGGACCGTTTCATTGTGGCCAGTGAGCCCTATGGCACCGTGGAAGAAACCATGGATTTCGTACGTCTTGATGGAGAGACGCCTCGCGATCCTTTGCAGCCTTCTACGCGCGGACAAGTTGTGCGCCTTAATGCAGACAAAGCCGGAACACTTGCTGGTATGTCGATGTTTGCCTACGACGGCACACCCATTGAGCTATCGGACAAAGATGTGGTGCGCGCAGAGGTCACTACGCGCGATATTGACCGTGGAGATTTTGCACATTTCCTCCTTAAAGAAATCAATGAAGCTCCACGCAGTTTCAGAAAAACGATTCGCGGCCGTACTGAAACTCTCGATGGAGTACTGGTTCCCGATCTCGATGAATCCACTTTGCCTTCTGCAGTTCTTCGTCGTCTCGCAGATGGGTCTATTTCACGCATTCGAATCATTGGGCAAGGAACTGCTGCTGTTGCGGGGACATCGCTCGTTCCCGTATTGACATCGTTATTGAATTCTTCAATTCATGTGGAAGCCTTGACGGCAACTGAGCTCTCAGGATTTGCCATGGAACAAGACATGTCGGACATGTTGGTCATTGCAGTGAGTCAAAGTGGTACCACGACTGATACCAATCGCACCGTAGACCTTGTTGCCTCACGTGGAGCCGCAGTTCTTGCCATTGTCAATCGTCGCGGTAGTGAATTAGCAAACAAAGCCCATGGCGTGTATTACACATCAGATGGTCGCGATGTGGAAATGAGTGTTGCAAGCACTAAGGCTTTCTATGCTCAAGTTGCCGCCGGCGCTGTGTTGTCGTGTGCGATTGCTCGTGCCACTGGAAAATCTGATGCACAACGTATGCACCGTATTTTGTCGTCGCTTATCGCTATGCCTAATGCAATGGAGAAAGTGATATCGCAGCGTGAAGAAATTGGCGATATCGCACGCCGATTTGCTCCCGCTCGCCGATATTGGGCTGTGGTCGGTAATGGCCCCAACACTGTGGCGGCCCACGAAGTGCGTATCAAACTTTCAGAACTGTGTTACAAGTCCATCTCGTGTGACATCACTGAAGATAAAAAACATATTGACTTATCGTGCGAACCATTGATACTGGTGTGCGCTGCTGGCTTGGCAGAAGGTACCGCTACAGACGTAGCCAAAGAAGTAGCCATCTTTAAGGCACACAAAGCTCTTCCCATTGTTATTGCCACCGAAGGGGAGACTCGTTTTGACGCTGCATCTGCTGTGGTGTCGGTGCCAGTGACTGATCCTGCAGTCGCATTCGTATTGTCGGCGATGGTCGGCCATCTATTTGGGTATGAGGCCGCACTTGCGATTGATGATCTAGC
Source organism: Ilumatobacteraceae bacterium (assembly GCA_032121425.1). GTDB lineage: Bacteria > Actinomycetota > Acidimicrobiia > Acidimicrobiales > Ilumatobacteraceae > UBA2093. The sequence goes on along the minus strand of JAUMDU010000111.1, from coordinate 26,257 downwards.
CAAGCCACTGCGTCAGGTGCGCGAAGTAGTGGAACTCATTGTGGGTCGTGGCGGCAACGGTGACGATGTATTGGAACGTGTGGAGCGCAAGATTGTTCCAGCTGCTCAACAATTCTTTGCAGCACTGCATACTGGCCAATACGACGGAAACCTTGAAGCGTCCACAGCGGTGCGTATTGTGTCGTTGTTGCGTCTGTTGATTGGGCCACATCCGCTGCAGGCATACCAACGCGAAACAGGTCGCGTTGCGTCACCTGCGGTGTTGCTTGATGATCTCGTGTCGGGCTTGACCCGTGGCATCGATGAACTCACACGTCCAATTGATGCCATTAAGCATCAGGCAAAGACTGTGACTGTGGGAATTTCTCGCAGCGAAGAGGGTCTGTTGGATCGCGTGTTAGTTCAAGCTGTTCTTGAATCTGGCGCAGCACGTGAACAGGTGCCGTATGAGACATTGAAGGTATTGGCCGCACTAGATGCAGCTGTGGAATCTGTTAATGGTTTTACTCGCTATTCAATATCTGGTGAACCAGAATCGGGTTCTGCAACGGTGTCGATTGTTGACCGTGGTGGTCTTGCGCGCGAATTAACTTCGCGAGTTGATACAAATTCTTCGCTGTTGGGAACAAAGAGGCGAGTCGCAGCCGAACAACAGTTGCTTGTAGCTAAGGGACGCAAAGATGGCCGCACAGTTATTTTTGTTCCCGAAGTAAAGGGTTCAACAACAGTGGGCATCACATTGCTTCATGTCACATTCAGAAACTATGTGTCACCTTCAATTGCTCGACAGGTCTTGCAAGGCTATGACCGCCGTTACGATCGTCTTGTTGACTGGGTGACAGAAACTGAAGGATCATTTCGTGAAGATCGTTTGGGAGAGGTCTCAATTGCTGACTTGTTAATTCTCCCAGTGTCGGAAAGTGCCGACATGTGGCGAACTGAGAGTGAATAGATCATGAAGGGTATTGGCATTGATGCCGTCGACATCGATCGATTCAGAAGTCTGCTAACACGTCGTCCGTCTATGCGCGCGCGGCTTTTTACTTCGAGCGAATTGACATCACTTCATGGACAAGTCGACGATGCGCCTTCTCTTGCCGCTCGCTTTGCAGTGCGTGAGGCCACGATGAAGGCACTTGGTGTGGGTCTTGGTGCATTTGATTTTCATGATGTCTCGGTTCATCGACTTGAATCAGGTGCACCTGTTCTCCAACTAAGTGGTCGTGCACAGGCCCTGGCCGATGAACAAGGCGTCAACAATTGGCATGTCTCCATTACACATACAGATTCGGTAGCAATGGCTGTGGTAGCTGCGCTGTAGGGCGCATTTCGACCAATACGCTTGAGGGGTGATTCCCGTTCTCACAGCCGAGCAAATGCGTGCAGCCGATGCTGCTGCTCTTGACATTGTCGATGACCAAGAGGTGTTCATTCGACGTGCGGGCTATTGCGTTGCAGTGGCAGCCAAACAGATGCTGCAAGGCGCTTATGGTCGTCGCGTCGTTCTCATTGTCGGCAAGGGGCACAACGGTGATGATGGGCGAGTGGCTGCTAGTTGGTTGGCCCAGTGGGGTGCACAGATTCGATATATAGATGCCCAAGATGCAGGGGAAGTCTTTATCGATCCTCGATCGGCAGATCTTGTGATTGATGCTGCATATGGAATTGGATTCCGCGGCACGTGGTCGCCTCCCATCGTGATGGATGTGCCGGTACTTGCAGTAGATATTCCCAGTGGGCTCGATGCAACAACGGGAACCATTGCAGGTGGTGTTCTCGTTGCTGATCGCACCGTTACTTTTGCTGCGGTAAAGACAGGCATGTTGTTTGGGGATGGTCCTTCGGTGTGTGGAGAAATTGATGTCGTCGATGTTGGTATCGATCCGCCTGCAGATCTGCACACGCATTTAGTGGAGTCTTTTGATATTGCGCATTGGATACCAGTGCGTGATCGTGGAGCACATAAATGGCATCACAGTGTGCGAGTTGTTGCGGGAAGCCCTGGCATGGCAGGAGCTGCATCTTTAGTGAGCGCATCAGCGATGCGTGCAGGTGCGGGAATCGTGCATCTTTCGTGGCGCGGTGACACAGATTCAGTCTTGCCTCCCACAGAAGTGGTAGGTCATGTTCTTCCTCGCGAACAATGGGCGAAGTATCTCGCAACAGATATTCGTCGTTTTGCATGTCTTGTCATGGGCCCAGGTCTGGGACGCGGAGACGATATTGGTGTTGAAGTACGCGCTGTGCTGCGCGAATGTGATCTGCTAACGGTGCTGGATGGGGATGGTCTTGTCGCAGCAGTTGATCCCAATGGTGGCCACTCTGTATTTCTTAGTCGCACAGCTCCCACCGTGCTCACCCCACACGATGGTGAATTTGCGATGCTCGGCGGAGACGTCAGCAATCCTGATCGCATTGCAGCAACGTGTGAACTTGCCGAGAAAACTCAATGTGTTGTAGTCCGCAAGGGTCCCACCACCATCGTGAGTAATCCTGCAGGAGATGTCTTTTTGTCGACATCTGGCGATGAGCGATTGGCCACCGCGGGAAGTGGTGATGTGTTGGCTGGTGTGATTGGCGCATGTATTGCTCGTGGGCTTGATCCGTTTCTTGCAGCCACGGCTGGAGCGCACATTCATGGACTAGCTGGGTCTTCATGTGCCAGCGAAGGGGTCATTGCCCGCGATGTGGTCTCGGTTCTTGGTGAAATTATGTCAAAGTTGGTAAACGATGTCCGTTGATTTTTCTACTCGTTGGGCGTGGGCAGAAGTGCACACCGGTCTTATCCAACACAATGTGGCGATTGTTGCCCAGCGGGTTGCGCCGGCACAAGTGTGGACAGCGGTGAAAGCCGATGCATATGGTCATGGGGCGGTTCCCGTCGCCCAAGCAGCATTAGCCGCTGGTGCGACTGGTTTATGTGTGGCAATTATGGATGAAGGTGTGGCGCTGCGCCGTGCCGGAATCACTGCCCCAATTTTGATTCTCTCTGAACAGCCCGCAGAGCTAGCTGAGTACATCGTGGGATATGGCTTGACACCCACGGTCACCACTACTCGTGGTGCAGCAACGATTGCCAATGCAGCCGCCGCTGCTCAACGTGTGGTGAAAGTACATCTCAAGATTGATACAGGGATGCATCGCGTAGGTGTTGCACCAGACGAAGCAGTCATGTTGGCAAAATTCATCACTTCTTTTCCTTCATTGGAAATAGAAGGAGTGTTCACGCACTTCGCGGTCGCAGATGAGCCGGGTCATGAAGCCAATGCGCGTCAACTCGCTACGTTTCTTTCCACGCTGGACGATCTAGCTGCAGCCCAGATCACGCCACCTCTTATTCACGCGGCAAATAGCGCAGCAGCTCTTAGTGACGAGAACAGCAGGTTCACGTTGGTGCGCACGGGAATCACTACATATGGTCTCACTCCGGGCGAAGGCGTCAATGAACTATGCGCAGGTCTTATTCCGGCGATGTCATTGAAAGGCAAAGTTTCTGCAGTGCGATGGATTGAAGCCAATGATGCAGTGTCATATGGCTTACGTCGCCCTGTTGCCCAGGCAAGTTTGATTGCCACGGTGCCCATTGGTTATGCCGATGGCATTCCTCGCGCATTGGGCGCAACAGATATCGCTGTGCTGATTAATGGTGTGCCGAGACGATTTGCAGGAACCGTGACGATGGATCAGGTGATGATTGATTGTGGCTCCGATTCTGCTGTGACGGTGGGCGATGAAGTGGTGTTCATTGGGCGACAAGGTGAACATGTAGTGACTGCAGATGATTGGGCGCGTGCGACCGGAACGATTGGTTACGAAATCGTGTGCGGGATTAGTTCTCGAATTCATCGGCGGTATGTGTGATCACCTGTCATGCGAAGTCGCTCACAGATAGCGCAGACATTGCGGCAGCATGTGCCGCACTAGTGCGCGCCCGTGATGTTGTGGTGCTAGCTGGTGAGATGGGCGCGGGAAAAACAGCATTTACAGTTGCACTGTGTCGGGCTCTTGGTGTGAATGAATCCGACGCTGTGTCATCTCCCACTTTTACCCTTGTGCATTCTTATTCGACGGGTCGAGTTCCTGTCGTACATGCAGATCTATATCGACTCACCACTATGGGTGAAATTGAAGATCTTGGCTTGCGGGAACAAGCAGATCTTGGAGCATTGGTTCTTGTCGAGTGGGGAGATGTCGCTGAATCTTTACTTGGAGACACATTGAGCATCACATTGCAACATGATGATGACGAGGAAGATGCCCGCACCATTGTGTTTTCTGTGGAGGGACATCAATGGGACACACGTTGGGATCGTCTGCGTCAAGGTTTAAGTCGTTGGGTTGTCGCATGATTCTGGGAATTGAAACAGCGGTCGAACATGTGGGTATCGCCATCGGTGACCACAGTCGTATTCACGGCGCGGTAACGGTTGCAAGTGATCGCCGTCATGCAGAATCGCTCACCCCAATGATTCAGTTTCTGATGCAACAAGTGGGTGTCGAGATGGCGGATCTTTCGGCGATTGCTGTGGATGTGGGCCCCGGATTGTTTACTGGAATGCGCGTGGGTATTGCATCGGCACACACAATGGCCTGGGCACTCGATCTCCCAGTAGTACCAGTGTGCAGTCTTGATGCATTGGCAATGAATGCAGATTGGTCCGATATTCCCGTTGCTGCAGCACTTGATGCACGCAGAGGTGAAATCTACTGGGCGCTCTATCGCATGCGTGGTCCAGTCATGGAACCACAACGCGTGACTGAGCCTGTGGTGACAAGCCCGGAAGATCTTGCGATTCATCTTGGTGACCGCGCTGAACAAGTGCAGTGTGTGGGTTCTGGTTTTGAACGTTTTCGCGAAGTGTTTTCAGAAAACTCGTGGGCAATAGTCAACGATGCCAGTCATGCGTTTCCATCTGCAGAAAAAGTAGTGACATTGGCGAGTCATTTTCTGGCGAGGGATGAAACTATAAAAGCTGAACATGTGGCTGCTATGTATCTTCGTGCTCCCGACGCAGAAATCAATTGGAATATTCGTGAGGCCGCCCGATGAGTTTTATGCGTGAACGTGCGGTGGACACATTGACTACCGAGACGATGCGACGTCGGCATTTGCGAAAAGTTCTCGAGATTGAAGAACAGGTGTATCCACGTCCTTGGACGAACCACACTTTTGTCAGTGAACTCAGCCAAATGCGTGCTGGTAATCGTTACTACCTGGTTGCATATGTGGGAGACACCATGGTGGGCTATGCCGGTTTGATGTTTGCTGGCGATGATGCCCATGTCACCAACATTGCTGTTGATCCCGCATGGCAAGGTCGCAGTGTCGCAACAGAAATGATGTTGGATCTCGTGCTTCTCGCCCACGATCGTGGATGTGTGGCGATGACATTAGAAGTTCGCCATACAAATGTGGTGGCACAGAACTTGTATAGAAGGTTTGGTTTTGTCCCCGCGGGAGTGCGTAAGCGCTACTACGAAAACACCGATGACGCCATCGTAATGTGGGCCCACGGCGTTGATACGGCTGAATTTATGGAACGTATACGGTTGATTGAATCGAGACGATCGTGAGTTCTTTTGTGGCGAATGAATCAACTGTTGTGCTTGCTATTGAGACAAGCTGCGATGAAACGGCAGCGGCTGTAGTGATGGGTGGCAATGATGTGTTGTCGTCTGTGGTGTCTAGCCAAATTGAAATTCACGCACGGTTTGGTGGCGTGGTTCCCGAAGTTGCAAGCCGCGCGCATCTTGAAGCCATCGTGCCGGTTGTGCGTCAGGCAATCTCTGATGCAGGAATTCTGCCTGGTCGCATTGATGCAGTGGCTGCAACAGCAGGCCCTGGATTAATTGGTGCGCTGCTTGTGGGGGTATCGGCTGCCAAGTCTTTGTCATTGGTATGGGATGTGCCCTTCATTGGCATAAATCATCTCGAAGCGCATCTTTATGCCGGCTTGCTTGACGATCCCACTTTGGAATTTCCTCTCGTAGTTCTTTTGGTATCGGGCGGACACACAATGATTGTGGAGATGCGCGGACATGGTGACTACACCGTGTTGGGTCGCACAATTGACGACGCAGCAGGAGAGGCGTACGACAAAGTTGCGCGTTTTCTAGATGTGGGTTACCCCGGTGGTCCTGCAATTGATGCTCTTGCGACCCAAGGTGATGCAACATCTATTGAGTTTCCCCGGGCGATGATGCACGACGGATTAAATGTTTCCTTTAGTGGTCTAAAAACATCAGTCATCAACTACGTGCGCAAGAATCCAAATGCGGTGAATGCAGATATCGCCGCTTCATTTCAAGAAGCAGTTGTCGATGTATTGTGTGCCAAGACCATCAAAGCCGCACAGCAAGTAGGCGCACGCGGAATTGTGTTGGGTGGTGGAGTGTCTGCCAATTCCTTGCTGCGTTCCACAATGACGACACGCGGAGAGCAAGCCGGTTTTTCGGTTGCCCTGCCAAGCCGGGCGATGTGCACTGATAACGCAGCGATGATTGCATCAGCTGCGTGGTATCGCTTGTTATCTGATGGACCGATGGATTTGTCCTGTGGGGCATATCCCAATCTCAAACTGGCAGAGGTTCCCCGATGACACGTCATCGTTTGGTGTTGCGAGGACGCGAGTTTCCCATTCCTGTGGTGTTGGCTCCGATGGCCGGGGTCACCAATATTCCTTTCCGTGCGCAATGTCGCACATTTGGCCCTGGCCTTATTTATGTGAGCGAAATGGTGATGGCTACCGCGTTGGTGCACGGTAATGAGAAAACCAAGAAAATGGTGGCCTTCGGCGACGACGAAGATTTTCGAAGCCTGCAAATTTATGGAAGCGATCCAGAGTTTGTTGCACGTGCAGTGCGGCAATTATGTGAGCAAGATATTGCAGATCACATTGATATGAACTTTGGATGTCCCGCGCACAAAGTGACACGCAAAGGTGGCGGCGCAGCAGTTCCAGTGAAAAGAAACCTCACACGGGCAATTATGCGGGCGGCTGTAAAAGCCGCAGAACCATTTGGTGTACCCATTACATGCAAATTCCGCATAGGTATCAACGATGACATCGTGACATTTCTTGATACTGGTAGAGCTGCCGAAGAAGAAGGCATCTCGATGATTGCGCTTCACGCACGCACTGCTGAACAGCACTATGCAGGTGCTGCACACTGGGATCGCATTGCAGAATTAAAACAAGCAGTGACATCTATTCCTGTTCTAGGTAACGGAGATATTTGGGAAGCAACCGATGCCATCAAAATGATGGAACACACCAATTGTGATGGTGTGGTAGTTGGCCGTGGGTGTTTGGGAAAGCCATGGTTGTTTCGCGATTTAGTAGATGTATTTTCTGGGCGTGATGTGTTGCCGACACCTACGTTGGGTTTTGTTCTCGATGTGATGGATGATCACGCGCAAGGCTTAATGCGCATCATGGGTAATGATTTTGGAATTCGTAATTTCAGAAAACATTGTGGTTGGTATCTCACTGGCTATCCCGTGGGCTCAGAAGTACGTCGAGCATTTTCCTCTGTGTCTTCGTTGGATCAACTTCGCGAAGTTTCATCGAGACTCGATCGCACAATGAACGTTGTCGACGGCGGGGAACGATTAGCACGCGGCCACACAAATGGTCCCATCAAAGTTGTGCTGCCCGATGGTTATCTGGACAATCGCGATGACATGACCATTCCCGATGACGGCCGGGAAATGGCACTTAGCGGCGGATAGTTGTGAGTATCACCATCATCTTGGCCTCGCGCTCGCCACGACGCATAGAACTACTTAGCCAACTTGGTGTCGCACTGGAAATAGTTCCTGCAGATATTGATGAAACACCACAGATCAATGAGATGCCGGTGCACTACGTCGAACGTTTGGCTCGCGAGAAGGCTGGAGTGATTGCTGCATCGCGTGGGGGAATCGTTCTAGGAGCAGACACCACCATCGATATTGACAACGAGATTTTGGGTCAGCCGGTGGATGAACATGATGCCGCTCGCATGTTGCGCCGTCTCAGTGGACGCACCCACCGAGTGCACACTGGGGTGGCTGTGTTTATTGAGGGCATGGTGCGTTCTGTGGTCACCACCACATTGGTCAGCTTTGTGCCGGTGACCGATGAGATCCTTGATTGGTATCTCGAAACTAAGGAATGGCAAGGCAAAGCTGGGGCCTATGCCATTCAGGGCCTTGGAGCCTCTTTGGTGGACAGGATTCAAGGGTCGTACTCCAATGTGGTGGGTCTGCCCCTTCGGGAAACAGCACAGCTTTTGGGTGTCGAACCCCCCAACGAGGGGTGAATTCTGAATTAGCACTCGAGGGTCTCGGTTGCTAATTGGGGGTAAAAGTCCCTATCATTAGCAATCGCACTCACCGAGTGCTAAACCCCCCGGGCCGGGCCGCCGGCACGGACTCAATCCGCTCATTGCTGATTTTTTCGGAGGAAATTATGAACCTGAAGCCACTCGACGATCGAATTGTCGTAAAGCCCAGCGAGGCCGAGCAGACCACTGCATCTGGTCTTGTTATTCCTGACACTGCAAAGGAAAAACCGCAGCAGGGAACCGTTCTCGCAGTTGGCCCTGGCCGCTGGAGTGATGACGAAGGACAACACTTCGCACTTGATATCAAAGTTGGCGACGTTGTGTTGTACAGCAAGTACGGTGGCACCGAAGTGAGCCACGGTGGAGACGATCTTTTGATTCTCACCAGCCGTGACGTTCTTGCAGTTGTGACGAAGTAGGTCACAGACATGGCAAAACAATTGAAGTTTCACGACGAAGCCCGTCGTGCCCTGGAAGCTGGCGTTAACAAGTTGGCCGATGCGGTCAAGGTGACACTAGGACCAAAGGGTCGCAACGTAGTGCTCGACAAAAAGTTCGGCGCACCCACGATCACCAATGACGGTGTGTCTATCGCAAAAGAAGTTGAACTAGATGACCCATTTGAAAACATGGGTGCACAGCTGGTGAAAGAAGTTGCAACAAAGACAAACGACGTTGCAGGTGACGGAACAACTACAGCAACCGTTTTGGCACAAGCAATTGTGCATCAAGGCATGCGTAACGTTGCCGCTGGCGCAAACCCCATGGGTTTGAAGCGCGGTATCGAAAAAGCCGTTGCTGCAGCTGTTGAAGCAATCAAGTCACAAGCAAAAGATGTGGACGACAAGAACGACATTGCCAGCGTTGCAACGATTTCTGCAGCTGATGCCTCCATTGGTGGCGTTATTGCAGATGCAATTGACAAAGTGGGCAAAGACGGTGTTGTCACCGTGGAAGAAAGCAATACCTTTGGTATCGAGCTTGATTTCACGGAAGGAATGCAGTTTGACAAGGGTTACTTGTCTCCATATTTCGTGACAGATCCAGACCGCCAAGAGGCCATCATCGATGAGCCATACATCTTGTTCTATTCATCAAAGGTTTCTTCTGTGCAGCAATTGTTGCCAGCACTTGAATCAGTGATGAAGACAGGTCGTCCTTTGTTGATCATTGCAGAAGATGTTGAAGGCGAAGCATTGGCAACTTTGGTTGTCAACAAAATTCGTGGAACCTTTAACTCAACTGCAGTCAAGGCTCCAGGATTTGGCGATCGCCGCAAGGCAATGTTGCAAGACATGGCAGTTCTCACTGGTGGCCAAGTCATCAGCGAAGAAGTTGGTCTCAAGTTGGAGAACGTGACGCTTGATCTTTTGGGTCGTGCAAAGCGTGTCATCATTACCAAGGACACCACCACAATTGTCGATGGCGCTGGCGAAAAAGCTGAAGTGAATGCTCGTGTCAACCAGATCAAAACAGAAATCGATAACACCGATTCAGATTGGGATCGCGAAAAACTTCAAGAGCGTCTGGCCAAGTTGGCTGGCGGTGTTGCACTCATCAAAGTGGGCGCAGCAACTGAAGTTGAGTTGAAAGAAAAGAAGCACCGCATTGAGGATGCAATTTCTGCAACTCGCGCAGCAATTGAAGAAGGCGTTGTCGCCGGTGGCGGTACCGCACTTTTGCGTAGCCGTCCCGCTGTATTGAAAGTTGTGGAGTCACTTACTGGCGACGAAGCAACAGGTGCTCGCACTGTGTATGACGCACTTGTGGCGCCTGCCAAGCACATCGCAGACAATGCCGGCATGGAAGGCTCTGTAGTTGTACAGCGCGTTGAATCTGAAAAAGGTTCAATGGGGCTCAATGCAGCAACGGGCGAATATGTCGACCTTGTAGCAGCTGGAATTATTGACCCTGCCAAAGTGACCCGAGCAGCCTTGCAAAATGCTGCCTCGATTGCCGCTTTGGTCCTCACCACCGAGTGTCTCGTGGCCGACAAGCCCGAGAAGAACGCTGCCCCTATGGGTGGCGGCGGAATGCCCGGCGGAATGGGGATGATGTAGGCACCACGGCAGGGAATAAACCCTGACCACGGTCGGTTACATCTAGAGCCTCCCGTTGATGGCCCGGACCCCTAGTGGGCCGGGCCATCAATTATTTACAGGGATTGATTATGTTTCGTGAAAAGAACACATCCGCACCATCTGGCAACCAGACAAAACGCAACGTGTGGGTTGTGCAGCTCATTGAATACGTCTTGGGTTTCGGAACTGGTGCTGCAACAGTGAATGCATCCAAACCCGCAGGCCTTGCATTAGTTGCCATCCTGATCGTGTCTAATGCGGCACTTCTTAAGGCACCGTTCTCTGCATTTCGT
>JAUMDU010000111.1:0-15545 GCA_032121425.1 Ilumatobacteraceae bacterium | reverse complement strand
TCGGTAGTGATTGCGGTAACGATTCCTATGGATGTCTCATCGCAATTGATTGTCATTGCTGTTGCGGTGGCTCAAGGATTCTTATCGGTACGCTTTGGGAATGGCTTTTGATCGACCCGCACCAGATATGACGAAACTGTTTGCCGCATGGGAGGCCTGGGAAAAGGGCGAGGAAATGCCTGGCAAAGTTCTCGCCAATCTCAAAACTGCCGGCCTCGCAGAAATTCTTGCTGAGTTGAAGGCATCGGGTTGGACACCCACTGCTTCGTGACAACTCGGCGCGGCGGTGAACAAATCATCCCGCGTCCACCCGAGTGGAGACTCGGTGAAAGTCCAGCGTGGCTTAATGAAGATGTTCGTCTTGGTATTCCCGAGATAGACGTTATTGCCCACCGCATTTCTACTCACGATGTGGCATCCAAAGTAACTTCCCAAGAGTTCTCTCAGGAGTGGATTTCTACTGCACGATTATCTGCCGTATTGGTTCCGATTGTGTCTACGAATGATGGCCCTTCGATCATCCTTACGAAGCGTGCACATCATTTAAAGAATCACCGCGGCGAGATTTCATTCCCAGGGGGTCGAGTGGAAGAAGCCGAGTCTGCTCATGGCGCAGCGCTGCGGGAGACAGAAGAAGAAATTGGATTGCTGTCTCGCAACATCGACATCGTGGGAGAACTTGACTCACTCACCACGTTTGTCAGCAACAGTGTGATTGTCCCTGTGGTGGGTTGCGTACGTACCCTCAATGAATTGGTCGCCAATGTTGATGAAGTTTCACGCATCATGATTGTTCCCATCATGGAGTTGATGCGCCCCGATACATACAGAAATGAATGGTGGCCAACTCCACGAGGCGATCTCAATATCCATTTTTTTGCGCTAGACGACGAGACAATCTGGGGAGCGACAGCCAGAATTCTGCGGCAATTTATTGATATCGCCATTGCACCCTCGCTTTAGGAGCCTGCGTACGTGCGCACTGCACGATAAAAAGTTTTTGCCCATGTGCGACACATATGTCGCGTAGTGCGACTGCGAGTGGCACAGTGCCTGTACATGTCTGATAGAAACACTTGATCAATGCGGTGACGCAAAGTAGGCGTCCACCATTTACCACCTTGTAATGCTTTGAAGTTTCGGTATCCGAAGTCATGCCGTTGGCATGCATGGGTGAAGTTAAATGTGCGTCCCGTACTTCCCACAATTGGAGCCGAACAGCCATCTGTGGACCAGTCAAGACGGTGGTCACGCATCGTTGAATGAGAAGCTGCAACAAATGATGCAAGTGAGGTGCGAAACATCAAGGTGTGAGCAACCGACTGCGGTGGCGCGGGGGGAGTAGTTGCCGAAAAAATCGCGGCAACGACGAAGGTATGGACAAACGCCATGTCATCCTCCTTGAGCACAGCGGTGTGTGCCTCAACGAGGACGTCAGGGAAAACTATTTAGTTTGTGGTGCGCAGGCATTTGAGGAGCAAAGCCATCTCCACAGCGCCTACTGCTGCCTCATCACCTTTATTGTCGTTGCCAGGGCCACTTCGGTCGATTGCCTGTTGTTCAGTGTTAACTGTGAGAACTCCAAACATCACAGGTACGCCAGTGGCGAGTTGTACATTTTGGATACCGCGAGCGGCTTCACCACATACATAATCAAAGTGAGGCGTATCGCCTTTAATGACAGTGCCAAGACATAACACCGCATCAACTTTGCCTGTTTCGGCAATTGCTTGTGCGGCAAGAGGTAGCTCGAATGCTCCGGGTACCCAAGCTTCCAAGACATCGCCATCTGCAACACCGAGTCGTGTGAGTCCACGGCGGGCACCATCGCGTAGTGCGGTGACGATGTGGTCATTGAAGCGTGCACTGAGAATGGCGATGCGCAATCCGGTGCCGTCGAGTTCTACGAGGTTGCTCTGTGATCCTGCGCGTGTCATTGGTCTGCTCCTTTTTGTTGATCAAGATTCATGAGATGGCCCATGCGCTCAGCTTTCGTGCGCAGGTAGGACTCATTTTCTGCGGTGGGCACTGTGTGTAGGGGGACTCGTTCCACCACGGTGAGACCATAGCCGCCTAAGCCGCCGTACTTGGCAGGGTTGTTCGTCATCAAGCGAATTTGTTGCACACCTAAGTCAGCCAAGATTTGTGCACCAATACCGTATTCGCGACTGTCAATGGGGAGCCCCAATTCAGTGTTTGCATCTACGGTGTCAAAGCCTTGATCTTGCAATGAGTACGCACGGATCTTGTGCCCGATGCCAATTCCGCGACCCTCATGTCCGCGCAGATACACAATCACGCCAGAACCTTCTGCATTCACGATGCTCATTGCAGCGGCTAACTGTGGGCCACAATCACAGCGACGAGAACCAAACACATCGCCTGTTAAGCATTCGCTGTGCACGCGCACCAACACTGGAGTTGACCCAGATACGTCACCTTTGACAAACGCAAGATGCTCAACACCATCAATCGTGCTTCGATAAGCGACACATGCAAATGAACCGAACTCTGTAGGAACAGTTGCTTCTCCCATGCGTTCCACAAGACGTTCATGGTGACGGCGGTACTCAATGAGTTGAGCAATAGACGACAACAAGAGTCCATGCTCATTACAGAACTTACGTAAATCGTTGAGACGCATCATCGTGCCGTCATCGTTTTGAATTTCACAGATGATGCCTGCGGGTTGACACCCAGCCAGTCGTGCAAGATCAACTGCGGCCTCGGTGTGGCCGGCACGCTTGAGGACCCCGCCTGGTCGTGCACGCAATGGGAAGATGTGTCCTGGCCGAGCGAAAGCCTTATAGGTGAGTGTGGGGTCAGCAAGTGCACGCAGTGTGGCTGCGCGGTCTGCGGCACTGATTCCTGTAGATGTACCTTCGATGAGGTCAACGGTGTCGGTAAAGGCAGTGCGTTGGCTTTCGGTGTTTTGTTCCACCATCAGAGGTAATCGCAGATCATCGCAACGCTCATCGGTCAGTGGGCAACACACCACACCCGTGGAATAGCGCACAATAAAGGCCAACTTCTCGGGCGTGGCAAACTCGGCCGCCATGATGAAGTCACCTTCATTCTCACGGTCTTCATCATCAACGATGACCACAATCTCGCCACGCGCCATCGCTGCGATGACATCTTCAATAGGGTCCAGTATTGAGTCACTCATAGTGCATCTACTTTCATTTTGTGTGGTTCCATCACTATTTCAATGTCGTTGTCATATTGGGTGACAGAAACAATGTTGCAGTGGTGAAGATCTGTATTTACGCCAGTAAAAACCCCTAACGCATCTGCATCGCCAGAGATCATCGGGGCAATGTGGAATACGTAACGGTCAATCAGATTGCGATCATGAAAGGCGCTGGCAATTGTTGGTCCACCTTCAATGAGAAGTTGCAGGACACCTTGTTCACCGAGCATGTCGAGTAACTCTTCAAGATCGGCGTTCCATGTTGTGCATGGCTGCACGCGCGCAGTGGGTGGCACGTGTTGCGTGCGCGATATCACGATGCGTTGTGGGGAAGGTCCCTCAATATGTCGCACAGTCAGTTCTGGATCATCAGCCACGATGGTGCCAATGCCCACAACAATGGCGTCACTTTCTGCGCGTAAACGATGAACTTGCGTACGTGCACTTTCTCCAGTGAGCCAACGTGGGCCATTCGGTAGAAAAGTCCGTGCGTCAAGAGTTGTTGCCATTTTCAACACCACAAATGGTCGACATGTGCGTCGGTGATGAAGATATGCCCCAAGTTGTGCATCAATCTCCTCGGCACAAACTCCTTCAACTACTTCAATGCCTGCTGCGCGCAACGCAGCAAATCCACTACCTGCAACACGTGTGTCAGGATCAGCAATTCCGGCAACCACGCGAGTAATGCCCGCATTAATAATTGCTTGCGTACACGGACCAGTGCGTCCGGTGTGTGAACACGGTTCCAACGTGCAATACAAAGTGGCGCCAATGGTTGAGGCGCCTGCTACTTGAGCTGCAGCAATGGCCATTACTTCGGCGTGGCCGTTGCCGGGGCTTTGTGTTGCGCCTTCGTGTACAGAACCATCGAGACACACAATCACTGCACCTACCCAAGGGTTGGGGCGTGCGACCATACGCGCGGTATCAGCCATAGACATGGCACGGCGCATTAGCGCCTCGTGGTCGTTCATGTTGTGTCCTTGCTCCCATCCGGACTCTTACCGTCGGCCTCAGAATTTCACTGAGTCGGCTCCATCACCTAGGTGATGGAGTTCGCGGGCTGTAACCGCCGGTCGGGACTTGCACCCAAACCCTGCAAGGGGTGTTTTGTAATTAGTGAGGAACTTTTCCTCTCCGCCGATGCTATTGGGAGGGGTGTTCGGCCAGCAACCCGAGGATGTGGCGCCATGTGGGAAAGATCTGGCTTAAATCCACATTGGTGCCCGATTCCATGATGGGTCGAAAGGCACCTACGGCGATACCTATGGCCGTAGCGATGAGGGCGGCATTATCTGCGTCATACGGCGCAAGCCCATCCACGGTGACGTATCTGTGTCGCAGTGTGTGGAGAATCTCAAGATTCAGACCACTGGGAAAGGCGTACCCCTCCAAGTTGAGCCAAATGACGAGTCGCACGATCAATACGAGTCGATCATCAAAGGCGCTAATCGCTTCGGTTCCAGGGGGTGCGACCTTGGCTTCCTCGGAAATTTCCTTGCTCAACATTTGAGTCACTGCAGCCAACAGATCGTTTTTTGATCCAAACCAGGTGTGCACAAAGCCATGGTTTACGTCTGCGACATCGGCGATGTTGCGCACGCTGACCTCTGAAAATGGCCGCTCTCGCACTAGCTGGTGTGCAGCCTCGATCAGGCGACGTTCACCTTCGGCACGACTGATGGGTGATCGGCGCTTCTTTGCTGGTCGTGTGTCTGTGTGGTTGTGAACAGTCATCACCTAAACCCTATTTCTATGGGGTGGCTCTTCATGAAACTTGAGGGAAAACCCCCTCATGGAAGAGCCATTGACTCTCGAGACTATAGTAACTACAAGTCATCGACTGTTGATGAGTATCGCGGGGAGTAGATCCATGGTTCGCAGAGGTCTTATAGGTATTGCAGCACTAGCGGCCGGTCTTGTGCCGCTCGCTGTGTGGAATTCCACTGTTCATGCAGCAACGTTCACTGTCACGAGCCTGGCTGATGATGGATCTCCAGGAACTTTGCGTTGGGCAATCACTCAAGCCAACTCTGCAGCTGGCGATGACACGATTGATTTCGGCGGTTCACTCAACGGCACGATCACTTTGACTTCAAATCTTCCCAGCGTCACTGACACAATCACTATCAACGGAAACGGTCAAGGCAACACGGTTATTGACGGCGTGAATTTGTATCGACCATTTACCTTCACGTTCGGCGGAAATTCTGGAAAGACTTTGACACTGAACGATATGACTCTGCGTCGCGGCGGTGGAGGCAACGAGGCACAACTCATTTTCAATTCACGAGGAACGGTTGTTGCGACTCGCGTCACTTTCGAGGACACTTCCGGAACTGCTGTTTTCAACAAAGAGGCGTGGTCTGTTGCGACCTACACCAACTGTATTTTTCGCAGGAACGGAGTAGGAATCTCTGGTGACCACGGGAGTACTCCAAGTGCAGTCAGTAATGTTGACTCCGATTATCAGAATAGAACATATGTAGTTGATTCACTTTTTGACGACAATCAAGTTGGCATCTATCAAGAGCGGTGGACAAAGGTAACGAACTCTACATTTAGAGATAATGACGAGGCCGCAACCATTAATGGTTTAAATCGGACTCAGATTTTCAATTCCACTTTCACCGGAAACACTTACTCCATTTCACATTTTAATTGGACTCCCGTTGGGTGGACCTCAGTGGGTCGTAATAATCGACTCCACGATGGCAATGTTTTCAGCAATAACGCATACGCGTTTTATCTTGACGACAGTTGGAACGACGGTCGACGTTCACAACAGTGGACCACATTGTCGAATAACGAATGGGATGGAACTGGAATTTGGGTTTTTGCTAATGACTGGGATGGCCAAACCAATGCTTCTCGAACGGTGCGCGAAGTGCAAGCTTCGGGTACTTCTTGGCGTGAGATTAACAATCTTGATTACCGAACCACAACGACTACAACGACAGCGCCTCCCACAACCACAATTGCGCCTGTCACCACTTCAGCGCCCGTATCGTCAGGCGGTTCCGGTAATGCAAATACAGATGGGGCAGGTACTCCTCAAACTTCAAATCGTGACGCGTCTGTGGCCCCGTTAGAGGCAGAAGTTGCTGCAACCACTCCACCTACAACGACAACAACAATTCCGGCTCCGACAGCTCCTGAGTTGTCTTCTGGTGAAGCGGGAGCGTTGGTTGATGGTGAAGAAGTGGAGACAACTTTGATGCGCAGCAATAACGCACTTGTTGTCTCGGGTGCAGGTATTGAGGCTTCCGTATATGGCATGAGCCCAGATGGTGCACGCATTGATCTCGATGAAGATGGTTTGTTGCGGCTGAATACACAAGATCAAGTTGTTGTGGAAGCTGAAGGTTATGAGGCGGGCAATGTTGTGGATGTGTGGATGTATTCCACGCCTACGCGTCTAGGTCAATTAACTGCCGATGCAACTGGGCTTATCAAGGGTTCATTTCTTTTGCCTAAGTCCTTAGAATCCGGTGATCACCGAGTTGTACTTGATGGTCAGAACAGCCGTGGACAAGATGTGATTTTGGGCATTGGTGTATCTGTTGGTGAAGTGAATCAGGGCTCGTTGTTGTCTCGACTCCTCATTATTGTTCCAGTGTCACTGGCAATCTTGGCCGCGTTGATTATCCCAACAACATTGCGTCGCCGCCGTGAAGAACAATTAGTCAATTAGGCATTTCGATTTCATAAGAGATAATCTCCAATGCACCATGTGTTGCTGCAGGCCGCCTCTCATCGTGTTGAATCATGACTAGAAGGTTTGGAGTTAGGCGACGATCTGAATCATCAGAAGATGGCACTGGTTGGATTTATGCAGACCTTTTTTTGGCCATGTTTGTGGTTGGGCTTGGATCAGCAATTGTGACGACCTCTGCACCGTCAAGTGGTGCTCAAGCGCCGACAGACAAAACTTTTCAATTGAGTTGCAAGGAATTTGTGATCAAGTTGCCGGGAAATGTTGCCAGTAGCGGACCGGTAGTTGAATCTGAAATAGCTGCGGAGATTGCGCGTCGCGGGTGGGCACCAGAGGCATCAAAACCTGGCCTTGTGATTGTCGTTGGTGGGTACAACGAAAATGAAGAGCCTCGCGATGGTGATTCGCGAGCTCGGGGAATTTTGCCGCGATTACGCTCATCAATTTCTCTTTTGGAAAATGTAGAAATGCGCAGCTCTGGTTCGCGCGGCGTACTCGTGGAAGGTCAGCGCTACGCCGTCGGAGGTGCAGGTTCGTATCAGTTACTGGTGTACCTGTTGTACAGCGGACAACAACTTGATGAAGATTGCACTCGATAGGAAAACATATGTCTATTAATCATTCAGCTCACTCCGATGCAGTCAATGCACTTGACCGGTGGCTCGCAGTGTCAAAACAGAAGAACTCGCTCAGCGCGAGTGCTCAGGAATTTGCGGATGATGTTCGAGAGAATCGCAACACGCAGTTTTGGTCCAAGGTCAACGTCGAACAAGTTTTGCCATTTAAGTCTGAAACGCCACGACTCTTACTCGTCATTCGAGCAGGTGGCTTGTTCTTGCCTATTTTGTTGACATGGCTTGCGCTCTCACAAGTGATTGGCCCTTTTGCTCTCTACATTCAAAATCAGCAACCCAGCGCGAATTTCTTGTGGTTCTGGCAGACAAACCCCGGGGGCGCATTTCCTGGTATCTACGAACTAGGCCATGTTGCTCTCACTGACGCTGCAGTGCTTGCATTTCTCACAGTGTTGGCAATGCGTATCACTTGGTGGGAGACCTCACGCGCAGAACGCACAGAAGCCGCATATGCAAAAATGCTCGCTGCTTTAGAGTTCTATTTTGTGCTTGCTCGGGAAAACTGAGCAAGAAGGCTCACTCCCAACAGCACGGCAACTGCTCCCGCAGTGCGTACAGGCGTGAGTTGTTCATTTAACGCAATCACGCCCACTGCGATAGAGACCACTGGTTCTATGGTGCTCAAGACTGATGCAACTCCTGCATCAAGTCGAGCAACTCCTGCAAGAAAAAATCCCATTGCAATGATTGTGCTAATAAAGGCAGCTGCACCTGTTGCCCACCATCCCGATGCATCGGTGGGGACACTTGATTGATGCAACGGCCACGCGAGAAGGTGGGCGGTGGCGGCGCTCAACATGATCACTGTTAATGACGTGAGTGCTCCCACTTTTGGCGTGACTTTGCTGGCAACGACTATGTAGATGGTGTACCAACCTGCCGCACCCAACATAAGAAGCACGCCGGTAAAACTTCCTGCACGCACTTGACCCGCAGTGAGTGCTGTTCCTGCCACAACAATGGCCAAGCACAGTGATACTCGGATGCTGGGCTTAGTGCCCCATATTGCCCAACCCGCAAGCACCACCAAGACTGGGTAGGAGTAAAAAATCACTGTGGCCAAACTCACGTCGATACGTTCAATACCAAAGAAGTAAAAACTTGATTGGCCGGCGTAACCCAAGGCGCCTAGTCCAATGAGTTGTGCCAGTGTCTTGCCGCGTGGCCATGGGACCCCGCGTTGATACATGAGGCGAATAATCACTAGGCCAAGGGCAGCAATAGAAAAACGCGCAATCAACATTCCCAGAGGATCTGCTCCGTGGTCATATGCAATACGGGCAAACCACGGCAGCAAGCCAAAAGATATTCCACTGATGAGAATGTAGATAATGCCCACGTCGCAACCGTAGAGGGTGGGGAACTAGTTATCTGACTTTGTCATTTGTTCGGCTATTGCGCGGTCGCGTCGTATGACATTGCGAACAAGCACCGTGCCGATGATTCCCAAGCCGCCAAGCATGAGTGCAAACACGGAGTACTGCAGCGCGCCACCTCTGTCACCGGCTTGTTCGGGCTTTTTTCCACACCCAGGCTTGGGAAGAAAACCAATGCAGTCATCTGGATCTTTTTCAAGGTCGTATACGCCAGTACCAGCGGTGACGGGAATTGTGGTGTCAACAGTGGAACTGTTTTCAGAGGCAGATACTGAGGACACTGCAAAAGGAAATACGGTGAGAACAACGACACAGGCGGTGGAAACAATTCGGGGCACGGCTCCATCGTCACACGCCAACTAGTGTTATACAAATCATGTCGGCTCTTTCTGATTCCCATAACCACGACACAGTCCTCGTGGTGGACTTTGGAGCCCAGTACGCCCAACTCATTGCTCGCAGGGTTCGTGAGGCCCAGGTGTACTCAGAGATCGTCCCGCACCGCATCACGGCTGCCGAGGTTCAGGCCAAGGCACCACGGGCAATCATCTTGTCTGGTGGCCCCAAAAGTGTGCATGTGGACGGTGCTCCTGCATTAGACCCTGCGATCTACGAACTTGGAATTCCCATCTTGGGTATCTGTTATGGATGCCAATTGATTGCTCAACAATTGGGCGGCGTTGTCGCACGCGGCGGTCGTGGCGAATATGGTCGAGCCACATTGTCGCGAATGGGCTCATCTTTGGTGCTTGCCAACGATGCACCCGTCACCCATGACGTATGGATGAGCCATTTTGATTTCGTCAGTGAAACTCCCGCGGGATTTATTACCTCGGCGTCCACTCCTGATGCCCCTCATGCGGTGATCGAAAATGAGTCACGAAAAATTTATGGTGTGCAATACCACCCTGAAGTTGTGCACTCATCACATGGTCAACAACTGTTGGAACGATTCTTGGTTGAAGTTGCAGGGTGTCGTCAAGACTGGACAATGGCCAACATTGTGGATGACCAAATCGCTGCAATCCGTGCGCAAGTGGGGTCAGAGCGTGCAATTTGTGGTTTGTCAGGCGGAGTTGATTCATCGGTAGCTGCTGCGCTTGTTCATCGAGCAATTGGTGCACAGTTGACGTGTGTATATGTAGACACTGGTCTCATGCGTCGCGGGGAAAGTGAACAAGTGGTCGAAACATTCCGTCGCAGTATGGGCATTGAACTCATTCATGTAGATGCTGGCCAGAGATTTTTTGAAAAACTTCAAGGGATTACCGAACCAGAAGCAAAGCGAAAAGCTATTGGCGAATTGTTTGTGCGAATTTTCGAAGAACATACCGGCGGCATCACTGATGCAAAGTTCTTGGTTCAAGGAACGTTGTATCCCGACATCGTGGAAAGTGGCGGTGTTGATGGTTCGGCTGCTGTCATCAAGAGTCATCACAACGTGGGTGGGTTACCCGATGACATGGAACTTGAATTGTGTGAACCACTTCGCGCGTTGTTCAAAGACGAAGTACGCAAAGTAGGAATTGAGCTAGGTCTTGCCGACGACATCGTGTGGCGCCAGCCGTTTCCTGGTCCTGGTCTTGGTGTGCGCATCATTGGCGAAGTCACTCCCGACAAAGTGGCCACGCTGCAGCACGCTGATGAGATTGTGCGCCACGAAGTACGTGATGCCGGACTAGAGCGAGAGATTTGGCAGTCCTTTGCGGTGTTGGCTGATATTCGCAGCGTGGGTGTAATGGGCGATGAGCGCACCTACGGTCGCCCGATCATTATTCGCGCCGTTACAAGTGATGATGCAATGACGGCTGACTGGGCAAGATTGCCTTATGAGTTACTCGAAAAGATGTCGAATCGGATCATCAACGAAGTGCCAGGAATCAATCGAGTGGTCTATGACGTGACGTCGAAGCCACCGGGCACAATCGAGTGGGAATAGCCCACTTTTTGAGACTTTTTTCCGTGTGAAATAAGGACATTAGAGGTTCTGCAGGTAATCAATAGACGAGCGCAAGTACCCTCTACTGGGTCATGGTGAAGTTACGTACAGCGATTCCCGCCAAGAAGTTTTCCCTAGTGTTCGGCCTTTTGGTCTCACTTTTGCTGGGACCCTCTTTGGCGGTTCCCGGAGCGTCGGCTGACCCTCTCGACGACAAACGCCGCCAAGCCGCCAATCTTGCTGACCAGCTTGAGAGTCTTGGCGATCAGATGAACACACTGGGCGAAGATTACGCCGAAGCTCTCACATTGCAGTCTGAGATAAGTATTGAAATTGAACAAGCCCAGGCCGATGTAGCCGCTGCCGAAGCTCAACTTTCCCAGATGCGTGGCACTTTGTACTTGGCGGCAGTTACTCAATTCATGCACGGAGGACGCAACTCCACATTGACGAATTTGTTGGCATCTTCTGGTGGAGTGCAAGATGCATTACAACGTGGGCAATTGATGTCGGTTGCGATGAACCAAGGAGCACTCACTACAGACTCTCTTGATTCCACCGCAATCGAACTCACTAAAAAACAATCAGTTCTTGAACGCAAGCGCAAGCAAGCAGAAAATGCTGCAGCGAACGTGTTGAAGCGTCAAAGTGCGGCGGAGGCACTTTCTACGCGTTACGAACAATTGCTTTCCACTGTGCAGGGTGACCTTGTCGATTTATTGCGTGAAGAACGGCAACGCAGAGAAGCTCAGCTTCTTGAAGACTCACAACGCCAAGCCGCTGGTTTTAAAAGTCGCTACGCAGCCACACAAAGGAAGTATGGAAACATTCCTTCAGTATCTGCTCGTGCGCAAACAGCAGTACGTGCCGCGCTGTCACAACTTGGTGTGCCCTATCGCTATGCCACAAGCCTGCCTGGTAGGTCTTTTGATTGTTCTGGTTTAACCACATATGCATGGGGTAAAGCAGGTGTGGGATTGCCGCGAAACTCGCGGGCACAGTTCAATGCGCTTCCAAAAATACCCAAACAACTTGCACAGCCAGGCGATTTGATTTTTAATCATCGACCGATCAGCCATGTGGCGATTTATCTGGGCAACGGCACCATGGTCCATGCTCCAAGGCATGGAGATGTTGTGAAAATTGGTCCAGTCAATTGGTCAAAGGTCGTTGGCGTCGCTCGACCTCGATAGTTGCCACTACGGTTCTCACCCATGCAGGGAATTAATGAGGAACGTGTAGAGAAGTGGCTAGACACACATGTTGACGGTGTTCAGGGGCCATTTACATACCATCTCATTGCAGGCGGTCGTAGCAACATCACTTTTCGTGTCGTTGATTCTTTAGGAACTCAGATGGTATTGCGCCGCCCGCCAATGGGTCATGTCCTGGCGACAGCCCACGACATGGCACGCGAGCATCGCATTATCACTGCTGTCGGGAAAACAAATGTTCCGGTACCACGCACATTGGGACTGTGTACTGACACTGACGTTAATGATGCTCCGTTTTACGTTATGGAATATGTTCCTGGCGTTGTACTTGATAGTCCCGAAAAGGGCCATCAACTACCTGTGAATCTTCGACTGACAGCTTCAGAGAATTTGATTGACGTGTTGGCAGATCTACACGCAGCAAATATTGACGAAATTGGTTTAGGAGATCTGGCAAAACGTGAAGGCTATGTTGAGCGGCAAGTAAAGCGTTGGTCTACACAATGGGCACAATCAAAAACAAGAGAGCTGCCCGCGATTGAAGAAGTAGCAGTGCGTTTGGCAGACAACATTCCTGCACAACAGGCCGTAGCCATTGCTCATGGCGATTATCGATTCGGAAACTGTCTCACAAATTTGGAAGATGGCACTATTGCTTCAGTTCTTGACTGGGAGTTATGCACTTTGGGTGACCCACTTGCAGATCTTGGTTATGTGGGTATTTACTGGACCGATCCTGGTCAACCGATGACACGTACTAATGATCCATCTGGGTTAGAAGGTTTTTGCAGTTTCGATCACTTAGTTGAAAGATACGCACAACGCACTGGATATGACGTCTCGAACATTGGTTACTACAAAGCCTTTGCAAGTTTCCGTCTTGCTGTCATTGCAGAAGGCGTGTATGCGCG
Source organism: Ilumatobacteraceae bacterium (assembly GCA_032121425.1). GTDB lineage: Bacteria > Actinomycetota > Acidimicrobiia > Acidimicrobiales > Ilumatobacteraceae > UBA2093. Next base: position 2,559 of record JAUMDU010000111.1, on the reverse strand, counting down.
TTATCTACACGGCGCAATGGGAGACCAACAACTTGACCTTGAGCCATTGAAGCTCAGCGTGGATGCCTTAGCCGAGTCTGCATTGCAGTCGTTACGAAAGAGATAATCAATGTCATTAACTACATGGGAAAAATCTGAGTTCACTTCGGCGACCATCACTCGTGATACATATCGAAAGGGAACAGGACCCGTTGTCATCGTTGTTCACGAAATTCCAGGTATCACTCCTGCGGTGGAACGTTTCGCCGATGATGTTGTTGCTGCGGGTTTCACGGTAGTGATGCCAGATCTTGTGGGAATTGCCGGGCAAGAAGTGTCGGGTAAGTACATCGCATCATCAATGCTCAAGGTGTGTATCTCGCGTGAATTCACCACGATGGCGCTTGGCCACACGTCGCCCATCATCTCGTGGTTACGGGCCTTGGCGCGTTCGCTACACACGGAAATTGGTGGCAAAGGAGTGGGTGCAATTGGCATGTGTTTCTCTGGCGGATTCGCCCTGGGAATGATGGTGGACGACATCATGGTGGCTCCAGTTCTGTCACAGCCGTCTCTTCCATTTTCTCTTGGCAAAAAACGTGGAGCAGATCTCAATCTGTCGCCCGATGACGCAGCAGTTATTGCGCAACGTGCTGCACAAGGATGTCAAGTGTTGGGTTTACGTTTCGACCAAGACAAGTTGGTGGGTGAACGTTTTGCAAGTCTGCGCGAATTACTGGGCGATGCATTCGTTGCTATTGAATTGCCTTCGGCTTCAAAGAAGGATCACAGCGTGCTCACCGAGCAACGTGATGAAGCAAGTGTGCAAAAAGTTTTGGAATTTCTGAAACAGAAATTGCACTGAGCCCTATCGCGGCCCACCATCCACGTTTAGCAGCATTCCTGTGGTGTAACTACTCGCGTCACTTGCGAGATACAGCGCCGCACCCACAATTTCGTGAGGTTGCCCGCCGCGTTGTAACGAGTATGCAGTCTTTGCGCGCTGGTTGAATTGTGCAAGGTCCCATGCTTTGGAAATATCTGTAAGAAAGGGACCCGGCACAATGCAATTCACACGAACGTGTGGGCCATATGTACGAGACAGTCCAATTGTCAGCGTGTTGATTGCCGCTTTTGCTGCTCCATATACAACTTCGTTGGGTGATGGGCGTTGACTTGAAGTGGATGAGACGTTAATGATTGCGCCACCATGAATGTGCCCCGATGCATCGGGAGTGGTCATGTGGGTGCCGATAAGTGCCGATAAACGAAACGGGCCTTTGAGATTGACATCGAGAACTTTGTTGTAGAGATCTTCGGTGACATCAACAAGAGATGAGTACAAAGGTGCCATCCCTGCGTTGTTCACAAGAATGTCAATCTTGCCGAATTCACCAATAGCGGCATCGGCCAGTTTTTGGGCGTCATCCCATGAACCTGCGTGGTATCCCACAGCAAGTGCACCTTTGCCCATTGCACGAATTACTTCGGCAACTTCTTCACAGTTTTCTTTTTTACGACTAGCGACCACCACATTGGCGCCGTGTTCAGCAAATGCGAGTGCCATCTCTTTGCCAAGTCCGCGACTGCCGCCAGTAATGATTGCGGTGCGACCAGTGAGATCAAAAAGATTCTGAGTTGTCATAGAGAAACCTTGGCTGTGTAGTCATCGTGTGGGAATGACGACACCATAGGCCCAATTTTTGTTCCCTTGGACAACAACAGATGACGTGCAAGAAGACCTTTAGCTGCTTTGGCATTGTGCCCACCGACAACTCCACCAGTTCGAGAGACGAGATCTACACGCACTGCGTTGTCTACCGCTGACCAATCAATAGCTGCTCGGTGTTCTTGGGGAAGTAGATCCACAACAATGCGTCCGCGCAAGAAGCGCACAAGAGATTCAGTGAGATCGTCGCGCCACCACGTAGACATCAACCCAAAGGGTGCACACCGCGCACCCATTTTGAGTCGGTAGTCGGGGAGTGGATCATCGGCACGAACAAGCCCGGCCATTCCAGAAGGAACAACAATGCGACCGAGCAGTGGTTTTCTTTTCGCCGGCGTGAGAGATGCAAGATCGAGGTGATCCCACACCACGCCTGTGTAGCGCTGCCATGCCGGCAAGGTGCTGGCTCCTATAAGAGCGCTATTGGCTGATTGGGCGCGAGTGAGATGCTTGCCCGATACCCCCAAGAGCGCCGCCGAACCGCCTTTTGCCTTGGTCAAGGTCTGTGCAATGTCATGGCGGAACCCACCGAAATCTTTCCCGAAAGCTCCGCTGCGAGGGTCCCAAGAAGTTCCCGTTTGACCACCGTCGGCCTTGCCCTCAGAGGGGGGGAGCAGAATGACAAAAGCGGAAGTTTCCATGGTGAATTTTCTTCTCCTGTGACATAGGATACAACTATGCGAGTACACGTTGACTCTTCCAAATGCCAAGGCCATAACCGCTGTTACGCGTTGGCCCCCGAATTATTCGATGTCGATGACCTCGGCAACGCTTTTGAATTACATGATGGCAATGTGCCTGCTGGTCTTGAAGACAAAGCACGTCTTGCTGTTGCTAATTGTCCCGAATTT
>JAUMDU010000110.1:0-1946 GCA_032121425.1 Ilumatobacteraceae bacterium | reverse complement strand
GGCGCACACTGTGTCGCGCTGTCTTTCTGAAGGCGCTCAATGTGTGGTGTCGTCCTCTATGCCTATTCGCGACTTTGAATGGTTTGGTGGCCCCATAGATGGGGCGGTGGTTCATGCAAACCGTGGTGCAAATGGAATTGATGGCGTGGTTTCTACAGCAGTGGGTGTTGCGCTGGGTTCGGGTTGTTCTACCTTTTTACTTATTGGCGATGTCGCGTGTATTCATGATTCCAATGGACTGTGGGATTTGGCAAAAAGAAACATTGACCTCAATATTGTTGTGACCAACAATGACGGCGGTGCCATTTTCTCTTTCTTGCCACAAGCCGAACATGTAGAGACTGAGGTCTTTGAACGAATCTATGGAACTCCTCATGGTGTGTCGTTTGCAGCTCTGGCGCAAGCCCACGGGATTGAATACTGCTCTGTGGACTCGATTGACGAACTAGAGATGGCGTGCAAACGACTTGGGCCAATTCTTATTGAGGCGAAATTTGACCGCGCGCTAGATGTGGCTCAACATGAACATATCAACCATCAAGTGGCATTAGCGATGGAGAATTTCAAGGCCTGACAATTGCAGAGAGCATTGCTTGGAACTTGGCTTGAGTTTCTGCGAGCTCTGAATAGGGATCGCTTTCTGCAACAATCCCACCGCCCGCAAAGAGCCGTGCGATCCTGCGATCATCAGTGAGTTCTGCGCAGCGGATAGTGACAGCAAAAGCCCCTTGGCCATGGACGTCGCACCAACCTACGGCGCCACCGTAGAAGCCGCGCTCCATCATCTCGTGGGTTTCAATGAAATCTATTGACTGCTGCGAGGGGAATCCTCCAAGTGCTGGAGTGGGAGTAAGTGCACTAACCAGCGTCATTACGTCAACTGCAGGTTCAGTGAGAGAACCCTCAATTGAGGTTCCAAGATGTTGAACGTTGGCAACTGTGACAATTGAAGGGTCCGCTTCCCAGTCCAGATAGGAACAAAATGGCAAAAGCGTGTCTCGCACCATGTCGATGACGACTCGATGTTCGATTTGATCCTTGGTGCTTTTCATGAGGGCAGTAGCTAAGGCTGAGTCTGTCTCTGGATCTCCTGTGCGAGGTGCAGTTCCTGCCAAAGGATGACTGCGTACAGTCCTTTGGTTAACCTCTACAAGCAACTCTGGCGATGCACCAATCATGTTATGTATGCAATAGCGATAACTGGAACCAAATGATGAACGGAGTCTTAAAAGAACGCTATGTACATCAATGGGTTCAGATGCAAGCACTTCGATATCACGAGCAATAACAACTTTTTGAAGATTGCCATTACGCACCGCTTGTCGTGCAGCAAGCACAGTGTCGAGATATCTACCTATAGGGGTTCGTGGCGATACTTGAAAACTATTTCCGCTCGGACGAGGAGGTTGTGTGGTGGCAGCATCATGCACTGCCTTGTTAAAGACTTCGTCCGCCAGGTCATCTTCACTGTCACCGACAATGGTGAGAAGTTGTTCACCGGAAATGGTTTTGGAAAAAATGACGGAAGGTATAAAAAATAGGTCTGGTTGGCTTGTAAGAAATGGAACGAGCCCAAAAGTGATGGGAATCTCACTTCTTCCTTCCCTTTCGGACTTGTTGGCCGATGCAAGACGTGCGAGGACTTGATGTGAGGTTCCAGAAAAATAGACCCCTCTGCCAGCATGGCCAATTCCATCTTTTACAAATAGAAAGCCATCTCCCTGGCACACATTGTTGAGATCAAATGTTTCTGCAACAGTAACCGTGCGAAACTTCATAGAGTTCGGGTGCCTGTCATTAGTTGAGTAAGGCCGCCAGAGAGTTGAACATGTTGTGCGTTGGGGAAGCCTGAGTTACGCAAAATTGTCAACATCTCTAATCGGGGAGGTAGATATTGAATACTCTTTGGAAGGTATTTATAGGCGGGCCCGTTACTAAGAAGGCCT
>JAUMDU010000109.1:0-2844 GCA_032121425.1 Ilumatobacteraceae bacterium | reverse complement strand
TGCGTGCTGCAGCAAAAAACTTTGCACACGTGGGAGTTGTTGTGGACACCGCTGACTACGCCGATGTTCTGGAAATGATTGAAGGCGATTACTTCACCATCAATGCACGTCGCATGTTGGCACAAAAAGCTTTTCGTATTACAAGTGCATATGACGCAGCAATTGCATCGTGGCTTGCAGAAGAAAGTCCAGATCGCTCGGCTGCAACTATTCCCCCCATTCTCACCCTCGTTGCCGAGCGTGCAGAGATCTTGCGTTATGGCGAGAACCCTCATCAAACAGGTGCGCGCTATCGCTTGCCTGGCGTAGAGAGCTGGTGGGATTCTGCGGTGCAACTACACGGCAAAGAAATGTCGTATCTCAATGTGTATGACGCCGAGGCAGCGTGGCAGTTGGTGAGTCGATTTGATCGCCCCGCAGCAGTGATTGTGAAACACGCCAACCCCTGCGGGGTTGCGCTTGGAAACAATGTTCTCGAGGCTTACACGCGCGCATATTCTGCAGATCCCGTGAGTGCATTCGGGGGAGTCATTGCCGTAAATGGGGAGATTGATACAGATATCGCTCAACAGATTTCTCAAGTGTTTACCGAGGTTGTGATTGCACCGTCGTTCACTGCAGAAGCACTTGAAGTGTTGTGTGTTAAAGAAAACATACGATTGATTGAAGCGTCGGCTCCGTATAACTCGATGGCTATCAATGTGCGATCTATCGACGGTGGCCTACTTGTTCAATCAACTGATGAAGTTGATGAACCACTAGATGATTTCGAGGTTGTGACCACGAGGGTGCCCACTGAAGACGAATGGCAAAATCTTTTACTTGCGTGGCAAACAGTTGCATCTACGTGGAGCAATGCCATCGTGTTGGCTCGCAATGACATTGTTGTAGGAATTGGTGGCGGACAACCCAATCGAGTGGATGCTGCACGCCTTGCCATTGGCCGTGCCGGAGAATCAACACACGGGGCAGTTGCTGCAAGTGATGCATTTTTCCCCTTTGGTGATTCCATTGCTGAATTAGCCTCCGCGGGCATTACCGCAATCATTCAACCTGGAGGTTCAGTGCGTGATTCTGAGTCAATTGAGGCCGCTAATGCCCATTCAATTGCAATGGTCTTCACTGGGACGCGCCACTTCCGGCACTAAAGGTCAAACTAGGATTGTCGTATGACGCGCATCGCAGATTTACTGGCTTCAGGGCGCACATTCTCTTTTGAGTTCTCTCCGCCTAAGTCAGCTGATGGATCGATGTCATTGGGTCGTACCATTGCCGAACTTGAACCACTGGCTCCTTCATTCGTGTCGGTGACATATGGTGCAGGTGGCTCCACGCGTGAACACACCCGAGACACCGTGTTATGGGTACAACGCGAGACATCCATTCCGCCAATGGCACATCTCACATGTGTAGGTCACACTCGGAGCGAAATTGCCGACATCATTGCCACCTACGTAGATGCAGGAATTAAAAATGTGTTGGCCCTCGCTGGCGATCCACCCAAGAACCCAGCCGATTCTCGACCTAGCGATTACACCTATGCGACAGATCTCATTGAACATCTGCGTGAGATCTCCGATTTGTGTATTGGAGTTGCTGCCCACCCAGAAGGCCATCCGCGTTCACCAGACTTGGCCACCGATAGGCGTCTGTTGGCGGAAAAAATGAAGGTGTCTGATTTTGCAACGACACAATTCTTTTTTGATCTTGAACACTATGTGTCGTTGATGAATGACTTAGCTGACCTTGGCGTCGACAAGCCCGTAGTCCCAGGCATCATGCCAGTGACCAACATCGGCCAGGTGGAACGTATGGCCGAACTGTCTGGTGCTGCATTTCCCGATTGGCTTCGTGCTCGTCTTGAAGAGGGCACAAGCCCGGAACATGTGCGGCAAATTGGTGTTGAGGCTGCAACGCAGTTGTGTGCGGACCTTCTCGATGCAGGCGCACCTGGATTGCACTTCTACACCTTGAATAAATCCACTGCAACGCGCGAAATTTACGCTCAATTGGGTTTGCCTGTCGCCTAAAGCAGTACTTGTGATGAATGCGCAGAACCTCCGCTCCATGACTCCACCTGTGTCGCCATCGGGTGGTATCGGCCGTGGCCCCATCGTGCCCTACGTTCCCGGGCTCGATGGTCTACGCGCACTCGCTGTCATCGCAGTGATTGTGTATCACGCCAACAAACAATGGCTTGGTGGGGGGTTCTTGGGCGTCGAGGTCTTCTTCGTCATCTCTGGTTATCTCATCACCTTGTTGCTCGTTGCAGAACGTGAACGCACCGGAACGGTGTCTTTCGGGCAATTCTGGTTTCGTCGTGCACGACGTTTATTGCCGGCGTTGTTCACCATGCTCATCGCGCTCATTACCTATGTGGCTTTTTTCAATCGCGACTATCTCGGCACATTGCGAGGCGATGTTGTTGCCGGTGTGTCGTACGTTGCGAACTGGTTTCAAATCTGGACCGGTTCGTCATATACCTCATCAGCTGAGTTTGCTCCACTTCGGCATCTGTGGTCACTAGCAGTAGAAGAACAGTTCTACATCGTGTGGCCAGTGATCATGTTCGTGTTACTGCGCCGCGTGCGTGGCCGCGCCATTGCAATATTTGGTGGAGTGTTTCTTCTTGCCGCCATTGCAATCAGTGTGTATGTCGCAGCACTGTATGTGCCGGGAAATCTGTCTGACGCATCACAGACAATGTCGTTGTTCGGTCGTGAAGTACAACGCACTGATTATTTGTATTTGGGCACACTGTCGCGATCAAGTGGTCTGCTTCTTGGTGCAGCCTTAGCCACAATGTGGCAACCGTGGGCAATCAGGCGTGGTACGGCAGGAAAG
>JAUMDU010000108.1:405-10952 GCA_032121425.1 Ilumatobacteraceae bacterium | reverse complement strand
CAGATGCTCTCCGCGACCGAGTAGTGGGAGACAACGCCGAGGAAAAGCGTGAGGCCATCATGGCTGCCACAGGCCCTCGTTGGTTCAGCCCAGATCGCCCCATTCACACCATTCACACAGATGCCTCAATGTTCATCGGTGGCATGCGGGCATTGCTCCTGCAGTCTCTTCATCCCTTAGCCATGGCAGGGGTGGCACAACATTCAGACTACAAAGCAGATCCCTGGGGACGTCTGCAACGCACGGCAGATTTTCTTGCCACTACATCTTTTGGCCCCGCAGACATTGCAGAACAGACCATTGCACGCATTCGAAAAGTACACAGTTACGTTCATGGAACAGCAAGTGATGGCCGCCCATATTCAGCATCTGACCCACATCTGTTGCGTTGGGTACATGTTGCCGAAGTCGACAGCTTCATCGCAGCCCATCGTGCCTATGGTGCAGAGAAACTGAGTGAAGCAACATATGACGGCTACGTCGAGGACATGGCGGTGATTGCACGAAAGCTTGGAGTTACTGCGCCTCCCACTTCCGTTCAAGGCTTGCGTGATCAGTTATTCATGTTCCGTGGTGAACTCAAGGCAACTCCAGAGTCGCGCGATGTTGCGCGCTACTTGTTGCTGACGCCGCCCTTGCCACTGACAACACGCATTCCTTATTCACTTATCTCTGCTGCGGCAATTGCAATTCTTCCTGCCTGGGCGCGCGCAGATCTGCGACTTCCCTACTTGCCCATCACCGAACGCGCAGTATTGCGACCTATCGGTCACCTCATCACCTCAACAATTCGTTGGGCTACTGCAATTGATCAACTAGCGACAACCGGAGATGCAGTTACCGACACAGTCGAGACAGTTTCGAACTGAGATCACCATTGTCGCCGACTTTCACGGCGTCTAATCCCAACCACTGAGCCATCAATTTAAGTTCTGCCGCGAGTTCAGCCACAACGTGCTTGAGATCAGCATCGGGTTCACTGAATGCACCAGGAACAAGCAACACACCTGCTTGACGATCTGCTTTAAGATCAACCCGCGCAACAATCCGATCACCCAACACAAACGGCAACACGTAATAGCCATACACGCGCTTTGCCTGAGTAGTGTAAATCTCAATGCGGTAATGGAAATCCCATAAGCGCTCAATACGTGGCCTACTCCACACCAGCGAATCAAACGGCGACACCAGAGCGCGTGTATTCACACTTCGTGGCTTCGCAGCATCGGGCATCATGTACGCGATATCGCGCCACCCTTCCACACGCACCTGTTCAAGCTCACCACGCTGCACTAATTCCGTCAGAACTGGCTTTGCAGCGCCTGGCCGCTGACGGTGGTAATCAAGCAAGTCACTAGCCGTTGCAATCCCCAAGCTTTTTGCAGCAAGTAACAACAGTTCGCTTCGTGCTTCACGTTCGGTCGGAGTCTTCGCCTTCAACACTTCAGCAGGTAACACATGATGAGGCGCGAAATACATACGTGCAAAATCATTTGTTCTCCGTTGCGCAGTGATTTCGCCAGTCCAAAACAAATACTCCAACGCAGCCTTACCGTCGTCCCAATCCCACCACGAACCTTTAGGGCCATTACGCATCTTCACATCACCTGCAACAAGTGGTCCGTCGTTATAGACACGATCACGCACTTCTTGAATCAACTTTTGATTCGACATCGCAAATTTCCGCAACCCAGGCCACATTGTCCCGTTACGCGCATCTTCCATTCGCCAACGAATAAGTCGGTGCATTGACGTTGGAAGGTGCGAAGCCTCATGGCACCAGTACTCAAAGAGTTCACCATCAGCCGTTGCATCAGGAATCAACGTGCGGGGATGATCGCCCAATCGCGAAAATAACGGAAGTTCTTGGCTCCGCACGAGCACATTAACCGAATCAATTTGAATCAGTCCAATGTGATCGAGCACTTTTCGTAGATGTCGTCGATCCACACGACCTGCGGGACGTGGCGATGCGAAACCTTGTGCGGCAAGTGCAATACGCCTTGCCGAAGTGAGACTGACCTCAGTCAGCGACCGTGATGGTGACACTGTTGATCACCACATCTTCAATGGGGCGATCGCCACGAGCGGTAGGAACCTTTTGCATTGCGTCTACAACATCTAAACCTTTAACAACTTGGCCAAAGAGTGCGTATGCGGGAGGCAATTGAGCTCCGCTTGGTCCGCTGATCAAAAAGAACTGCGAACCGTTCGTGTTCGGACCTGCATTTGCCATTGCCAATGACCCGATTTGGTATTGACCAGGCTGTGGCAATTCATCATCGAAGCGATAGCCAGGGCCGCCTGTGCCAGTTCCTGTGGGGTCGCCACCTTGGCATACAAAACCATTGATAATGCGGTGGAAGATGATGCCGTCGTAATAGTGATAGGCGGCCAAATACACAAAACTGTTCACAGTCTTTGGAGCACGCGCTGCATCAAGCGCAATCACCAATGTGCCCATTGATGTTTCCATAGTTGCTGTGTATCGCTTTGAAGGGTCGATACCCATGGGTGGCGCAGAGGGAAATTTCTGTGTTTTAGGGGCAGATCCATCAAGTGGTGGGAATGGCAAAGTCATAGGAAATGAGGCTACAAGTGTTCACCGTGGTCACCTCGTTGGTAATCGCCAACTTCCAACGCCTACCATGGCAAATATGAATCCCGATAGCCCACTTGATCTCGACGCCATGGAACAAGATCTTTCCGACGTGGAAAAGGCTTTAGAGCGCCTCGACAACAATTCCTATTGGACAGACGAGGCGACCGGTGCCCCTATCGAGCCGAACTATCTTGCGCAAAACCCCACAGCGCGTCGTAACCCAACGCACTCGTAATAATGATTTAGTTTTCGCGAAGCTTTGATAGCAGGCGGAGAATTTCGAGATACAACCACACCAAGGTCACAGTCAGACCAAGTGCGCAGTACCACTCCATATGTGCGGGCAACTTGTTGGCAACACCTTGTTCAATCATGTCGAAGTCAAGAGCCAATGTGAACGCTGCTAAACCAGCGACAAACACACTGAACAAAATTCCCATTGGTGAAGCATCGTTAATGAATGAAGGCATGCTGCCAAACATTCCAAGAACAAATGACACCAAGTAGAAAGCCATCAAGCCAAGCAGCGCACCCATGATGATGCGGCGGAACTTATCGGTGACGCGAATGATTCGGCTGCGATACAGCAACAACATCACTACGAATACTCCGAGCGTGGCGCCAATTGCTTGGGTCACGATGCCGTCATATTGCTCTGAATACGCACGGCTAATTGCACCGAGCACTACACCTTCAGCAAGTGCATACACCGGTGCAGCAAATTTTGCGAGATGCGGCTTAAACGTGCCCACTAGAACAGCAACGAGTGCAACGATGAACCCACCGATCACCCAACCTGTAGGAATTTGAACTAACTCACCAGAGGCTGGCGCATCTATGGATACCCAGGTCACTGTGGCAGATGCCAGAATCAGCACCAACAACATCAAGGTTGCACTTGCAGTGCCCTTCACGGTCATGATGCCGCCATCCCAACGAGAAACGGGACCGTCTGTCATTGGTTCTACATGAGGCGGTGCCCATGTCTGAGAATTATCGGTCGAACCTTGACGATTGAGATTTCCGAGGCCCATGGCCTTGTCTGTTAACAGTGGGTTTGACATACCCAAACCTTACTTTTCTTTTGGGTTTTTTGCTTGTCATGACAAGGGTTTCACGAATGTTCGATATCCACAGTTGCGCATGAGAATGCACTCGGTATCCTGCCCATATTCGCGTGATTCGGCGCGTCGCTATATAAATAGGTGAGGTTTCTACGTGGCAAAGGACAGGATCGATCGCGACGAAGAAGACCTCGTAAGGCTGTATCTCACCGACATCGGTCAGTACGCACTTCTCACCAAAGATGACGAAGTCCGACTTGCTAAAGCGATTGAAGCTGGAAAACTCGCCACTGAAGAAATGGCTGCAAATCCCAATGTGGCCGCACCCAAGCGTCGTGAGCTTCGCAAGGCAATTCGTGATGGCGAAATCGCCGAGCGTGCTTTCGTGCAATCAAACCTTCGCCTTGTGGTCTCTATTGCCAAGAAGTACCAAGCATCCGGATTACCTCTGTTAGATCTCATTCAAGAGGGCAACCTCGGCCTCATGCACGCAGTGGAGAAATTCGATTGGCGTAAAGGATTCAAATTCTCTACCTATGCCACGTGGTGGATTCGTCAAGCAATCACCCGCGGTATTGCAAACACTGGCCGCACCATTCGCCTCCCAGTCCATGCTGGTGACACACTTGCGCGTTTGCAAAAAGCACGCTCACGCCTCGAACTCAAATACGGACGTCCCGCAACATTGGCAGAACTTTCCAAAGAAGTAGAAATGCCAGAAGACAAAGTCACCGAAGCATTGCGTTTTGCTGCTGAACCTTTGTCATTGTCTGAACCATTGCGTGAAGATGGCGATGCCGAATTGGGCGACGTTGTTGAAGATCGTTCGGCAGAGTCACCGTTTGAAACTGCAGCAACTGCATTGTTGCCAGAGGAGATTCAGCGATTGCTGGCTCCTCTCGATGAACGCGAGCGTGAAATCCTTCGTCTTCGATTTGGCCTTGACGGAAGCGGCGAAGGGCGCACACTTGAAGAAGTGGGCGAACACTTCAATCTCACCCGTGAGCGCATCCGTCAGATTGAAGCTCGTGCAATGAGCAAACTGCGTCACCCATCATCTGATACCGGTGCACGCGACTTATTGTCGGTCTAAAACTTCTCAGACCTTCTGGGGTTCGGCGGGGAATGCAATACGCATTACACCGTCAATAACCGACACAATCCCCACTCCACACATCACTGGAATCAGAATTCGTGCCAGCCATGGCTGATCTAGCCCTGGGACGTATGCAGCGCGTACTTGGTCAATGCACAGCCATGCGGTCACAACCAATGTTGCACCTGCACCAGCATTGAGTGAAGTTGCCACTAGTGCTCCATTTTTCTGAAAGCGTCGCGCTAAAGATGCCACTGCAATTGCACTTGCAGCAGTAGCGAACAACACAAGAACCGGTGTAATTCGAGCACCGTGGGGAAGCCCGTAATACTCCAATGCACCAACAACGATTCCTACGAGAGACACTGCCGCAACGAGAGCAAAGAATGCTCTTCGTTGTGCAATAGATAATCCCACTGCAACCAGTAGTGCACCAAGACCAAACAGCCACCAAGCAACAGAGGCCTTCTCGCGTAAATACAAAGTGCCATTCACTGACACCTTTTCACCATTGACCACAATGGGAATGACAAATGGTTGCACAGTTCCTTTGTCATCAATAACTGCAGGTTTGAGTGGACTCATCCAATGCGATCGATGGTCATGCCACATTGCGATCCCATCTGTGGCAATGGTGCGCCACAACGGTGTGGGTGAGGCTGTGAAAGATGAGTAATCCACCTGGCCGTAGCGCTCGCTATTCAACAAAGTGGTCACAGATCCATCATTCACTTGGACCACACCACTGGTATCTATTTGCAGATACGGCTCACCTTCGTAGCCCGGCACAGCAACGCTGACCCCATCAGATTCCAGTCGTATGTAGGTATCTGAACCCACCACAGAAATTGATATCCCCATGGGTAATGCCGGCATCACATATTCAATGACCGACACCGTGTCGCGAGGCTGCACAGCATCGCCAGAGCCAATATGGGCCGGAGCCAATGGCATCAACGACACAAGGCCCAGTAAAACACGCACAACCAAACGGTACCTGTTGAGGGGCCGTGGTTCCCTAGTCTGTGTCGATGAGCACAGCACACAATGAACTTGTCCTGTTGGTAAGCGACAACGTGTGGAACCGCGAAGGTGAACACATACAAGCTCTCTCCCCTTCAATTCGGCCGATTATCTATGAAGGCAACGATCCACTTCCCGACGATGTGTTGGCCACCATAGACATAGCTTTTTTCTCCAGCGATGTATGGCCTGATCGTTCCCGTGGAATGGTTTTGTCCATTATGAAAGCATCACGCTTGAAGTGGCTACATACATTTTCTGCAGGCGTTGATAGTCCATTCTTTATTCAATTGATGGAACGTGGCGTACGTGTCACCAATTCTTCAGGAGCGACAGCATCTCCCATTGCACAAACTGCAGTCTTGTACATGTTGGCATTGAGTCGAAATGTGCGATCCTGGTTTGAACACCAAAACAACAAACAATGGGAGCGTCACGACTTCAATGAACTTGATGGTGCGCGTCTTGCAGTGATTGGTATGGGGCCAATTGGATATGAAATTGCCCGGTTAGGTGTTGCACTCAATATGAACGTAGAGGCAATACGACGCACCCCTATGGGCAATGAACCATGCCCTACATTTGCATTTGATCAACTTGACGCCGTATTGGTTCGTGCTGATTGGGTGTGTGTTGCCTTACCACTTACTCCTGATACGCGAGAGATTTTTCACAAAAATCGTTTCGCACACATGAAACAGGGTGCACATTTCATCAATGTGGGTCGCGGTGAACTAGTGAATGAAGAAGCACTTGTTGATGCAATACGCACTCATCACCTCGCTGGCGCCGCACTTGATGTTTTCGCCACGGAACCACTTCCCACAGACTCCCCACTGTGGGAAATGCCCAACGTGATCATCACGCCACATAGTTCAGGAGCATCTACATCTGCTGGGCTACGTAGTGAGAAAATCTTTGTTCAGAACATGGCTCAATACATCGCTGGGCAACCACTCACCAACGAAGTCGCCTTGTAGCAACGTTCCTACAGATCACATCCTTTGCACACATCGCCTCGAATTCTCGAGGAGGTTTTTGTGTCGGTTTTACTCATGTCTCCCAAAGGGGGCAACTGCACCACCGTGACTGCATCAGCATTGGCGTTACTTTCTGCCATTAACGGGCGCCATACATTGTTGATTGATTTGTGTGGCGATGCTCCAGCAGCTCTTGGTATGGCCGAGCCCGCTCGGCCTGGCATCAACGATTGGCTCGCTGAACACAATTCTTCTGATGCTGCATCAATGGTGTTACTAGGCGAACCAGTCATTGACGGACTTGTTGTTGTCCATCGAGGGAGCAAGTTTGTCGAAGGTCAACCTCGATGGAGTCAACTCGCAGACGCCATCAACACTCTTACCCACAATGTGATCATCGATGCAGGAACGGGGTTCATCCCTTCCGAGATCGCACAAAATGTCAATGCGGTCACCATGGTCACTAAACCGTGTTATCTCAGCTTGCGACGTGCGACCACAATGCCGCGCCCCCACAATGTTGTAGTCGTGCGAGAAGAAGGCAGAGCTCTTACGGTTGCAGATGTAGGAAATGTCCTCAACGTTCCAGTTGTTGCAGAGATTCCTCATAGTCCAGCAATTGCACGCGCAGTAGACGCCGGGTTACTACCCGTACGAGTAGAACAACTATTCGGTACACACTTTTCTCACCTGCTCTCACCATGAGCATTGGCTTAGGTCCGCTTCAGGAATATCTCTCCCAGCCAGATACTTGTGAAGTAATGGTTGTGCATGGCACCGAAATTTGGGTAGAAGACAGCGAAGGAGTGCGGCACGTCAGATCCATTTCTCTTGAACAGACCAGCTCCTGCATTGAGCACATCGCGCGCATATCGGGTCGTCGCATAGATCTGATGTGCCCAGTTCTCGATGCACGATTAGACGACGGCACTCGAGCGTGTGTAGTTATTCCTCCCATCTCTGTCACCGGTCCCTCTATCAATTTGCGGAAATTCCCTTCCCGTGTGCATCCTTTGGCCGCTTTTGGCCCCCAAGAGTGCACCAATATCGTGCGTCAACTCATCTCAGAAAAGAAAAACGTTGTGGTGTCTGGAGAAACCTCTTCGGGCAAGACTTCGCTTTTGTCTACTGTCGCCAACATCTTTCACAGTCGCGAACGCATTATCTGCGTGGAAGATACATCTGAGTTACTCATCACACATCCCCATGTCGTTCACTTGCAAACTCGTGTTGCCAATTCAGAAGGTGACGGCGAAATCACAATGCAAGATCTTGTGCGATCATCGCTACGAATGCGTCCTGATCGGTTGCTTATAGGAGAGGTACGCGGCGCAGAAGCTATCGATATGGTCTTGGCGTTGACATCTGGCCATCGGGGTTGTTGGTCAACTGTGCATGCAACGAATGCATCTCACACACTGTCACGGCTCGCCAACATCATCGTGCGAGATGCTCCTCAGTGGACCCCTGACTATGCGGTGAACCTTGTTCGACAGGCAACAGACGTGGTGATTCATATGGTGCGCACAGCACATGGCAGACGACGAATCAACGAAATTGTTGCAGTACACGAGGACATACCCATGCACCTCTACGGCCCCATGTGTCTAGAGAATCGCGCCTAACACATGCTTATTTCACTTGTGAGCACCACTTTGTTTTTTCTCGCATTGTGTTGGTGGCTACGCCCACGTATTACTACCTACGCAGATCGGCAACTCACAATTCCACGCCTGTGCTTCACACCTACCCATGTTGATTCTTCCCAGAAGCCTCACCCACATAGTCACAACGCTTCGCCCCGCCACACACACTTTGCAACGTCAGTTGAAGTAGTAGAAGAACTCATCCGCCATTCTCGCTCGGGAATGCATGCACAAGATGCGCTCGCATCAGTACTGGGTCGCAGCAGTACGGTTTCGCCTCATTTCACGTCCCCAGCAGTATCGCAATTAACGTCAGTCGCCGACATTCTCATTGCCTGCGCACAGTTATGTGAGGATGCCAACCAACACGATGATGCACAGATGTGTCGCATGATTCTGGCCTCTTTTGTGCATGGTGTATTCATTCCAGCTGCACTAGAAAACGTGTTGGTGTCGTTACGTACTCAGCTTTCCATTCGTGCAGATATTCGCACTGCATCTGCACAAGCATTGTTCACTACACGCATCCTTACGTATTTACCTGTTGTTGCCTTGGGGGTTCTTCTCATCTCCTCATCTGATATACGTAGTCGTCTTTTCCATACTTCTACGTTGGTGATTCTTTTCTTGGGCCTTTTTCTTAATCGACTTGGCGCATTGTGGATTCGCGGATTGATTGCGCGCACACTCGATCGCCCAGTGGATGAAACGATGTTGCTGGCTGAACACCTTGCCGCCTCGCTACGTGCGGGATGTTCGTTAACCGAATCTCTGCAACGCTGGGAACACATCACTCCCATTGGCACCAAAATTGCACATGCAATAACCCATGGCGCACGTCTTGATAGTGCACTTGGTCACTTTCCTCACACACCCTCGGGATATCGACTTGCCCACACAATCATGTCGGGTTACAAAGATGGACTTCCGCTTGTTAACACGGTGCATCGTCTCATGAGTGACGTCTACAACGACAGACGTAGCGCAACTGAAACCGTGATTCGACAACTCCCTGGTCGTCTCTCTGCTCCATTGGTGTTGTGTATCTTGCCGTCATTTCTCATCATTGCTGTAGTGCCGCTCATCGTGCACAGCCTTGGCCAACTTGGCCCCGCACTCTCCCCTGCCCTCACAACATTTTCCTCAACATGAAAGAGCACCATGTCCTTATTTACTTATCTCTTACTACCCAGGCGTCACGTGGTGTCGCACGAATGCGACATTGACCAACGTGGTCAAGCCACAACCGAATATGCACTCATACTTCTTGTTGCAGCAGTGGTGGCAACATTGGTTATTGCCTGGGCCACTTTTGGCGGGGGCTCTGGCCGCATTGGTGAACTGTTTGACACAATTTTTGATGGGATTTTGCAGCGTGCCGAACCCACAGCGCCGTAACCAAAGAGGCCAATCGACCATCGAATTCGCATTCATCGCTCCGTTGGTGTTGGGTTGTGGTGTTCTTCTTGTGGGCATCACCGTCATCTGTCTTCAGGTCATCCAGTTACATGACATAGTGCGCACCACCACTCGTGTTGCAGTCACTACCGAGAATCCAACGACCTATGCCATCGATGCAGGGTCAAAGCTCAATTTGGATGTCACCGTGGAAGACAACCTTGAAACTGGAATGGTAACAGTGCGTGCAACTCGTAAATCCCGAATACCCCTATGGGGTGGGTTCACCAAGTTGTTGGGGTTGAAGGCCTCTGTCACCATGATGCGCGAGTCACCGCCCGTACTGTCACGCTGAGGCGTTAGCGTGAAGTCATGGACATGGAATTACGTCGCACCCTCATAGGCCATCGACAAGTTCTTGTAGTGACAGGCGATATCGATCTCGTATCACTGCCTCGCTTTAACGATGCTTTATTGAGATTCATTGGGGAATTCCCCGGCGCCACCGTAGCCATTGATCTTGACGGCGCGGGCCTTATTGAAGACGCAGCGTTGGGATTAATGCTGGGCACTGCGGGTCGTGCACGTCTTGCTCAGGGAGATGTTGTGGTGGTCGCAACAGAGACTCGTCTTCGCGCACGTCTTGCTATCACTGGATTTGACCGCGCCGTCACTGTGGCAAACACAATTTCTGGTTCATGACCACTCGTCGCACAATTTGGGTCTTTGGAGATCAAC
>JAUMDU010000108.1:0-395 GCA_032121425.1 Ilumatobacteraceae bacterium | reverse complement strand
CGCATTTACTGGTGCAGACCCACAACACGACGTGATCTTGATTGTGGAATCTCACAAGAAGATCTCGTCACGACCATGGCATCGTCAACGGCTTCACTTTCTTATCTCCTCAATGCGCCACTTTGCACAAGATCTGCGCACTCTTGGCTACACCGTGGATTACCAAATGGCTCCCACGATGGCTGCGGGTTATCAACAACATGTATCTCAATACGCACCGGCAACAGTGATTGCATCAGAACCCAATAGTTACGCAGCGCGTCAACTTCTCACTTCGTTATCCGTTATCACTGTTCCCTCACAGCAATTCCTCACGCCATCAGGTGATTTTGCAGCGTGGGCTTCCACTCGTAAGTCACTCAAAATGGAAGACTTCTATCGACGCCAACGCACTC
>JAUMDU010000107.1:0-15411 GCA_032121425.1 Ilumatobacteraceae bacterium | reverse complement strand
GGTCACGCAAGCTCTTGCTCCAAGAAAGGGACGTGTCACAGATTTGCGTCCTGGGGATCCAGGTAGAACCATTGTCTCGTTTGAAGCTCCCTCACGTGGACTCATTGGTTTTCGTTCAATGTTGATGACACAAACTCGCGGTACGGCGTTGTTGAACCAATCTCACGCCGGTTGGACACAGTGGGCAGGGGAGTTGCCACATCGTCTGGGTGGAGCAATGATTGCCGACAGGATCGGAGGCACCACTGCCTATGCTCTCGACAATCTTCAATTGCGCGGAACTTTGTTCGTACACCCTGGAGTTGAAGTGTACGAAGGCATGATTATTGGTGAAGGTGCACGGGGTGAAGAAATGGTTGTGAATGCCGTTCGCGCCAAGGAAAAGACCAACATTCGTACACATAGCCATGATGACGGAATCAAATTAGCCGCGCCAGTTCAGCACACACTTGAAACTGCGATCGAATGGATTGGTGACGACGAACTTGTCGAAGTGACCCCAAAGAACATTCGTATTCGTAAACGGGGCCTCAGTCTCGAAGAGCGCCGCCGTTCCAAGAAGAACTAAGTCTTATTTCTTTGGTCTGTTTCTCACTGCTGGGTGAGCTAGCGGAACAGCAGTGGGGCGTTTGAGTTGTTCCACCAGAAGTTTGTATGCCTTTTTGCCCATAAGTTCAGTGAGTTCATCTTCAAAAAAGACGTATGTGGGATCCTTGCCGACGAATGCATCTGCAGATTCAGTGCACCACCAATGGAAATCATCGCCACCTTCACCCCAATCGCGCCGCTTCCATTCTCGAATCGTAGAAACTACGTAGCCACCATCTTCTACATGGTCTTCAAGACGTAAGGGAACTTGCCAGCACACATCTGGCTTCCAATCCATGTGGCGCTCACCAGCTTCTACGGCGGCGATATGGAAGGCACAACCGGTTCCGCCTTCAAATCCTGGAGGATTATGAAAGATGCATGCACCATCTACAACTCTCGTCTTTGTGGAACCGTCTTTTTCGGTGACAGTCCATCCCTTGGACTCAGCCTTGGCCTTGTTCTTCCAATGGCGAGATTTCAGTCGCTTGACATACTTCTTAACACTCTTCAGGTCGTCGTCGTCCAAGAAGTGTGCACCAAAGGAACAGCAACCCTGCATTAATTCTGGTGTGGGATCGTCATGGACGCCTTGACAACCCTGCCCGTAAATACACTTGTAACTGGATCGAAAGAAAGTCGCATCGATCATCCATGTTCGTAATTCATCGGGATCTTCGAAACTGATCCACTCTCTTGGTTCTTCTTCTCGCAGCACGTCGTATACGCTACGCCATATAGGCCACTGAGTCCTATTTTCACACGACTTGCTTGAGAGGAAACACAGCAATCATGGTGGATACATCAGACATCATCATGCGTTTAGAAGCAATTGCAGATGAACTTGGAGAACTCTCCATGAGTATCTTGACTCAGGCCATTCAAGATGGTCTTAATGCTCGTCCGCTAGATGAGAAAAAGTTAAGTCAGGCCAGACGCGCCGTTGAAAAGGCTCTCCTTCACTTGGGAAAGACGTCAGATTAGTAGCGATTGATTACGTTGATGAGGGGACGCAGGTCGGCAAAACCTTTGGCCGAGTACATCAATGAGACCCTGAATAGTTCGAGATTGTCTTTGTCCTTAATCTCGTCATCTGAGGGTGAGGATTGTCGAATATCGCCATCTTGTGTGAGATGCCCAAACTGATGAACGAGCGCTGAAAAATCTGCTGGAGGAATTTCACGTCTCATCCTGATGTATAAGCGATTCCTTACAAATCGAATCGAGTGATAATTGCTGTAGAAATCAGTGATCTCCGAGACTGCACTGTCGATGCTGTCGGTAATGCGATACAGCGAGGTGTCGCTGGAAGAGATGAGACCGTGGTTCTTCAACAAAGGTTCCATGGTGTTCATCAAGGGTGTCCAAAAAGGATCGCCTTGAACTTCTAAGAAAACGATGGGAACCGGAACTGATTTTGCTGTCTGGGCCAGTGTGAGCAATTCAAAGGTCTCATCAAGAGTGCCAAATCCTCCGGGCATACAGAGAAATGCGTGTGATTCTTTCACCAACATAAGTTTTCTCGTGAAGAAATATCTCATACTGACATATTTCTCATCTCCAGCAATGACCGAATTGGCACTTGTCTCAAAGGGAAGACGAATAGACACTCCAATGGAATTCTCACGGCCAGCGCCAAGCATTCCAGCTTCCATAAGGCCAGGACCTGCTCCGGTCACCACCATGTATCCGGCATTGGCTAGGGCTTTAGCTGTTTGCACAGTGAGGGAATAGATGGGATTATCGGGCGTAATGCGTGCCGATCCAAATATCGTGACTTTCTTAGATTCGCGATATGGAGCAAACATCTCAAAAGCTTGAGTCATCTCCTGCAAAGCCATGCTGGCAATCTTGATATCAAGGGCAGAAGAATCTCCGGAAACCAGATTTGTTGCTGAAGAAATGAGACGAAGCATCTGCCTCTTTTCGGATTCTCCACGATGAGTGTCACCTAGCGCTGCAGTCAGTGCTTCAATTTGAGAGGTAATTTCTGAATCGGCGCCCATGATTTATGAGAGAGATTTTTGGTGAAGCGACTCCATAAGATCCTCGAAACTTTGAACAAAGGATTGCACACCCTCTGATTCAAGTTTTTCAGCAACCGCATTTACATCAACTCCACAATCACTAAGGAGATTCCATTGAAGCTGTGATTGAGAAATGTTCTTTTCAATTGTGGTTGACACTATTCCATGATCGATGAACGCATGCATGGTCGCCTCTGGAATGGTGTTGACCGTATGAGGACCAATCAATTGATCGATGTACATCGTGTCGGGATACAACGGATTTTTAGTAGAAGTTGAAGCCCAGAGAGGACGCTGGTGAGGCGCGCCGTGACTGCGCAAAATCTCCCAACGTGGACCTGAAAAGTGATCGAGGAATAATTGATAGGCAAGTCGAGCCTGGTTGATTGCTGAGGTTCCTTGGAGAACTGATGCCTCTTTATGAGAACTAGATGCCAAACGTGCATCAATTTCTGAATCCACACGGCTGATAAAAAAACTTGCGACACTGTGCACCGCTTCAAGCGGCAAACCTTGATTGTGGCGTTCTTCCAATCCAGCGATGTAGGCCTCAATTACCTCGGCGTAGCGATCAAGACTAAAGATCAGGGTCACATTAACAGGGCAACCATCAGCCACCATTTGAGTGATCGCCGGCAACCCTTCAACAGTTGCGGGAATCTTGATCATTACATTCGGCTTGTTGATGGAGGCACGAAGTTCACGTGCTGCTGCAATTGTTCCAATGGTGTCGCGGGCAAGCCTGGGGTCCACCTCAACACTCACATAGCCATCCACTCGTGAGGAATCCTGATAGGTGGTAGAGAAACACTCAGAAGCATCGATGATGTCTTTGATAACCATCTTCCAATAGGCCTCTGCAGGACTATGCCCCGCATGTAGCTCCTGAAAGAATTGTGCGTCATAGTCGGCCGAACTTTGTATCGCTTTCTGGAAAATTGTGGGATTAGACGTGAGTCCTCGCACCCCTTGTGCAATGAGTTCATTGAGGTATCCAGTAGTGATATAACTCCGCTGCAAATTGTCAAGCCAAGCACTTTGACCAGCACTTTGATACAGATCAACCAGTTTCATATTCATGAAGACAAGATTTCTTTGACACGTGCCACAACGTTGTCAACCGATATTCCTAGTTGTTCCATCACGACGCCACCTGGTGCACTTGCACCAAATCGATCGATGCCTATCTGATGAGTCGTTACCGACGACCATCCAAAAGTGGAACCAGCCTCAACGCTGAGACTTGGAATGTTTCGTGGAATGACAGCGAGCTGTTCAGATTGCGACAGAGCTAGAAAACGATCCACGGAAGGCATGGACACCACATTGACCTGCACAGACTCTTTGGCAAGCGCCTGTGCGGCGGCTTGAACAACATGTACTTCACTGCCTGTACCGACAAGCGTGACTGCTGGCTGAATTCCTTTCTCGATGACAGCGGCGCCATATTCAACCGCACCACCATCGGTCATCACTGGAAGATTTTGGCGCGACAAGATAAGCGCAGTAGGACCATCGTGTGTAACCGCGGTTAACCATGCTTGAGCCGTTTCATTTGCATCCGCGGGACGGATGACTTGAAGACCGGGTATGGAACGAAGTGATGCCAAGTGTTCTACTGGCTGATGCGTAGGTCCATCTTCACCAACGCCTACTGAATCGTGGCTAAATACAAATACACAACGTGCACGTGACAGGGCAGCCAAGCGAATGGCGGGCCTCATATAGTCGGCAAATACAAAAAATGTTCCTCCCACTGGAATTACGCCCCCATGCAGCGCCATGCCCACAAGAGCCGACCCCATTGCATGTTCACGGATGCCGTAGAACACCTGGCGACCCTGACGGTGTTGAACACTAAAACCGTTTTGCGATGGAAGTTTTGCACCCGTGTTCCCCGTCAAGTCGGCTGCACCGGCCATGACATGGGGCAGTATGTGATCGGTTGCGTCCAAGACTTTTTGAAAGGCTTGTCGAGTTGCAATGCCGGCACCTTGTTCAAAAGCGGGAAGAGCTGATGCAACTTCAGACTTTGAGGCAAGAGCATGTGTAGTCATCAGCCCCTTCATACGTTCCTCGGACAATTTGGAAGCCCACTGGGTCTGAGCGTCTTGACCACGTGTGCTGACGTGCTGTCGATAAGCGGCCACCAGTTCATCCGGCGCCCAGAAAGGCTCATCGGGAATTCCCATTACTTGTTTGGTGCGTGACACGTGTTCGCCAGTAAATGGATTGCCGTGCGCTTCGTGAGCATTCGTGAAATCGGGAGAGGGAAAACCAATTTGAGTGGACAGCACGACAAGGGTGGGAGCACCTTCGTGTGACCGAGCTTCGGTGAGCACCTTCTCAAGTGCGTCGCAATCCTCAGCAATTGGGCCGGCTTCGATCACGTTCCATCCGTAAGAACGAAAACGCATCGGGACATCATCTGAACACGTCATATCAGTGGAACCGTCAATTGTGATTTTGTTGTCGTCAAAGATGCAGACCAAATGGTCGAGACCAAGATGACCGGCTAGCGATGCTGCTTCGTGGCTGACGCCTTCCATCAAGCATCCGTCGCCCACAATGACAAAGGTGTGATGATCAATTGCATCATTGCCGTGTGTGCTGCGCAGGTGCTCTTCAGCAATCGCCATACCCACTGCATTGGCGAAGCCTTGACCAAGGGGGCCAGTAGTTACTTCCACGCCTGATGTGTGACCAACCTCAGGATGACCAGGTGTAAGGGAATCCCACTGTCGAAATTGTTTGATGTCATCGAGTGTTAAGCCCCAACCGCCGAGGAACAAAAGCGAATATTGGAGAATCGATGCGTGCCCATTGGACAAGATAAACCGATCACGGTTGACCCATGTGGGGTCCGTAGGATTGTGGCGAAGGATACGGCTGTAGAGAACATGAGCAAGAGGTGCCAGCGACATGGCGGTTCCTTGGTGGCCGCTCTTTGCGTAAAGTGGCGCATCCATGGCTAAGCCTCGGATGAGCGATATGGCGAGTTGATCTTGTTCGGAAGTGAGATTGCTAGGCACGATGCGACACTAATCCGCGCCACGCTCCAATGACGCAAAGAGACTCATCCATTGCCACCAAATTTGCGGGGGACTGCGCCCGAACCCGAGATAAGTCGACACGGTCGATGATCTGTGAAGGAGTGCTTGTTGCTGCCCTCAGTGCTTCTTCAAGGTTAACACTGGCCCTTTGCACACAACGCTGTACGCATTGTGAGAGCGGGGTGGATGAACCCGCCAACGTACCATCTGCCAATTGAGGTGAACCATTAACTATCTGAATGCCACGTCGTCTCGCACGTACGCTATCCCATGCGACCGTGTCAGAAACTAAGCACACTTTGTCTCCACCTTTAGCCGCAAAGGCCAATGCGACTGCCTCAGGAGAAACATGCGACATGTCAGCAATAAGCCCAGCGGTGATGTTGTTGTCAACAAGGGCACGTAGGGCCATACCCGGTTCGCGATGGTGAACACCACTCATGCCATTAAACAGGTGAGTCACCATGTTGGACCCTGAATTGATCATCTGATTGATGTCCGCATCGGTTGGCCGTGTATGGCCCATGGATACAGCAACACCTCGGTGGCGCAACATCTGCGTGGCCTGAGATGCCAAGGGCTGTTCTGGCGCCAGTGTCACGAGACGCACCGAATCAGGGAGTTTATTCAGCCATTCCATATCGATGGGCACGATCCAGTCCGTGCGGTGCGCACCGGGGGCGCTACCAAGGAACGGGCCTTCGATATGTATGCCGAGCAATCCAGGCACACGTCCACTGCGATAGGCCATATCCAAAAAGGAAATACGGTCAGCGAGTCGGTCGAGTGGCGCTGTAATGACGGTGGCAAGCCAGTAAGTAGTTCCGTGCGAAAGGAGCGCAAGGTCTAACGCAATGAGTTCTTCCATGGTGCAGTCAGAGACATCAACTGAAGAAAAACCATTCATTTGAAGGTCAACGAATCCACTTGTGATCACAAAGGATTCTGTCTCACCATCATGTGTTTCAATTCCAGAAATTCTGCCTTCTTCAAGAAGGATGCGCGATGGACCATGGAGCACTTGACCATCAAAAAACTTCTGAGTGGTTACTGTTTCCATCACATTGTCAAATTAGTCGTTAGAACCAGTCACAGATGCTTTCGCCGCAGGCGTGAGACGGACGTCATCGAATCGCAATGAGACGAGGCGTACCTTTTGCAATGTGGTGATGACCCACCAACCTGGATCTATCTGACTGCGTGTGTGAGAAAGACGCGCAGACGATGGTGCTGCGTGATGGTTGTTATGGAGGCCTTCTCCCATGGTGAGAAATGCCAGCCACTGAAGATTTGTGGCTTGATTGTTATACGGGCGTTTTCCAAAGTGATGTCCAAGTGCATTAACTCCAGCGTTCACAGCTAAGTACACATTGGCGTGGATGAAGGCAGCCAAAAGTCCAATAACCGGTCCAAATACGACGACCAAGATTGCTATTCCAATGCCAAGTCCGGTCTTATGGTGACCAAACATTCTTTTGTCCCAGACATCATCAGGTAGGTCTTTTGCGTATTTCTCGACAATCGATGAGTCTTTGAGAGCGATGCGGTACAGACCAACATTGCTCATTTGTACTTTTCTCCATCCGAGTAGCACTGGAGAATGAGGGTCACCTTGTTCATCGGTGTATGCGTGGTGCTTTCTGTGCACTGCAACCCATTCTTTTGGCTTGATACCTGTGGTGAGCCACACAATTAATCGGAAGACCCATGCGATAGCCGGGTGTATGACCATTGCTCTATGACTTAGACCTCGGTGGAGGTACACGGTTGTTGCAGTGTTGGCCAACGTAGTGACGACAGCCGCAATTATGAGGGCGGTCAACACAGTGTTCAAGATGGAGCTCATCCAAACACCTTAGACTGCTACCTACTGGTAGGTAGGTAGCAGGGACGATAGATTTATGTTGTGACCCTTGACGCCTCCGGATCTCTGCAACGGTCTACTCGAGACCAGATCTTGGATGAAGCTCTTATTTGCTTTGCCCACAAGGGCTACGACGGAACTTCACTGAATGACATAGCTGCAGGTGTAGGTATTCGCCGGCCGAGTCTGCTGCATCACTTTCCCAGCAAGGAAGCCCTATATGGCGATGTGTTTGAGCGGCTTTTGTCCGATTGGTTGGAACGATTGGATATTGCGGTCAGCTCACCGGCATCAGGGTGGGATAAAGCTGAATTAGTACTGCGCGCCTGTTTGGACTTGTTTGCCGAAACACCTGACTATGTGCGCATCATGCGTCGCGAGGCTTTGGATGGTGGGGTTCATTTGGGTATCGATCTTTCAGGAGTTCTACGACCCTTCTTTGATCGAGCTACTGACTATCTGCAAGGGGAGATGAACCGTGGTGTTTTTGCTGTCCACGATGCGCGACACCTTCTCATCACGGGATACGGAGCAGTGCTCACGTATTTTTCCGATTCACCTTTCGTGAATGGGTTACTCGATGATGAAGCCCTTACCCCAGAAAACATTCACACTCACACCGAACATGTAATTTCTTTTTTTCGTGCCGCACTCGTGCGCTAAGTCTCTCTTACGCCTCTTGGTCTAACTTTTCGTTATGGCTACTTATATCCATAACGGTCGAACAATCGGTTACCAGATCACGGGTTCTGGAGCCCCTGTTTTGTTGTTTCACGGAACAACCCAAGCAGCAAATGCTTGGGATCAAGTAACTCAAGTTGCGTCAGAACCACGAACATGGGTTGTATGTGAATTTCCTGGATCTGGTGAGACACCCATGCCCACAGAACCAATTGATCTTGACGAGGTCATCAATGATGCCGTTGCCCTTATGAAGAATTTAGGTTTCAATACTTTTCATGTCGGCGGATATTCGCTGGGTGCAGTTGCAGCCCTTCGATGTGCTGCACTTCATCAAGACGAGGTACTTACGGTGACATCACTATGTGGATGGTCTCAAAGTGATGCGCGCATGAGGGCAACATTCGATTTGTGGCGTCGACTCATCGCCATTGGTCCAGATGTTTTTATGAGGTATGCGCTCGTAGATGGATACACCGCTGGGGCATTGGAACTTTTGGAACCGATGTTGGAACAAATAATTCCTATGGCGGCAAGTACTGTGCAGCCCGGTAGCGATGCTCATTTAGAACTAGACATTCGTGTGAACATTGAAGACTCTTTGAAGAACATAAAGGCGCCATGCTTGATCATGGGTGCCATTGAAGATCGTTGGGTTGATGTGAAACATTCTCGTCACATTGCGGCCACGGTTGCACACGCAACATTGGTTGAACTTCCTGCTGGCCACCTGGTAATTGGGGAGCTATCGGGTGAAATAGCTCAACATATTGTGAAACTCACCGCATAACTGGGGCATTTCACAGCTGCCTTTTTGTTGAGAAGGGTGTAACCACTGCGGGCTGACTACGGTATATCCGTGACCAAATCATCATCGTCAACACTGTCCGAGTCTGCCTCAAAGGAACTACTTGCCCCGTTCGGTATTCCCTTTGCGCCTGAACACAAGATCACTACGGTCCAGCAGGCGATGAGTGCGGCCTCGGAGTTGGGTTTTCCTGTAGTCGTCAAACTCGGTGGCGATGCGATCGCCCACAAAACTGAGCGCGGCCTGGTTCGGCTACGCCTTAATGATGAAGGATCTGTGGAGACAGCTGCCAATGATTTATTGAAGGCAGCTCGACCTGAAGATGGCGACGTACACCTTTTAGTCGCTCCAATGATCGCTGGAACGAGAGAGTTGATCGCTGGCTTTCTCGTTGATCCTCAATTTGGGCCCACAGTGATGCTGGGCATTGGCGGAGTTATGGCCGAGGTCATCAAGGACGTGGCATTCCGACCTACACCCATTACGGAATCGATTGCTCGTGAGATGGTGAGCAGTTTGAAGATGCATGGGATCTTTTCTGAATTCCGCGGCGAAAGCGCGGTCAATCTCAATCAGGTGGTGCAATGTCTCATCGGGTTATCAAAAGTGGCCGAAAGTCGAACTGACATTGTGTCGGTGGATATCAACCCACTGATTGTTCGTACAAATGGCGACATTGTTGCCGTGGACGCACTGGTAGAACTTGGCGAGCGTGGGACACCTGCATCTACATCGCAACGTGCTCGCTATACCCAGGAGCAATTCATGGCTCTCTTTGAGCCGCGAGGTGTTCTCGTCACTGGCGCATCTACGCACCCAGGCAAATTTGGCTTTGTGTCGCTGCACAACATTTTGGCCAGTGGCTTTGCAGGAGGCGTATATGGAACGAATCTTCAAGGTGAACAAGTTCTAGGCATCCAAACGGTGGCCGACATTGATGCATTACCAGAAAATGAAATTGATCTTGTTTTCGTGTGTACACCAGCATCAGCAAACCCCGACCTTCTTCGTGCTTGTGCTCGAAAAGGAATTAAAGCCGCGTTTCTTACATCTGCTGGTTACGGCGAAGCCGGCGACGAAGGTAAGAAACTTGAAGAAGAACTCATTGCACTTGCCGATGAACTTGGAATTTTATTGGCTGGACCAAACGGTCAAGGAGTTGTTTCTACACCAGTGAATCTTTGTGCCCAGATAGTTGCGCCTTACCCACCAACGGGTGCAATTGGAGTTGCAAGTCAAAGTGGAAATTTTGTGTCGAGTTTTATGAATTATGCCCGGCAATCCGGAGTGGGAATAAGTAGGGCAGTGTCGGCAGGTAATGCAGCCGCACTTTCGGTGGCGGATCTTATTGAGTGGTACGGCACTGATGCACAAACACGAGTCTCACTTGCTTATGTAGAAGGCATTACTGACGGTCTTGGTCTGATGACTCGATTAGGACAAGTGACGACCCACAAGCCAGTTGTTTTGGTGAAAGGCGGCGCAACAGAAAATGGTGCACGGGCTGCAGCAAGTCATACAGGCGCGCTTGCAGCCAATGATGCAATTTTTGATGGTGCGTGTCGAGCTCACGGTATATCTCGAGCCGCGACGGTGGAAGAAGCATTTGAAGCCGCAGCGACGTTTGCGACTCAGCCTCTACCTAAGGGTCCCAACGTCATCATTTTGACAACCGCAGGTGGATGGGGTGTTGTGACAAGCGATGCATTGGCTCGCGATGGGCAGTTGCAGCTCATGCAACTTCCCTCAGATCTAGAAAAAATGATTGATACAAAACTGCCACCACGTTGGAGTCGCAATAATCCTGTGGATTGTGCCGGTGGGGAGACACGCGACACCATCCCTGAAGTGATGGAGATGATTGCCCAACATCGTGATGTGGATGCAGTGATTTATTTAGGTATTGGCATTCAAGCCAATCAGGCAAGACTCATGCGTGAGGGTCGTTTTCATCCAGATCATGGACTTGAAAGAATCGTGGAGTATCACGAACGACAAGATGCACGTTTTGCTCAGGCGGCGCACGAATTATCACTTGCCACAGGCAAACCTATTTTGGTGGCAACCGAACTTGCTGTTGCTGACCCCAACAATGCTGGCGTCGTTGCTGTGCGTGAATCAGGCCGTTTGTGTTATGCAAGCGGCAACCGTGCAGTAGCGGCTCTTGGACACCTCTATCGATATGCAGTACACACCGGTGTGGCCACAAGGTAAACCCAAGCAACGAGGAACTCGACGTTCCGCCGATCCAGTCCGATTTGTTCTAATCGCAGGACTAGTGGGGTGTGTGGTCTTGACTGTCGCATATTTCTATACCGATTCGCTTGCCGGCAGGAGTGTTGCCAAGGCGTCACCTAGTGAGGTCCCGAAATCAGCTTTCCCTGTGTTGAGTGCTCGACGAGCACCTGCGACATTGTCGATGACCTCACGAACGGGTGCCGTCAGAAGGGCTCTAGATGGCGTAACGCGTCGTCTTCCCTCTGGATCTTGTCTTCGAGTGGATTGGATGGGTACAACGTTGTCATCCACTCGTAGCGATGATTTGTTCATTCCTGCATCAGCGAGCAAGGTCACTACTGGAGCTGCCGCCCTAGAAGTGCTAGGTGCGGAACACACGTTTGACACACAAGTTTTCGCAGATCCAATATCACCTTCTGGAAGCACACAAAACCTCTATGTAATTGGGGGTGGTGATCCGGTGTTAGTGACTGCTGGATACGTAGCCACAGAGAAATATCCCACGATTAATGGGACCTCTTTGGATTCATTGATAACCAGTGTTTTGGCAAAGGGAATTCGGCAGATTACGGGTTCTGTGATTGTGATTGATAGTCGCTATGACCAAGAGCGTTTTATCGACCAATGGCCCACATCTTTCTATGGCGTTGAGGCGGGGCCTCTAGGTGCATTGGTTATTAATGATGGCGTTGTATCGGGCGAGTCCGCAAAACCAGATGATCCGGGTCTTGCAGCAGGTACAGAACTAGTGAACTTATTGTCGCTACGAGGAGTCACTGTTGCCAATGGTGTTCAAAGGAGAACTACCGTTCCTCAGAGTGCCACCTCAATTGCATCCATATCTTCTGCGCCCTTGTCTGCCATTGTGCAAGAGATGTTGGTGAACAGTGACAACAACACCTCAGAACTACTTGTCAAGGAAATGGGTTACGTCAAGAAGGGAATTGGTTCCACCTCAAAAGGACTCGAAGTTGTATTAGAGACAATTAGGACATGGAGTATTGGAACATCTGTAGTTGTTGATGGATCAGGACTGTCGAAGTCCAATTCATCATCATGTGATTTTTTTATTGGATTGTTGGAGCGGAACAAGGAAGTGTTTCCTAATCTTCTAGCGATCGCGGGTAGCACCGGCACTCTTGAGAACTTCTTTAACGACTCTTCTGTCGAAGAACGGCTTGTGGGAAAAACTGGCACTCTAACAGGAGTTAAATCCCTGGTTGGTTACTTGCCGCTTGAATCTGAGGATGACGTGCAATTCGCTCTTTTACTGAACGGTTCAGGAGTGGAAAATCAATCCGTGTTTCAACCAATTTGGAAGTCGCTAGGAGAAGCACTGAACAGTGCTCGTACAGTTCCTCGGCCAGATCAACTTGCGCCTTAAGAATTAACCATATGAGTCAGACGTTTGGTGTCTTCCCTTTGGGTACTTCGTACCTTCCAGGTGAAAAGGTTGTCTTGCGAGTCTTTGAAGATCGTTACATATCTCTTTTGCAAGACATCTCTACATCCACACTCTGTTTTGTCTCGGTCCTCATTGAGCAGGGCAGCGAGGTGGGTGGAGGAGACAAGCGCTTTTCTCATGGCGTGGTTGTCAAAGTAGAAAAAATTTTTGAAGCTGATTTCGGTCTCGTAGTGGAAGCACAAGCAACTGAGCGAGTCAAGGTATTGGCATGGTTGAGTGACGATCCCTATCCCATGGGTGAGTGTGTCCATATTCAAGATTTAGTTCCATCACAAACTCAAGTCCACGAAGCCGCATCATCGATTTCACTTCTCGCACAAAGAGTCAGAACTTTGCATGTGATGATTGATGACTTAAGGGAAAGACCTCACACGACGCAAGTGAGTCACCCTGAATTAACCACAATCGCCGGTGGCCGATGGTGGGCCTCGGGAGTGGGCTTGGATGAGGTGAATCGTGCGTTTTGGGCCATCGCAGCGCTTGTCCCTTGCGGCCCACTTGACAGGTATGAGCTGTTACTTCCAGAAACAATGCTCACAAGGATTTCAGTACTGCGGAACATCATTGACCATGTTTCTGAACTCATCACTTTTCAACAAGGAAAATAACCTGTGGATAACTGTCCAGAACGGCTCTAGGCTTATCTCCCATGTCTTTTCCAGAGTCTTCCCGGCGCCGCAGAGCACCAGATCATGTGACTGATCTGGTGGACTCAGTGAAGCAGTATGCGCGGCAAGAAACGATTGATCCAATTCGTGGCGCGGCACGGTGGGTGGCAGTAGGAACCCTTGCTTCCGTGTGCCTTGGATTGGCGTTGGTGTTTTTCTCTCTAGCTGTATTACGGCTCAGTCAATTCATCGGTGGCGAATCGCTCTCTGAGTCATGGTCTTTCATTCACTACTTCATTACATTCGTCATCGTGGCAGCGTTAGTTGCTTTATCGCTGAGCAGAATTCAACAACGAAGCCTTAGTAAGGAGATGTGACGTGTCGACGGAACCCAAAATCTCAAAAGAGGACATTGAAGGCAAAGTGCGTGCGCTTCAAGCCGACATCAGTGGTCGTGCAGCCGATAAGAAGCAAAGCATTGTTGCGCTTGGATCAATAGTCTTGTCGGTGGTCGTACTGATTGCTTATGTAGCCGGACGGCGCGGCGGTCGGCGACGTGGCTCCCGTGTTGAGTTTCGAAAGTTTTAATTCGTGATTGCTCTTGTAGCAAGGTGGTGTCTTCGTCTTCTCCGACATTATGGAGCAAAGAACGTCTACATTCGTTGGGTTTTCTGGATCTTGGTCGTAGTTCGTTGGTTCTTGCGCCGTAGACAGGGGACAACCCAATCGGTCCAACTGAAAAAGGGTGAGACGTTAGTGGTCTCGATTAGTAAGAACGAGGCATGAATCCTGTGAGTGGTGTGTTTGCCGAGGGTGAAAAAGTATTGTTCATCGACTCAAAAGGAAGGCGATATCTCGTCACGCTTAATGTCGAGGGTGAGTTTCACAGTCATTCTGGCTTTGTGCCTCATACAACAGTGATCGGAATTCAGCCTGGCCAAGTGGTTGAAACAACAAAAGGAATGCGTTACACAGTCCTCCGCCCGACGTTGGAGGATTTTGTTATTGAAATGCCCAGAGGCGCACAGGTCATTTATCCCAAGGATCTCGCCACAATGTGCATGATTGGCGACATACATCCTGGTGTACGCGTATATGAGACTGGTATCGGATCTGGTGCACTGTCAATGGCAATGCTGCGCTGGGGTGCCCATATTCGTGGATGTGAACTACGGGAAGATTTTCTCAATAGAGCAGTCAATAACGTCCGGTCATTTCTTGGTGAGGAAGCTCTTCAAAAATACGACGTTCAACTCGGTGACGCATACAGTGATGTCCCGGAAGGTGAGTTTGACCGCGTCATGTTGGACTTGCCAGAGCCATGGAGAGTAATCCCTCTCATTGAATCCTCGATTGTGGCGGGTGGACTCGTGGTGGCCTACACCCCGTCTATAACTCAGGCAGTACAAGTCAGAGAAGCGCTAGGCAAGGGATGGGCAGATCAACGCACCCTTGAAGTGCTACATCGCACATGGCACATTGAAGGCATGGCGGTAAGGCCTGATCACAGGATGGTTGCACACACGGCGTTTCTCACCGTGGGCAGATTTATTGGTACCTAATTATTAGGGCTCAATAAAGATGCACTCGCCGGGGCACTCCTCGGCGGACTCAACAACTGCATCGATGCGGCTATCGGGGAAGTTTGCAAGACCTTCGGCACCTTGTGGGTTACCTTTTGCGGTCGCATACACCTTGTCACCCTCTTTTACATAGGCAAGACCGTCATCAAGAAGCGTGAAAACATCTGGTGCGATTTCCTCGCATAGTCCATCGCCAGTACACAGGTCTTGGTCAATCCACACCTTCATATTGGGAAACCCCTTCATAATGTTGCCGGTCGGGGCCGACATTGTTTACGGTGCCTTGTCAGGCAATACCGACTCTACACGCCCTGCCTGCTGTCCACCATAATTTCGGGCAATGTGCCACTTGACCCACTGTGGCGTCGGGGTCCTTGGAGCAATAGTGTGCAGTCGTGGACGAGACCGAAATTCTTGCTCTCAGGGATGAGGTGGAACAACTTCGTCTCCGCTTAGGGGCTCTTCCTGATCACAGCAAGTCCGTGGAAGCAAAGCT